>JAILQN010000336.1 GCA_024699005.1 Clostridia bacterium
AACGTCAACAGCTATTTCCCTGTACAGCGCAATGTGTAATAGCGTTAAAGACTGAACAACAGTAAAAATAACAAATCTCCCAGCTTTTCGTAAACCGTAAAAAAATCTGCCGCCCCGTCAGCATGCCAACGGGGCGGCGAAATGTCAGTGGCCATATCCAGGTTCGGCGCAATTGCACATTGCTAATTGCACATTGCACATTATCAGCACATTGCTAATTGACAAACACACACTCCACTCTGTCCGTCATATACTCATACTCCACCCTGACGATGCAGTTGTCGCGGGGGACGGTGAACGTGCCTTTGTGCCCGGTGCCGGAATACGGGAACGGGTGCGCAGTGCTGACGCAGGCGGAAAGAGTCCCCCATGTGGACACGCCCAGGTCGTACTCGCCGGCAAAAGGCATAATGAACGAGAGGGCGTATTTACCGCCGCCAATGTAATACATACGCGTGATCTCGCTGTTGGAGTCATTCTCAACGGCGCCGACCCATGGCTGGAAAGAACCGTAGGCGACCACCTTTTCGGGGTAACGCACGCCCGTTTCCGGGTCGTCGACGTCCTTTCCGCCGAAATCAAGGATGTCGCCGGGATTGGCGAAACGCCTGTATTTTTCGTAGCCCTCGCTTAAGATGCGGGCGACGGCGTCTTCCTGTGAAAAGCCGTTCGGGCACGCGTCCGATCTGTCGTTGAGCTGATAATAGTCGTTTCCGATGGGGCGTCTGAGCGGAAAAGCGAAATACGCGTCCGGATTGTTGACCGCAGTCCATTTAAAAGTGTACTCCAGGAACTTGTTGCGTTCCTCCTCCGGCTGTTCCGCGAACCAGGTTATCTGATCGTAGCCCCACCACTGCGCCCAGGCTCTCTCCTCATAGGAGAGGTTTTCATGCGCCCAATGATCCTTGCCGCCCCAGTTGTCATACTCATACAAAAACGGCAGAGCCTTCTCATAAACGCCCTCGGGCGAGATACCGCCGCCGGACTTGCCCTCGCGCACAAGCACGAGCTTCTCGCCCGGCATACCGACGATCGGGAAGCGGGTGAGAGGCATCGCGTTGTAATCAAGCAGCGAGCGTCCGTTCACCACGAGCGAATGCGAGTGAGCGTCGAAAATCACCTTATGGCGTCTGGCGTGTTTTCTGCCGTACTCGCGCAGCATTTCCATGACTTTGCCTACTCCCTTATACGCCCTGTCGCGCCCGGTGTAAAGGTGTATCTGCCCCATGTGGAAGGCCTCGTAGCCGCAGTCGATATAACGCGTGCCGCGGTAATAGAACCACATCTGAGCCTCGGGAGCGGAGATATCGGGCATATTGTGCCAGGTGCAGGTGCCCGGAGGGCATAAACAGGCGTCAAAGTCAAAGTTCCTGTCCTCCGGCTCCAGTCCGAAATCACGGAAGACGTATTCCGGGACTTTTACCGGCTCAACGTCTTCGCGGTAAACTATCTCAAATAAACATGCCTGCAGGATGATCTCCGGATCTGCGGCGTGTATTTTTTCGGCGGCGACCCGGGACATCTCAAAGTGGACGTCGTCCGGCTCCTCGCCCTTCCATATACCGGAGGCCCGCCCCAGAAACTTGAGCCCCGTCTTTTTTATTACCCTTATATCGTCATCGAGCGTTTTGCTCGCATATATCCACTGTGCCGTCGCGGCGTGAGAGAGATAATACTCCAGAACCTTCCGCGGCATGGAACCGTCGAAATAACCTTCTGACATTTTGCGCTTCCTTCCTTATAAAGACGATATATATTCTTTCATGAATACAGAGATATCCGCGCGTATAAGACCGCCCCGAATATCATGCCCCATCATGATCCTGCGTATCGGCATTATACTCCGTTTTTACGCCGTTTGCAAGTTAAAGCGGTTAAATTCATATCTGAAATATCCGGCAACGGTATTTTCTATTGGACAATTTTTCGATGTATAATAAAATTGTCCAGTAGTATTGGACAATAATTTATTTTTAAAAAAATTGTCCAATACTACTGGACAATTTTTAAAAACCGGAGTATAATAACAAACGAAGATTATAATACGGAGAAAATGTCACATGATCAGACGGGAAAAATATACGGAACCGATACGGGATTTTTATGACAGTGATCTGATAAAAGTCATCACCGGCATCCGCAGATGCGGGAAATCGGTAATACTCCGGGAAATAACAGAGGAAATAAGATCAAAAACAGACAATATCGTTTTTCTCGATTTTGAGGATACCGCCGTTCTCTCCGCGATCCCGGACGAGCTCGCACTGCTGGACTACGTTGAAAATCATCGCAAAGAGTCATTATGCTATGTTTTTCTCGACGAAGTCCAGAGAGTCAGCGGTTGGGCGGGAGCATGCAGAACTCTCAGGATCAGAAACTGCTCGGTGTTCATCAGCGGTTCAAATTCCAAACTGCTCTCCCGGGAATTCACAAAGGAACTGTCCGGCAGGTACGTCCCGTTCCGAATACGGCCCTTCGTGTACAGAGAATTAAATGAGTACGCGCATCAGCTCGGAAAAGAAGTCTCTCTTTCCGACTATATTATCTGGGGCGGATTTCCGAAAAGAATAGAATACAACAGCGAGAACACGCAGAGAATCTACCTTAATGAGCTGAATGAAACGATCATTCTCAATGATATCATCAACCGGTACAACATCCGCAAAACGGAAGTTTTTAAGCGACTGGCAAATTTCATATTTCTATCAAACTCCCGCATTTTTTCCGCCCGATCCATCGAAAAATATCTGAAAAACGAAGGGCTACCATGTTCCGTGACCACGATCACAAAATATATCGGGTATCTTGAGGAGGCTTACGCCATCGCGACAGTAAAAAAGTATTCCGCAAAATCCAGACGCGAACTCGAATATTACATAAAAGTCTACGATGAGGACGTCGCGCTGAATTCGATACGTGTTCTGAACAGAAGATACGACCTCACCCATAATTTTGAAAATATTATATACAACGAACTCATTTATATGGGCTACAGTCTTCAGGTCTATCACGACGGAAAGCAGGAGATTGATTTTGTCGCCAACAAGGGAAATAAACAATACTTCATTCAGGCAGCGTATTCCGTAGCGGAGGAAAAGGCTTATGAACGGGAATTCGGCGCTTTCTCAAAGCTGGACAACTCATGTCAGAAGATCGTGATCACAAACGACGATATAGATTACAGCACAAGCACCGTGCGGCATATCAGGTTCAGGGATTTTGTGACAATGGAGGAACTGTGATACGGTCCTGGGATTCTGCCGCATCTAAAATAAATCATCCACGGAGGCAAGTTTTATGTCAATGCTCAAATTATACAGGGATATGTCCGATCCCGTTATCATGCCGGAACTGCCCGGGGGTTATTCACTTTCCCGCTTTTCTTCCGAAGCCGATATACACGCCTGGTGCGAATGTCTGCGCGGCGGACGCCTTATCGACGATCTGACGGACGAAGAGGCCTTTGAACGCGAAATACTGAGTTTCAAAGTGATCGTCCCCGAACGGGATATCCACTTCCTCGATTACAACGGCGAGCATATCGGAACCGTCACCGGTTTTATATGGAGGGACACCGACCGCGGCTGTCTGCATCAGGTGGGAATCAGAAAGGACTTCCGGGGCAGGGGCCTTGCGAAATACCTGCTTCCCGCCGCTCTTCAGGCGCTGCACGGACGCGGAGTCGCGATAACCGAGCTTGTGACGGGCGAGAACCGCCCCGCCGCAGTGCGCAGCTATCTGGCAGCAGGCTTCAGGCCCGTCGAGTACGACTATATGATGCCGGAGCGCTGGCGGGCATTTATGAAAGAGTGGGATATCGAAAAGCTGGATATGGTATACTTCGACGGCTCTTTCTATAAAACGCTTTACAAAGACGTCCCCGAACGCAGGATAAAATTCGGCGTCTTCGGAGCGGGCAGGGGCAGGACAATGATGGAATACTGCGCAAAAGCGGACGATTCCACGCTTGTTGCGATCTGTGACAAAAACGAAAAATGGCTCGCCGAATGCGCGGAGCAATTCGGCGCCGGGATAAAAATGTTCACCGATTTCGACGAATTCATCAAAGAGGATATGGACTGCGTTATCCTGGCGAATTACGCGAACGAGCACGCGCCTTTTGCAATCAAAGCCATGCGGGCAGGCAAACACGTCTTCAGCGAGGTTCTGCCCGTACAGACGATGAAAGAGGCTGTGGAGCTTATTGAAACCATAGAAGAAACGGGCATGGAATATATGTACGGCGAGAACTGCTGCTATATGCCCGCGCCCCGCAAGATGAGGAAGCTGTTCCGCGCCGGGAAATTCGGCTCGTTCGAATACGGCGAGGGCGAATATATGCACAATTGCGAGGTCGGCTGGGAGAAGATAACTTACGGCGACCCGGACCACTGGCGCAACAATATGAGCGCGTTCTATTACTGCACTCACGCCACAGGGCCGATCATCCACATCTCCGGTCTGCGCCCCGTGAAAGTCAGCGGTTTTGAGGCGCCCTTCAACGCGAGGATGAAACGCATGGGCGCGAAGGCGGGCGCCTTCGGCGTGGAGATCATCACGCTCGAAAACGGCGCGCCGGTCAAGTGCGTGCAGGGCGTGGGGCCCTCAAAATACAGCATCTGGTACTCGGTCTACGGTTCCATGGGCAATATGGAAAGCGCCAGGGAGAACGCGAAAAACGGCGCCGTAAAGACCCTGCTCATGGACTGCGACGAGGTCGAAGGCAGCGGAGACGGCAAATTCAGCGACACAAGGACCGACGACGACCTGACGGAGACCGCCGGCGACCTTGGGCATATGGGCTCGGATTACTATATGATGTACAACGTCGTAAGGCACCTGCTGGGCAACAAACAGGCGGACGTAATAGATATCTACGAAGCTCTGGATATGTTCCTGCCCGGTATGTTCGCCTATTTCTCCGCGCTGGAGGGCGGCAGCCCCATGGACATCCCGGACCTCCGGAACAAAGAGGAACGCGAAAAATGGAGAAACGACACCAGATGCACCGATCCGAAAGCCGCCGGGGATATGCTGCTCCCGTCATACTCAAAAGGCAATCCGGAGATACCGGCGGAGGTTTATGAGAAGCTGAAAAAGAAATTTGAAAATCGGGAATAAACATCACCGGAGAAGGCTCGGGCCCTCTCCGGTTGATTGATATATCCTTACTTCTTCACAAACTCATGCTGAAGTTTCGCGGAGAAGCGGAGTATCTGTCTCGCGTCATCCGCGAGAACGTCGCCGCTGCCGTCCACGTCGGCGGCTTTTTTCTGTATTTCGTCAAGCGTTTCGAGTTTTGCCGAAGCGCGAAGAGCGAGCCGGGCGTCGTCGGCAAGGATCTGACCGTTGCCGTCCACGTCGCCGGGGATATACGCCGGTTTTATTTCGGTCTCCGTACCGTCGTCGTTTACTTCCGCAACGGGCTGTCCAGACGGGTCGACGACTATGAGCTTTATATCCTCCGGACCTGCGTCTTCCGGAACTGCGCTTTGCAGCGTTTTGCCTTTTTCCAGCACGACGTTTTCGAATTTCTGCAGCGTTTTCCCTGTGCCTGCGTCACCAACGGAATATTCCATTGTGCCGCCGTCGGTGGCAGCGATCTCAAAGGTATAGTCATAATAACCCTGCAGCAATATGTGTTTTTCATCTCCGACAACGGCGATCGGGATCACGGTAACGCTTTCGACCACTTCGTTGTCCTTCACCTCGCCCACAAGTTCGCCGTCCCGGTAAATCTTCACGTCCACCGGGCAGCAGATATTCGCGTATCTTTGATCGTTTGAGTCCTCGTATCTTACGTCTCCGTCCCTGAGAGCGTCAAGATAGGCCGGCATATTATGCGCTTCGGTCCCAAACCAGGTGCTCTCCTGAGTTTCAAACATATCCAGATGACCGAATTTTCCGTATTCTGACCCCGTAAAAAGTCCTTCCCTGTGATTCACCAAAGCCCCATATCTACCGTTCGGTCCAAATGAATCACGCCAATTATAGATATTGTGAATGTTTTCATACCCTTTGTCTACAGTACCCTTTGTGCTGATGGAATCCAATGCCCCGAAAGTATACACATAAATATCATCTTTGCTGAGCTTATATGGCATCAGGTTATTATTGACCTCATATGTGTAACGCGCACCCAGAAGATTGGCGGTCGCGCCGCCAAGACTGTGTCCCGTAAACAGTATCTTCATCGGTTTATTTTTCAGTTCCTTATGTTTATTTATAAAATCATTAATTCCATTCTCAACTTCATCAGCATAAGAGTTTATACTATTGTACACATCAAACCGCTCCTCATCATAAAAATTGGAACTTGCGTATGTTAAAGCATCATCCACTCCTTCCGATACAGTAATTGTCCCTCGCGTTGTAACGATCAGCAGATTGGTGTCAACTCCGTCTACAAGCATATTCTTGTAGCATACGGTATAGCAATATGAAGGTTTCAATATTTTTTTTGCATAGCCGGTCTCAATATTATCGGAATCGATCCCGATTTCCTGGTACAGCTTACGATTCTGTTTTTCATCGTAATCATAGTTTTCTGCCTCCCAACTGAGCAACCCTGCCAACATTGCCAGATCATTATTCGAATTCACTGCCGAGTCATAGAAAAGCACAGGGCTGAAATAAGCCTCGTATTTCTTATTATCATGCTCATATGAAACTGTTTTCTCATTCCGAACAATGTACCTGATGTTTTCACTGATAGCATAATAATGCGCTGCGCTTTTGTCGTACACTAAAAGTGTTATTTTACTGCAATTTTTAAAAGCAAAGTCTCCTATATCCGTAACACTTTTCGGGATTGAAACCCACGTCAACCATGAGCAGCCGGAAAACGCATTCCGACCTATCGATGTTACGCTGTCCGGAATATATAAGTACCGCAAGCTGCTGCAGTCCGCAAATGCATTCCCCCATATCTGCGTCACGCTGTCCGGAATCTCTAACCGCAGCAGTCCGCTGCAACCAAAGAACGCATAATGTCCTATACTCGTCACACTTCCGTCTTCAGGTATCACACTGTTCCGGCAACCGGCTATTACAGTTTTGCTCTCTTTTTCAATAATACAGTTTCCAGAGCTGTAATAGAATTTGTTGTTCGGGTCAACTTTTATTGTTCTCAGCTTCGCACAGTAAGAAAAAACGCTTATATCAATGAAAGTGAGACTCTTGGGAAGTTTTACCGAAAGCAACTTTGAACAACCGTGAAACGCCTCTCTTGCTATAGATGATACGCCGTTATGGATATTTAATCTGACAAGCCCGGAACAGCTGTCAAATGCACTGTTGCCTATATAAGTTACACTGCCGGGTATAGTTACTTCCGTAAGACCGGAGCAACCGGCAAACGCGGCCATTTCTATCGACGTCACACTGTCCGGAATGGTTACTTCAGTAAGCCCGGTACAACGCCAGAATGAATTCATTCCTATCAACGTTACGCTGCCGTCATCCGGAATAACGCTGTTGTTGCATCCCAGTATCAGCGTTTTTGAATCTGTTTCAATAATACAGTTACCGGCGCTGTGATATACTGTATTGCCGGCGGTTACCTCAGCTTTTTCAATACCGGAACAGCCCAAAAACGCCCAATTACCGATCGATGTAACGCTGTCCGGTATAGTCAGGCTTTTAAGACAGGCGCAGTTAAAGAACGCGCGTTCGCCTATCGACGTTACGCCATTCTGTATGGTCACTTTTGTAAGTCCGGTGCATTCATAGAATGCGCCTTCGCCTATCTCCGTTACGCTTGCCGATATGGTCGCGCTTGCAAGACCGGAACAGCCCAGAAACGCCCAATTACCGATCGATGTAACGCTGTCCGGCAAATCCACGTTTGTCATTCCGGTGCATTCATAGAATGCATTGTTGCCAATCGACGTAACACTGTCCGGTATGTTCACGCTTGTAAGAGCAGTACAGCCGTTGAACGCATCATCACCTATAGATGTTACTCCCTTGGGGATGGTTATGCTTGTCAGCCCTGTGCATCCGTTAAACGTTTTTTCACCTATAGATGTTACTCCCTCAGGAATGGTTATGCTTTTCAACGCTGTGCAGCCGTAGAACATATAACCACCCATAAACGTTACTCCCTTTGGAATAGTTATGCTTGTCAGACCTGTGCAGCTGTGGAATACGGAGTAGCCTATTGAAGTTACACTGTCCGGTATGACAATGTCTGTCAGTTCAGTACAGTCCATAAAAAAGGAATCGCTTATTGATGTTATACCCGGTTCAATAACTATTTTTTTGATGGATTTATCACCGCGGAATGGCGAGTATTTCAGAATAGGTGCCATCTCTCCCTCGCCTCTTATTGTCAGCAATCCGTCGCTGTCAAGCGTATAAGTGACATTCTCCCCCCAGGAGCCGGATCTGACGATCTCTGCGGCTGACGCGTTCGTACTTAATCCGAACACAACCGCGCAGATTATCAAAGCGCAGAATATCAGAATGCTGAGGTATTTTCTTGTCATGGTGATTCCTCCTCTGTTACGGAACATGTTTCAGAACTGTATTTCTGTTTTATTTGTAATATATAACCGTCCGATATGTCAAGACATATTTACGAAAAAGATATTTTTGCCTGATGCTCAAACAGAAAAAACCCCGAAGCGTACGCCACGGGGTTATTACGTTACGGATCATTCGGCTGTGATCGATACCTGCTTGCGGTCCTTCCCAAGACGGGAGAAGCTGACCTTGCCGGTCTTGAGAGCAAAAAGAGTATCGTCCTTGCCCTTGCCGACGTTTGCGCCGGGATGGATGTGGGTGCCGCGCTGGCGGACCAGGATAGTGCCGGCGTTTACAAGCTGACCGTCGGCGCGTTTGACGCCGAGCCTTTTGGCTTTGGAGTCCCTGCCGTTGCGGGTGGAACCCATACCTTTTTTATGAGCGAAAAGCTGAAGATTTATCTTTAACATTTTTTATTCCTCTTTCTGTCGCCGCTTTGGATCGCTCAGCGGTAAACCGTTTCCGCTGAAGGAGGTTTTGGCGGCATCAAAATTCCTCCAAAGTAATAAAATCGGGATATGTCTTTGCCAATTCATTAAGATGAAGCCTGAGTCCCGCGATGGCCGTAGAAGCGGCCTCTGCCCGCTCCCCCGTGCCGGTAACGTCAACTCTCATATAACCGTCGCGATCCTCACAGTCCGCTTCGCAGAAGATAACGTCCGTTATCGTGTTGACGGTCATATAAGCGGCGGATGAGACCGATGCGCAGATCAGATTGCTGCCCTCGTCGGCGCTGCCGCCGGCGTGACCGGACACCGTATAGCCTGTATACAGCCCGCCCTTTGCGCGGAACCGCGCGATTATCATGCGTTTATAGCGGTTATCTCCAGCTTGGTGTAGGGCTGGCGATGACCTAACTTGCGCTTCTCGTTCTTCTTGGGTTTGTAGGTGGCGACTACGACCTTTTTGGCCTTGCCGGATTTAACGACTTTTGCCGCGACGGATGCGCCTTCAACATAGGGCGCGCCGGCAATGAATTCGTCCCCGCCGATCGCCACGACCTTGTCGATAGTGATCTCGCTGCCGTCCTCGGCGCCGAGCTTCTCGACAAAGATAACGTCGCCGTTCTCGACTTTGTACTGTTTTCCGCCTGTTTCGATGATTGCGTACATAATTGACCTCTTTTTTATAGACTCGCTGAGCGCGGGCGGTTTTTACCGTCGTCGCGGATAACAACAGATCACCGTTGAAATCACCCTGCGTTATCGGAAAAACGCTTATTCCGGGCATACTGAACCCTTGCCTGCCTCAAGCGGCACCTGCTAATATAGCAGATGCCGCACAGTATGTCAAGTATTTTTTTCAAAAGTCAGAGCCGAAAACTCATCCTACAGATTCTCCGCCCGAAGAACCGGAATCGGCGCCGACGTGTTCCATGTAACCCATGTATACCCAGCCGCGCTGACCGTCGCTGAGCGTGATGCGCGCCCATTCGCCGTCGAACGTTGAAAGCTCATACTGCTCGCCGCGATATGCCTTACCGATAATATTATCGTCATCGGATGTGTCGGGAGCCGAACGGACGTTGACTGCGGAAGTATCCACGACCTCGTAAGTACCGGCGGGGTAATCGTTATAATTATCGTAATCGCCGCTGTTGTCATCGGAGGGCTGAGCCTGACTTGATGCACCCGGAGTATAAGAGATATCGTCCATACTGACCCATCCGGTCGAGTTCTTATAGGTAGTCCTGGCGTAGCCGTTGCTTATTTCGGTCACGGTGATTATCGTATTGGCAGGAATGGTAGCCACGATCCTGGAACCGCCGTCATCCTGATACATGATGATATTCTTCTTATCGGTTGTGGAGACCGTATACTGCCCGAGAACCGCAGGTTCTCCGACTGCGGCGCCGGTGATAATCTCGCCGTTGACGGTATCTGACGAAGTCATTTCCGCTCCGTCTTTTGACTTTGAAGGCAGCAGACCCATATGCTCGCATATCTGCCAGATCGCAACTCCGCACGCGCACAGAACGGCTATTATGACCACTGCTATCACGATCTTCCTGCCGGTATGACGGGTCTGCGGAGCGTAATCATACATATCATCCTGATCTATGGACATATCATCCGGGTAAACGGGAGCGCCGTACTGCCCCTGCCCCGCGTAATTATCGTTGAAGATCTCGCCGCCAGACGCAGGAGGACCGCCGGGAACGCCTGCATCCGCTCCGGAATGGAATTCAAATCTGCCGGCACGCGGTGCCTCGGCGGTATAATTCTGCTGAGGAGCATACGGAGCCTGAGGAGCCTGAGGAGCCTGAGGAGCCTGTGGAGCCTGAGGAGGCGCAGGAGCCGTAGGAGGCGTAAATACCTGAGTCCTGTCGGTATTCTCCTCCTGTACCTGATAAGCCTCGCGGCGGGCGTCAGCCACCGGGGCCTGAGAATTAGCCTGCCTGGAGAGCAGATACAGCTGCCGCTCTTTGGATGAAAACACTTTGCCGCAGTTGGGGCAGGGCTTTGTCAAATCTGTAATGGATGCGCCGCAGTTGATACAGTTCATAATGTGCCGTCCTTCTTTGTTATGGTATAGATGTAGTATATTACGGTTTTCTTGATAAATACTTAAAGATAAAAGATTCTTTGCAACTTTTCAACGATTTTCGCCGGTCAGTATTTCGCTGAATTCAGGGTAGATCCGTACTGTGATATCTCCGTAATAATCGGTCCTGTAGATCGCCGTATCCTGCTCCAGAAGTGCCATGATCACACTGTCCGAGGGATAATCCGTATCCGATCCGGCAGTGGATATGACCGCAACGGAAGGATGCAGCTGCTGTATAAAGCCTTCCGTATTGCCTGTAGATATCCCTCTGTTTCCGATCTTGAGTATATCCGCGGTGAGATCGCTGCCCATATCCGTAAGGTAGCTCTCCTCCTCCGCGGATGCGGCTGCAAGGAATATCGCGGAGCATTTGCCGTATTTCAGGCGTATCACCGTGGAGTTCACGGCGTCGCCGTCACCTTCGAGAACCGGCGCAACGACATCGCATACCGCTTCGCCGAGTGAGAATTCGAACCCTGCGCGTGCATTCGTGATCTCTGCTCCGGTCGAACGAAGGTCATCAAGAAAACTGCGGTACAGATAACCGCCGTCCGAAGTCTTCGCGTAAGCCGGCAAAAGTACGTTATCGATGTAAAAGTTCGAAGCGATCGTACCAAGACCGCCGATAGTATCGCTCTCCACGTGCGTCGCGATCAGATATTTTATGCGTTTATACCCAAGCGCCTGGATATAATTGATGATCTTCGGGGCATTCTCGCGTCTGCCGCCGTTTATAAGGCAGACCTCGCCGCCGGATATTATAAGCGTACTGTCGCCGCCGTCAAGATCGAAAAAAACGATCCCCACCGGCGCATCCGGCGAGATGATCTTTGTTGTCTCAACTTCTATGCCGACGACGCTTATCGCCTCGTTGGTGTGCGGAAAGATCTCCCCCCCGAACCATGAAATGATCACGCCGACTATAACGATAGCGATCACACCCAGACCGTAGATCATCAGGGTGTATTTGTTCTTTTTGGGATCGGGTTCGGTATTGATTTTGGGGGTTTCTTCCATTATTACAAATGCTGAATACTGAAGAACAGATAACAGCTGTTTTTACCGGGGCAAAAATGTTATGATCAATCGTCTTCCGCGCCGGTCTCCTGTTTCTCCGGGTCGCGTTTAAGAGCCTGCCGCTCATACCACTGCGAACGCGTCATAAGGACGTCGCGGGGCTTGGAGCCGTTGTGCGGCCCGACGACCCCGTTTTCTTCGAGCAGATCCATGATCCTGCCCGCTTTTGCGAAACCGAGTCTCAGATGCCTCTGCAGCGAAGAGATCGAGGCCTTTTCGGGCGTATCGATAACGCAGAGAGCGGCGTCGTTCAGGATCTTCGCGTCGGCGGCGGAGAGCTCTCCCGATTCCCGGTCTTCCGGTGAGGCGGTCTTTTTGCTGCCGGCGCCGATACGCCCCGCCTCGGAATCGACTTCAGCCTGTACGCTGTCGTCATACTCCGCTTCCGTCTGGCTCTTTATGAACTCGATTATCCTCTCGACCTCGCTGTCGGTCAGGAAACAGCCCTGTACGCGGGTGGGTTTGGACTGACCGACCGGAGCGAACAGCATATCGCCGTGTCCGAGCAGTTTCTCCGCTCCGCCGGCGTCGAGT
Source organism: Clostridia bacterium (assembly GCA_024699005.1). The sequence continues at coordinate 12,685 of JAILQN010000336.1, forward strand.
ATCGTGCGCGAGTCGATCTGCGAAGAGACGGAAAGTGCGATCCTTGACGGGATATTAGCCTTGATAAGACCTGTTATTACGTCCACCGAAGGCCTCTGTGTCGCCACGACAAGATGCATGCCGGCGGCGCGCGCCATCTGCGCCAGCCTGGTGATGGAACCTTCGACCTCCGCAGGAGCCACGCTCATAAGGTCTGAAAGCTCGTCGATCACTATGACGATACGGGGCATCGGCTCAAGCTCCGGCTGCCTTTTGCAGAGTCTGTCGTAAGCCTCGATGTCCCTGGCGCCGGTGTTGTTCAGGGTGCGGTAGCGTTTGAGCATCTCGGACACCGCCCAGGCAAGAGCGCCGGCGGCCTTTTTGGCATCGCTGACGACAGGAACAAGCAGATGCGGAGCGCCGTTGTATACCGAGAACTCCACCTGCTTGGGGTCGATCAGAATAAGCTTGATCTCGTCCGGTTTCGCACGGTAGAGGATGCTCATTATCATGCTGTTCAGGCAGACCGATTTGCCCGAACCGGTCGTGCCGGCAACGAGCAGATGCGGCATTTTTGAAAGGTCGGCGCATATGACCGTGCCGGCGATGTCCTTGCCCAGCGCCACGGTCAGCAACCCCTTGGAATCGCGGAAAGAATCGCTGTCCAGCGCCTCGCGCATGGTAACGGTGACTCTGTCGCGGTTGGGTATCTCTATACCGATAGCCTCTTTATTCGGTATCGGGGCCTCTATCCTGACGCCTGCCGGAGCGGCGAGACGCAGGGCTATATCGTCGGCAAGATTTGTAAACTTGCTTATTTTGACGCCCGGGGCGGGTTTGACTTCGTACCGCGTGACGGAAGGTCCCGGCACTATCGCTGATACGGAAGCATCCACACCGAAGCTGTTGAGAGTCGATATCAGCTTGTCGCCGGTGGAGAACAGTTCTTCGCGGTTGGTCTTATGCGATTTGCGTACCGGCGGATTGAGAAGATCGAATCCCGGCAGCACATAGTTCGCGTATTTGTCCGCTTCGGACTCTTCCTCGCCGATCTCGGCGCCGATCTCCTCCGCAGCGCCGGTTATCTCCGCATCGGTGAGCTTCTTCTTTTTCGGTTCCTCGCCTTCCGGAACCGCCTGCTCCGGTGAGGACGCGATACCGTCCGGTTCCGGCAGGATTATCGGGATCTCATCCTCGCGCGGCGCGTCCGTGGCAGCCCCGGTTTCCTCCTTGGCTTTTGCGGAGCCTGAAGGATCAAAGGCCGGCAGCTCGATCTCTCCGCGGTCGGCGGGCGGCACGGGAGCTTCGACAAACACTCCGTTTTTATCCGCTGTCCCCGGCTTTTTACCGCAGCCCGGCATTCCCCCTGCGGGAGGCTGTCCGCCTCCGTTTTTACCGCGGTCGCCGGCAGGCTGTTTCTGCCCGGTTTTCCGTTCCGTTCCGTTATTCGGCGCCGGTATACGGAACTCCACTCCGCGGCCGTCCGGAACGGGCTTTTTGTTTTCGGGTTTATTTGCGATCCTGGTCTGCCGCTGTTCCCTGCGTTTTTCGCGCTCGATGCGCTCCTTCTCGATCTGAGCCTTCTTTGCCGCGATCCGGGCGTCTCTGCGTACAGCCGCCCGTTCGGCGCGCTCATCTTTTGTATCCGCAAGATATTCGGCGATCATAGGCCCCGCGACCAGTGCGATATCGGCAAAAATCAGAATAAGCAGTATGATCACGCCCGGGGCCTTTCCCGCGTCCAGATGCCGGAAAGGATATCCGGCAAGAGCGCAGAAAAATCCGTAGACTCCTCCGTCGAATACGAGTTTTAAAGTATCGCCGAAGGCATGTCCGGCGGATAAGTCATAACCGGCGACAAAAACCAGGGCGCCGACGAGCAGAAGCAGAACAAAGCCTGCGCCGACGTTGACTGCCATTCTGCCGCGCATACGGTCGCCGATGATCAATATGCCGGCAACGACGAGCAGTACCGGAAAGATATACGCCGTCCAGCCGAAGAGCCCGAACATAACGTAACGGTTCACTCCCCAGAAGCTCCGCTGCCCCACTGCGTTAACCCCGCCCGGTATAAAAGCCACGGCGGCGATGAAGGCCGCGATAATAAACAGCGCTATCGCAGCGACGCTCCTGATCTGAGCGTTCTGCCTTGCCGCCTGTTCCGCAGTGAATTCTTTTACGCTGCCGGCGGATTTTGAAGGCGTTTTTTTTGCCGGATCCGTTTTTTTTGCCGAAGAACTCCCGGCGGAGGACTTTCTGGCTCCCCCGCCCGATCCGGCTGTTTTTGAGGATGTTGTTTTCTTTCCCTGTGCCATTTCTGTATAGTGAGTTTGACCTATGAACTTAGAACTTGGAACTTAGAGCTTGGAACTTAGAACTTTGAACTTTGAACTTTGAACTTTGAACTTTGAACTTGGAACTAACCATGAATCTGCTTATTCGCCTCAGCGCGCAGATATGCGTTGATAAAGCCGTCCAGATCGCCGTCCATAACGGCGTCCACGTTGCCGTTCTCAAAGTTCGTACGGTGATCCTTGACCAGCGTATAGGGCATGAACACGTAGGAACGTATCTGCGACCCCCAGGCGATCTCCTTCTGAACGCCCTTGATGTCCTCGATCTTGTCCAGATGCTCGCGCTCCTTGATCTCCAGCAGCTTGGATTTGAGCATCCTCATGGCGACGTCGCGGTTCTGGTACTGCGAGCGCTCCACCTGAGAAGCCACGACAATGCCCGTGGGGATATGGGTCAGACGCACGGCCGAGGAAGTCTTGTTGACCTTCTGACCGCCGGCGCCGGAAGCGCGGTAAACGTCCATTTTGATGTCTGCGGGATTGATGTCTATCTGTATATCATCGGATATTTCCGGCATGACCTCCAGCGAGGCAAAGGACGTATGCCGCCTGCCGGATGCGTCGAAGGGCGAGATGCGCACGAGGCGGTGGATGCCGTTCTCGCTCTTAAGGTAGCCGTAAGCGTTCTCGCCGGATATAATGAGCACCGCGCTCTTTATGCCTGCCTCGTCCCCTTCCAGCTCGTCGGCAAGGGTGACGGTGAATCCGTGCCTCTCCGCCCAGCGGGAATACATTCGCACAAGCATCTGGTTCCAGTCCTGCGCCTCCGTACCGCCCGCACCGGCGTGGAACGTAAGGATCGCGTTCTGTTTGTCGTACTCCCCGGTGAGCAGCGTGGACAGCGTCATTCTGTCAAGATTGTCTTTTACGGCTGCGACCGCGCTCTGGCATTCCTCAAGCATGGATTCATCCTCGCTCTCGTCCGCGAGCTCGATAAGCGCGTCCGCGTCGTCCCATTCCGCAAGCAGCCCCTCATACTCCGCGACCCTTGACTTAAGATCGGCGGCGCGCTTCGTGAGCTTCTGGGATTTTTCCAGATCGTCCCAGAACCCCGGCTGCGCGGACTGCTGCTCCAGGGCATCTATTTCCTTTTTCATCTGGGGCAGCCCCAGCGCCCCGGACAGATCTGTTATCGGCTGTTTCAAATCCCTGAGTTTCAGCCTTAATTCTTCAAATTGAAGCATATATGTTCTCCTCGTTTATTTTAGCATAAAAAGAGATATTATATTGTATAATAAAAGAGGAGATTTGTCAAGATGTTGTGTAAGTTCCAAGTTCCAAGTTCCAAGCTCTGAGCTCTAAATTCTAAGTTCTTCCAAGGTTATTCAATCAATAAAAACCCACAAACCGACAAGGTCTGTGGATTTTGCCTGCACCGGAATTTATCGCCCCGTTCAGTCTTTTTTATTTTTCGTCTTCTTCCGATTCTCCGAACAGGATACGCATAATGTCTCTCCTGCCATACAAAATACGTGAGACCTCAACAGTTTGTCCTTCAAAACGGTAAAATGCCGTATAATTTCCGCAAACCAAAAAGCGGTAATCCGTTTCGATATCGGTAATACCTGACAGCGGCGCTCCTGCCCGAGGATGATCGACAAGTATGCGCAGACGTTTTGTTATTTTTGTTATCGTATTGACTGCGGCCTTCTCATTACAAAGCTCATACGCGATATAATCCTTCGCCTGCTGCAAATCGGCGATAGCGGCTTCAGACAGTTTGACCTTAACCATTATCGATACCGAGACGTCTTTCCGCTTCCGAGATATCCACCCAGCCGCGTTCCCTGCCTGACTGCTCGCCCCTGGCAAGCTCATTCATCAGTTTGATGACAGCCTGCGTTTTCTCGTATTCCTCCATATCGAGAATGGCGTATCTGCCCCTGCCGTTTTTGGTCAGGAAGACCGGCTCGCCCACGGCTATATCGCGAAGAACCTCATTATAGTTTCTCAGATCAGACACCGGTTTGATGTTAGGCATACAGATCCCTCCTTTGCTGTTAATATTATATCATTATTTTTCGAAAAATGCAACAGCAAAAATACCGCGCTCGAATCTGATTATCTGTTCTTTATATCTTCCTCTTTATAATAATCTACGCCTTTTCAAATTCAAACTGAAGCTTCGCGGAGAACCTCAGTATCTGCCGCGCGTCATCGGCAAGGACCTGATTATTGCCGTCAACGTCGGCGGCTTTTATCTGAATGTCTGTGAGAGTCTCCAGCTTCGCAGAACAACGCAGAGCAAGGCGCGCGTCGTCCGCAAGTATCTGCCCGTTGCCGTCGATATCGCCGGGTACCGCTCTTTTTTCCTGTACCAGAGCATAGGTGCCTAAGTGCGTCGTTTCAAAGCATGCGAAGTCGCCCTCGATCCACACGTCCATCTTACCGGCTGTTTTGCCGCCATCCATATAGTACACGCACAGAACGCCGCGGTCGAAACCGGCGGGAATCGGTATCCTGACAAGCACTGCGCCGTTCGGCTGCGTCCGTTTGCCGTCTGCCGCGGTAGTTATTTCAAAAACCGTGAACTTTTCGGCGGCATCATTCTTTTCAAGAACGTCATATGAGTCGCCGCCGGTCAGTTTCCCGACTTCAAGCGAGACCTCGCTTCCGTAAGCCGAATCGGTATAACCTATCTCCACGCCGGTATCACCGTCTGCCACGACGTGCCCCGGTCTGATCTTATCATAGGTTTTCGTCTCTTTCAGGCCGCAGGAAGAACAGACGCGCTCGCTCAGACCGTCGTTTTTGTACGACGGAGCGGCAATGAATCTCCATTCGCCGAATTTATGGCCTGTCGCAGGCAGGATCTCCGTCTTTATCTCCCCGCAGACAGTGCAGAGATACACCTTCAATCCGTCGGCTGTACAGGTCACAGGCTCCGAGACTGTCCCCCTGTTCCACTTGTGCGCTCCCGAAGGTATGATCTCCGTTCTGACAGCTCCGCAGACAGCGCAGGTATATTTCTTTTCTCCGGCAGTTTTGCACGCCGCGGCAACTGTGACTTCTCCCTTGTCCCACTTATGTTTTCCTGTCGCAGAGATCGCGGTTCCGGCAGTAATAATTTCACCGCAGCCTTTACAGTATGTATCTCCGGTATAGCCGTCCGCGCCGCAGGTTCCCGTTTTCTTATTTCTGATCTCCGTTCCGCCGGCGTGGTTGCCCGCGTCCTTGGCGACCGTTTCGGTCTTTGTCTTTGCGCAGACATTGCATGTATAAGTCTTTTCTCCGGCTGCTATACAAGTCGCAGCTTTTGTGACTTTTCCGTCATCCCAGGTGTGAACGCCCGTCGCGGGAAGGGTGATAACGGCGGAATTTATCTCAGTGACCGCTTCTTCATCCGCGAAGTACTTTCCGCAATCCCCGCAATAGTAATACTCAATATTGCCGTCGGAAACACATGTGGGGTCTTTGCCAGCAACGTGTATTAATAAATGCTTTATTTTGATCAATGATTGCGAGATGGCAGATTTAAGATTAATACTCAAAGCAGGGCGTACGCCTGAATAGGTGCTGTAGGCCATGGCGCCATCGTAGTCGACACTGCCGTCGTAGTCGACGCTTTCGACATAGTCGTAGTAACTGGGAGTGCGCAGACGCCACCACGACGCTCCGGTGTAATAATTGCTCGGCGTGCGGGCAACATTCAAACCCTGACACCTTGCATAATCCGTGCCGTAAGCTATGCGGTTGGTATCCGCGCCGGAACCGTAGTCCGAACTGAAGCCGTACGAAGGATCCAATACGTCGGCTTTTGAAAGAAGGAACACTTTGTCCTTTGTCGGATCAGCGTCATATTCCGACGAATAGCCTGACGGCGTAGTCAGTGAAGTGGTTTTGATATAACTCTTCTCCGTGTTGAACGCGGTATTGTAGAAATCGTCATTCATCCAAGACCGCAGTGAGGAATAAGCCCAGTTTGAGGCATAGTGCGTATAACTCTGATCGCTGTACCAATAACCGTTTCTTTCATAATATACGTTATGAAAAGGCTGGCTGTCGATAATACTCTCTACCATCAGCAGCCCTTGATTTGCGTCCAGTACCCGCCAGACTATCGGCTCATACTTAAACCAGTATATGTTGTTTGGCTCATAGCCGTTGTCGTCCTGATGTGTGTAAGAAGCGCTGCTATTCCACACATCTGGTCTGTAATGCGTGAATGTTACCGCCCTGTAACGAGCGCCGGAATACGTGATATCAGCGTACTTCATATATTTTTCCTGTTTGCCGTTACAGTAATAATCATAAAATCTCCAGTCCAAAGATTGAGAGTTGAGTTCAGCAAGTAAAGATGTATCGGTCACTCTTGTCTGCGGATAGGAACCAAAGGTCACAAGCGTGCCGGTCTTAATATCCGTTATATCAGTGGCGGAAGCGGCAACGCCCGGAACGATAATGACCCCAGCGAGCATTATAACAGTCAGAATGGTCGAAATGACTCTTTTCATGGATATATCTCCTTTTATGGTGTTGCGATTTGCGTGTTGAGTGTTGAGTGTTGCGTTTAGAATTAATCAGTGGCTGTCAATCAGTGGACGGAACTTCACGCATCGTGGTCAATCATATCTTTTTCTTTATAATAATCTACGCCTTTTCAAACTCAAACTGAAGTTTCGCGGAGAACCTCAGTATCTGCCGCGCGTCGTCGGCGAGGACCTGACCGTTTCCGTCCACGTCGGCGGCCTTCTGCTGATTTTCGTCAAGCTCCTCAAGCTTTGCGGAGAAGCGCAGGGCAAGGCGCGCGTCGTCCGCGAGGATCTGCCCGTTGCCGTCGATATCGCCGGGAACAACTTCGAACTCAGGTTTTTTTATCGGTCGGGTTTCTTCTTCACCGCACTTTGAACACTTCCTTGTTTCGATTCCTTCTTCGTCAATCGTGGCTTCTTTTGTAACTTTCCATTCGCCGAAGTCATGCCCCGCAGCTTTGACGGCAACATCCTTGATCTCAGTGGCGGCATTTTCATCAGTGAAGTATTTTCCGCAATCCTCACAATAATAGTATTCTATATTTCCGTCAGCAATACAAGTGGGAGCTTTTGCAGTAATGTGTATCAATGAATGCTCAACTATTTCCGTTCCTGCCGGACCGTTTATCACCAGTCCCGGATCATTCGTTATTCTGATCAATGACTGAGCGATTGCAGATTCAAGATCGACTTTCAAAGCGGGGCGAATACCGCCGTGTGTGTAGTATGTATCGCTGAAAAAATCGACCTGACCGTTGTCGCCGACTCCGTCAGTATTATAGCAGTTATGGGGTGTACGCAGACGCCACCACGATGCGCCGCTGTTGTTCCCATTTGAGGTATTCACCTCCAGTCCCTGGCACCTGGCGTAATCCGTGCCGTAAGCTATCCGGTTTATATCAGAGCCGAAGCCGTACGACGAATTTACCACATCGACTGCTGAAAGGAGAAATACCTTATCTTTTGTCTGTTCCGCGTCATAGTCGGACAAATAACTCGAAGGCGTGTTCAACGATGTGGTTTTGATACAACCCTTCTCAGCGTCAAACGCAGTATTGCAGAAATCATTATTCATCCACACACGAAGGCTTGAATATGCCCAGTCTGAGGCATAATGCATAAAACTCTGATCGCCGTATAAAAGAAGATTATCATAATAATATTCGTTATGAAAAGGCTGGCTGTCGATCAGATTTTCCGCCATTATAAGTCCCTCGTCCGCGTCCAGCACCCGCCAGACAATCGGATCATATCTGAACCAGTAAATATTGTTCGGTTCATAACCGTTGTCATCCTGATAGGTATATGATGAGCTGTCATTCCACCAATACGGTCTGTAATGTGTAAAAGATACCGCCCTGTATCGATCCCCGGAGAGTGTGACGTCGGCGTATTTCATATAGTTTTCCTGCCTGCCGTCGCAGTAGTAATCATAGTATTTCCACGAAAGCGACTGCGCGTTCAGTTTTGCGAGCGTCCCGGAGTCGATAACGCTTGTCTGCGGATATTCGCCGAAAGTCACAAGCGTACCGGTTTTGATATCCGCCACGGAGGCAGCAACGCCCGGAACGACAATGACACCGACGAGCATTATAACAGTCAGAATGATCGAAATAACTCTTTTCATGTGTATTCCTCCTTTATCTGTTTTGAGCTTAGAGCTTGGAACTTAGACCTTGGAGCTTGGAGCTTGGAACTTGGAACTTATACCTT
>JAILQN010000341.1 GCA_024699005.1 Clostridia bacterium
GTATTCAACTGTTTCCGCGGTTATATCGATATCGGCAAACAAATCCGGATAAACGGTCTTTGCAAGCCATTTCAGCGTAACCGGCGTATCGACGCCCGGAGTATAACTGCGGTACATTCCCAACGGCATTTTGAAAACCCGCTTGTTATTGACGGCGTCAATTGAACTCCAATCATACGCCCCTACGGTGTTGTTGTAAAGATCATCCGGATACGCTGTGGTAAAATTCGTGATAATAACCGTATCGGGATTCCAGATGTAGATTTGTTCCATGGTTGTCTTGACGGATTTATCTTCGGTCATTTCTTCGCCCACGTTCACGGCTCCGACAGCGTCCGCCCACCACTGTCCGAAGAAATTCTTTCCGGATGTGATAATCGATTCGTCGCTGTACTGGAAAAGGAAAAACAGTCTTGCCCGTTCCGCATCGGAGATTTCCGACGTCCTTTCGCTTATAAGATCGATCGCGTCCTCGCTGTAGGAACGCACGAGCTCCGCGCGATCGTTCGCATCTTCCGGGAAAATCTGTGACAGAAGACCGAGCCATTGATTCAGAGTCTCTATACAGTCGTAATCCCATTTGTTTACAGAGATCGCGACCGCGTTGAATCCGGCTTTTTTAAGAGTTTCTCCGACGTTAACACTTGACGCGTTATAAAAAACCACCTGCGGATCGGACTTCATAAGTTCTTCTGTATTGACTTCAGTTCCGTTTATAGCCGAAGTGTCAGCTTTCAGGATCTCCGGATACAGCTCCGACAGAAGACTGTTTTGCGCGGCTGTCATGCTTGCGGGAGCCATGGCAACTATCTTTTCAGCCGAATCAAAAAATACAGATAAAACGGATGGCAGCGGAAAAATATCCGCAACGGCTATCCGGTCTATTTTGACAGGCAATACCACTTCGTCCCCGTTATGATCGATGATGGTTCTCGTTTCAGCTCCTTCGTCTCCGGTCACGCCGGGATCGGAGGATATTGATTCATTTATCTTCGTTTCTGCACAGCCCGAAAGCAACAGAACGCTGAATACTACGGACAAAAACAAACAAAATACTTTCTTCATGATCTGTTTCCTCTTTCTTTATTATAAATTGATAAAATCTTTCATGGATAATTTTACCAAATCGGGGATAAAACGTCTCCCTATCCTGCCGGAATATGCTTCATGTCCGAGGTTTATAAACCTCGCTTCTGTCGGGGCGGCCGGTTTATACAGCGGATCCGCTATTATTATTTCTGCATCTTTCAGCGCGGAGATGATTTCTTCCTCACCATCTTTTATTATATCCTCTTCAGTCAGGACTCCTTCAAGCTCCGGAAGGTTTTCAAGAGGATAGATCACCCTTGCAGATATTCCGGTCTCTTTATATAATGCTGCAGCTAAAGAACGGGATATGACTGACTCTCCGATCACATAAACGTCGTCATTTTTCCGTGGGATATGATCTTCAAACGAAATCCTGTTTATGCCGTCAGCCGAAGAGGTTTTCAGATCTGATATGATCTTTTCGGAAAAATCCTTTCCGACAGGCGTTCCTATAACGTAAGGCGTGCCGAAAATCCTGTTCATGGCGCGGGCAGCTCTTATTCCCGAACCGGAAACGACAAGATTCACGCCTGCCATTCCCGAAAGTCTTATATCATCAAGAGTTGATCCCATGCACCAGTCTGAGATCACAGTGAAACCGTTGCTGATGAGAAGACTTTTTATGGATTCAACAGTGCCGTTAACGGAAAAATCAAGAGGCGTTGCGCCTATTATATTAACGGTGTTTCCGCTTTTTTTAACAGAGCGTTCAGGTATTCTTTCGGCTATAGCTGCAAACGCTTTTGACAATCCGCTCATATATGAATTCATACTGTCGGTGTCGAAACCGAAACACGGTATACCGCTGCGATTTTCAATTTCCTGCGCTACGGCATTGTGATCCATACCGGTCATCATCGGGACGGGAGTATTTGCGAATGCTATAAAAGCCGGATGCAGGCGTTCGCCGGCTTCAAGGATATCTCCGATCAATCTCTCGTCATTTCCCAGGACCGCGTCTGTTTCTGTAAGACCGGAGACGTAAACCATACCGTCTGTAGAATACCATCTCGGCTCGTCGTGAGTACTGTAGGTTGAATTGCATCCCGAAGCGTCGTGCATCACAATAAGACCGCCCAGCTCGTAAAACGCGGAACAAATACCGAAAACGTCAGCAGAATAAGTGGATAAGAAAACTCTTGCCTGTCTCATACGCAGCTTTCACACCCCAATCCTTTAACGGAGATAACCGATTCCGTGTCCTTTTCATTCAGCGCCGCTTCCTCTATCATCCCGGCGAGCCTGAGTATACCGTCAAAGCCGTAAAGCCCGGCGTCTTCAATCAGGTTCACAAAATGAGACGTGCCTGTGAAATAAGCCGCTTTCTGGCCGAGGGCGAAATACTCGCCGAAATTATTCCTGTCAAATCTTCTCATGGCGGAATCTACTGTCGGATATACCTGAATATCGGGTCTTTTTGATTTCAGTCTTTCAAAATTACGGCGCTCACTTTCTGCAAATGAATCAACAAATAAAGTTTTGACGTTAAACCCGTGATCAAGAAGAAGAGAAGCGAGCGATAACGGTCTTTCCGTAAACGTTCCGTC
>JAILQN010000345.1 GCA_024699005.1 Clostridia bacterium
TACCTTCTTGAAACAGACGCGGAGATCAGGGACAAATGGCAGGATCGGTTGAACTATATTCAGGTCGATGAGTTTCAGGACAGCTCAAAACGCGAGCTAAAGCTTGTTGATATCCTCTCGGGCAAATACAAAAACCTGATGATCGTTGGTGACCCTGATCAGAACATATACGAATGGCGCGGCTCGGACGTCAAACTTCTGGTTGATTTTGACAAGATGCACTCCCCGACGGAAACGATTTTTCTGAATCAGAATTACCGCTCTACGCCGCAGATACTGCGCTGTGCCAATCATCTTATTGAGAAAAACGAGCTTCGCCTGAAAAAGGATCTTTTCACAAAGTCGGAAAACGGTGCGGTCGTTACACATTATCATTCAAAGAGCGACGATGAAGAAAACAAACTGATCGTTGAGAATATACGGGAACTCCGGAAGATAAAGGGATATTCTTTCTCAGATTTCGCCGTCCTGTACCGGTCCGGCTTCCTGTCCCGCGTTATTGAAAAGAAATTCGTTGAAAGCAACATCCCGTACGAGATCTACGGCGGTGTCAAGTTCTACCAGCGGATGGAGATACTTGACATCATCGCCTATCTGCGGCTTATCGAATTTGATGACGATGTTTCGTTTAAGCGCATCATCAACACGCCCCGGCGGAAATTCGGCCGCCAGAAGATGGCATACCTTGAGAGCCTGAAAGAAAGCACTGTGTCGTTGTTCGATGACGAGAGCGGAAGCAGTTTGTTCACGACCCTGAAAAACAACCTGAACGAATCGTCTTTCAAATCGAGCGGCGCACGCGAATTTACGAATTTCATCGATACGATGCGGCAATTTGCGTCCTCCGCGCGCATTTCCGAAATCGTCAACCGCGTCACTGTCGAATCCGGATATGAGCAGTATATCCGCGAACTGGGCGATGAAGAGCGACTTGAAAACCTCTCTGAATTTAAACGGATCGCCAACGAGTTTGAGCGTTCTTTCGGCGAAGATATTACTCTCAGAGAGTTTTTGCAGCAGATAGCGCTCCAATCTGGCGAAGACGAAGAAAAGCCTAAGGACGCGGTCAAACTGATGACGATCCACTCCGCAAAAGGTCTCGAATTTCCCGTGGTGTTTATCGTCGGTTTCACGGAAGGTATTTTCCCATCTTCCAAAACGATCGAGGAGCGCAAAAAACTCGGCCTTGAGGAAGAGCGGCGGCTTTGCTATGTGGCTATAACAAGAGCAAAAGAATATTTGTTCATAATGGATTCCGAAGGAATGTCCGAAAAAGGGATCAAAAAATTGCCGTCAAGGTTCCTGAACGAGATCGGTGTTGACAACTACCACCGTATCGGCAAGATCTCCGACGAACTGATGCGCGAAGCCTACGGGTATATCAAGCGAACAACGCCTGCCCCGGAGCCGCAGGCAGCCGGGCTTGGTGTCGGAGCAGGCGTTGACCACCCCGGATTCGGCCACGGCACGATAGTCGGTATCGATGAGAAACGGGGCAGTTTTATCATCAAATTCGACAAACTGGCTCAGACGCGAAATATAGCAAGGGATTATTTTGACAGACCGCACGAACTTCCGAAGCCGGTCACCGCGACAGAAACGGACGAGGACAATACCGCTCCGGACGTTGACGCCGGGGTGCGCGATTTCGATCTCTCCAAAGGCGATAAACTGTCGTACGATCAGATACTGATCAACGGCAGAAAAGTCGCGGACGGTGATAACGCTGTGATCGCAAAAAAGCGGCTTGTTGACGGCGCTGACGGCTCCGTGAAGACTGTGGCTATGCATGGCTGGTTCGGCAATAGCGCCGCTGGGATAGACTCATACGGATACGTAGTTGAAGGCGGCGAGCCCGTGTTCGGAAATTACACAAGCCCTACAGAGCGGAGGGTCCGCAACGCAGGCGGCGAGTCCAGATTTACCATTACGGTCGACGTTTCCGGCTTTGATGACGGTTTGACGCACAAAATAAGCGCAGTAGTTAAACTTGACAATGGCGTAATTGTCCGGCTCAATGCTAATATAGACGGTAGGGACAAGGACGTTTACGTGAATTATTTAGCTCCGAAGCCGGTAGAAAAGTCATTGCCAGAGGCTAAGATCGAACAACCTGAATCGTCAGAGACAAAGCCAAAGCAGTCTGAATTGCCCAAATCCGAAACGGAACAACCGAGTAATGTTTCGTCCAAAACGAATGATGCGGAGCAGTACGAAGAAGTCGAACGATTTACCAAAGAAGAAGTCATTGTTACCGGAAAGCGAGATCACGACAATCAGGAGAAGTCCGTAAAAGAAGATTTGGACGATGAAAGTCGGGAATCCGATGAAGAAAAAGTGCCTGTAATATCGGAAGAACTAAGAAAAAAGCTTGCCGAATCGGAAAATTTGTGGAAGCGTGACGATGTTCCGCATTCCGGCTGGACTTGTGTCGGGATCACTGACCTTGGGGAACCGTGCGGGATCTGCGAAATGTGCGGTTATCAGATAATACGGTACGTTCATCATATGGTTCATCCGAATTACCGGCAATTAAACGTCGGCTGTGTCTGTGCCGGTAAAATGGAGGGCGATGTGGCCGCCGCCAAAAAACGGGAGCAGGATTTCAAGAGCAAACAGGCGCGCCGGGAAAATTTCCAAAAACGCAAATGGAAACAGTCGCGGAACGGGAACTCCTATGCAAAGATCAAAGACCATCTGGTCGTTCTGTACAAGTTGAAGAACTGTTCCCTCTGGAAGTATTCGCTGGACAACGAGTTTTGCCCAGAGGTTTATGGTTCACGAGAAGAAGCGGTAAATGCGGCTTTTGAGGCGCTGGACAGAGCAATATATAACAAATAGTGCTTGTATTGTAATAAGAGGAGTATCAGAATGCCATACGAACGAAAAGGTGAAAAAGTAAAGCCAGGCATTTACAGGGTATATAACGGTTCTCCTGTCGAAGTCATAATGATGGTTCCGGAGCCGGAGACCGGAAAAGAGTTTGTCATCTGCAAAAAATGGAGATTCGTACGCAACAAGGACTTTTTTGTCGTCAGCAAGGAGAAGTTCTATTCGGAGGTCGAAGATAAGTACGGACAGAAACATCAGTTGTACAGATACGACGACTCCTATGAAGAACAGCTTTCCAATCTTGAAGATATCGAAGAAGACGGCTTCAACGTCAGAGACCGTATCGTAAGAATGCACGAGAAAGCGCACCGGTTTGACGATTCATATTTGAAACACCGCACGCTCCGTTCATCGAGCTCATATGTCGATTACGCAAAAGATATTTTTGAACACATAACCGAAGACCGCGCCAGAATTGAGCTTTGCCGGAGCGAAAAGAAATATATCGGTCTGAAAAAAGAAGAGTTTAAGACGCTTGCCGAGGATCTTAAATACTTCGATCTGTGCATGAAAGGTCCGCTTGCTCCGTATGCTGAGTTTTTTAGCGAGCGTTTCGGCGAGAACCCGATATCCATACGTGAATACGCCGCCGCGCACAATATCAACCGCGGAAGCGTTGAACATATTCAGCGTAAAATGGTCCGGGCATTCGCGGAAGAGTTGAAAAAGCGCGATGATTCCGACGGGATAAAACGTATCCGTGAACCGATATCTCTCGACTATGACGTCGATGAAGAAGATGAAAGCGAAGAAACCGGAACTGAAGAAAAACAGATTTCAGACGAAGAATATGTCCTTAATCTCATAACAGACGTGCTCGATCATGATATGACCGAATCGCAGATAAATAATGCGGTTAACGACCGTTTCGGAATCGGAAACATTGAAAATCAGTTGTGTAATGAAGCCTGTCAGCTGCTGTGGGCCTATTTGAACAGCGGCGGTGAGTTTGATCTTAAGGAATGGTTCACAATAAAAAGTCGTCTCCAGGAGCGTATTGCAGTCGAACAATAGTTATGACACTTCTATGACAAAAGGCATTGTTTAGGGAAACAGATAATGGAGGGGCAAATCATATGATCGATTTGAAAAACCTTGGAAAATACAGAGAGAATAACCGTATCGAAGCGAAAAAAGCCATCGGCGGACTTCCACACAGCATATGGGAGACTTATTCGGCTTTTGCCAACACCCTGGGAGGGATCATTCTGCTCGGAGTTGAAGAGTATCCCGACAAGTCGCTTCACGCCGTTGAACTTCCCGATCCGGACAGGCTGATCAAAGACTTTTGGGACCTAGTCAATAATACGCAGAAGGCGAGCGTGAATGTTCTTTCGGGCAAAGACGTTTCTATGGAGACCGTTGACGGCAAACGTATCGTTGTAATCAATGTTCCGCGAGCCGACAGATCGTATAAGCCCGTGTATATTGACGGCAATCCGCTTAACAGTTACCGCCGCAACGGAGAAGGCGATTACAAGTGTACGGACGAAGAACTGAAGGCCATGTACCGAGATGCGTCTGTACGAACGCAGGATATGCTTGTGCTCGACAATTTCGGTATGGACGTCATCAACGCCGAAAGCCTTCGTTCATACCGCCAGCGCATGAGACTGTCCCGCCCGGGCCATGTCTGGGACACGCTTGAAGACGGGGAGTTTCTTATAAAACTTGGCGCAGCAGGGTTCGGCGAAGACGGTAAAAGACATCCGACGTCGGCGGGTCTACTGATGTTCGGCAACGAATATGATATAGTTCGCGAATATCCGAACTATTTCCTTGATTACCGCGAGGAATACGACGACGTTCACCGCTGGACGGATAGATTCATATCTTCTTCGGGAGACTGGAGCGGCAACGTATACGACTTCTATTTCCGCGCGTACAACAAACTGCAGCTCGACCTGAAAGTACCGTTTGAAATGAACGGCGGGCTTCGCGTCGACGACACGCCGGTCCACAAAGCGATACGCGAGGCGCTTGCGAACTGCCTTGTCAACGCGGATTATTACGGCAGAGGCGGAGTCGTCGTAATCAAAAAGCGTGAATCCGTTACGATGAGCAACCCCGGCAGTTTCCGTATCGGGATAGACGCAGCGATCAGCGGAGGCTTCTCCGATCCGAGAAACGGAACGATGCTCAAGATGCTGAATATGATCGATATAGGCGAACGCGCCGGCAGCGGAATACCGAACATATACCGCGTCTGGCACGATCAGAACTGGGCGGAACCGACATTTACACAGTCCTTTGAACCGGACAGGACGACGTTATCGCTTGTTTTATCACCGACGATCGGCGATAAATCGGCGATAAAAATCGGCGATAAACTGATGACCAAAGAGGCGAAAAAACAGTTTATTATCGATTATATTACAGATCACCCCACTGTTCGCACCTCTGAA
>JAILQN010000042.1 GCA_024699005.1 Clostridia bacterium
CACAGAATACGGCGAAACTGATCTGCTTGTTGTTCATATGTTTATTATACTACATTATCGCTGATAATACCAGCTTTATCACAAAAATAATAAAACCGTTTTTGTGCGGTGTTGCCTTAAACAATAACAATTTTGACACAGGAGATAAAATAATGGAACTGATACAGAGCTTTTCGGTAGACCACAACCGCATCGTGCCCGGCATTTACAAAAGCAGGACAGATCATTTGGGCGATCAGACGGTCACGACCTATGATATAAGGCTTAAAAGACCCAACAGAGAGCCGGTGATCGACGTCGCGGCGATGCACTCCCTTGAACATATCATCGCGACTTATCTGAGAAACGATCCGGAGTGGAAAGACGAGGTCATTTACTGGGGTCCTATGGGCTGTCTTACCGGGTTTTATCTGATACTCAAAGGCAGCCGCGCCCCACGGGGGCTTTACGGACTTATGCTGAAGGCGTTCCGATCCGTGGACGGCGTGCGCGAGGTGCCCGGCACCGCTCCGGAAAACTGCGGGCATTACCTTATGCACGACCTTGAAATGGCGAAATGGTACGCGGACGAGTTTGCCGCTTATCTTGAGGCAAACGAGGAAAACGGCGAAATATTTGAGTATCCCGGGACGCAGCGTCTTGTGACGGAAGACGGACAGAGTTTCTACGATTCATGATCCGGCGGTGGGGGAGCTCCGAGATGATCATAAAAAACGAAATACCGATACTGGAATATGATACGTCGTCTCCGGAGGTTATCGCGCCGGATCACGATCTTGCGGATTTGAAACTGCCGGAAAAGTGTCTTTTCGCATTTCTGGGAGACGTGGTGCACAGCTACGCGGAGAAAAATCTCGCAGAAACAGTCAAAGAACTGATAACGGTATCGCATAATATAAAAATCTACGTTCTTCATGGGGACGACGGGGATATCTGTCTGGTGCAGCCGGTTATCGGAGCCTCAGCGTCCGCACAGATCCTTGATACGCTTGTAAGCTGCGGCTGCCGGAAGGTCATCGCCGTTGGTTCCTGCGGCGTGCTCGCGCAGATCCCGGAGAACGCTTTTCTGGTTCCCGTGAAAGCGTTGAGGGCGGAGGGCACTTCTTATCATTACCTGCCGGCTTCGAGATTTATAGATCTGGACGCCGGACCGATAGCCGCAATAGAAGATTGTTTCAAAAAACACGGATTGCCTTTCGTGACCTGCACCACCTGGACTACGGACGGTTTTTTCAGGGAAACGGAAGATATGGTTAAATACCGCTTTCAGGAGGGCTGTTCGGTAGTGGAGATGGAATGCGCCGCCCTTGCCGCCTGCTGCAGGAAAAGAGGCGCGCAGTTCGGACAGTTTCTGTTTACAGCCGATTCGCTTGCGAACGTCAGTGAATATGACGCGCGGGATTTCGGAAAGAACTCGCATGAAAAAGCTCTTTTACTCGGGTTGGATATTATAAGGAATTATATGAAGTGATATTCGTGTCAGATATTGTGCAGCAACATCTGACAGGACAATGAATCAAGCCTATTCTTTATGGTTTAACGTTGGCGATTTTGAAAAAAACGCAAAAACGCCAACGTTAAATCTTGAAATCGCGGAATTTTTCTGTTAAGATAGACGACAGAACATCCGCAGGAAGGTGACAAAATGAGTTGGTATCCCAGAGAAAACTATTTAAAGAAAATACGGGATTTCTACCGGGCGACTGATATAATCAAGGTGATAACCGGAGTCAGAAGATGCGGCAAGTCCTGCCTGATGGAGACGATCGCCGATGAACTGAAAGAGGGCGGGATTCCTGAAGAGAGTATTCATTATTTTGATCTGGACAGCAAGGAATATTATACAATTACAGAAGCAGCCCAATTGGAGAAGCTGATTGAGAACTCCCGGAATTCACATGGGATACAATATCTCTTTATTGACGAGGTTCAGAATGTGAACGGATTTGAAATCGTTCTTAACGGTTTTCGCGGCACGTGTGAATGGTCGATCTTTATTACGGGATCAAATTCATATCTTTTGAGCGGAGAACTGATGACGAAGCTCACCGGCCGATACATTGAGTTCGAAATGTTCCCGTTGTCATTTGAAGAATATGAAGCGATAAAGAAATACTATGGAAAGATGATTGCGGCTGATCGTCAGGAAGAATTGCAAAACTATATACTTGAGGGAGGCTTTCCGAGAACCATACTTTTGGATACGATGGCGGCAAAAAGAAGATATGTTCAGAGTGTAATTGATGAAATATATGAGAAAGATATACGCAGACGACTGAAAATACGGAACAAAAGTACGTTTGAAACGGTTCAGAACTATATTCTTAATAACTTTGGCGCAACCACGAGTTTAAAGAGCCTGAAAAAGGCTGTTGAACAGAGCGGGACTTCAATCAGCGAAGTAACGATGGCGAGATATGTCAAAGCTCTGCTTGACGCAAAGATTATCTATGAATGCCCGCGGTTCGATATGAAATCCAAAAAGTCTATGAGCGGAGAAAAAAAATACTATCTTGCCGATCTGGCCTTCTATTTTGCCAGGAATACCGACAACAGAATCAATTTTGGCCCGGTTTTGGAAAACATTACGTATATTTATGCGCGATCACATGACTATTCTGTCAGTGTGGGACGAATCGGGAAACTTGAATGCGATTTTATTCTTCGGGATAATAATATGAATTATTCTTACGTTCAGGTCGCTTATACGATCGCATTGTCGAATGAAACAGAAGACAGGGAATATAAACCTCTTGAATCAATAAGAGATAATTATCCCAAGTATGTTGCCACAACTGATCCTCTTCTTCAGAATCGTAATGGCATTGCGCATATAAATCTGGCGGATTTTATGAAAAACGGAAAAGAGTTTTAAGGAAGGAAAAGTCATATGTACTATAACAACGTACTCGATCTTATCGGAAATACCCCTTTGCTCTGTCTTGAGCAGACTACCGGACTGCGTATCTTCGCGAAGGCGGAATTTCTTAATCCGGGCGGAAGCATAAAGGACCGTATAGCCCTGAATATGATCGAGGAGGCGGAAAAAGACGGCAGGCTGAGGCCCTGAATGACGATAATCGAGCCCACGTCCGGCAACACCGGTATCGGGCTGGCGCTGTGCGGCGTGCGCAAGGGCTACCGGGTGATCATTGTCATGCCGGAGAATATGAGCGAGGAGCGCAAAAAAATCATCCGCGCTCTCGGCGCGGAGCTGGTGCTGACCGATCCGGAACTGAGCATAGGCGGCTCGGTCGACAAGGCAATGGAGATCGCCGCGAGCTCGCCGGAGTATTTCGTTCCCCATCAGTTCAGGAACCCGGCAAATCCGCGTATGCACTACCGCACTACTGCCGTCGAACTGACGGAACAGCTCGGTGAAAAGATAGACGTGTACGTTTCCGGCATCGGCAGCGGAGGCACCCTTCAGGGCGTCGCGCAGTATCTGCTGGAGCGCAATCCCGACTGCAAAATCGTCGCGGTGGAGCCGAAAAACGTCTCGGCTCTTCTGGGCGACGAGCCGGGCCTGCATCAGATACAGGGCATCGGCGACGGTTTCATCCCCGACATCCTCGACACATCGATCATAACGGACATCGTGGAGGTCACGGACGACGACGCGATAAACACCGCGCGGGAGCTTGCGAAGGTACAGGGGCTGCTGGTGGGCACTTCTTCCGGCGCCAATGTATGGGCGGCAAAGAAGATCGCCGGAAAATACGGGAAAGACAGCGTGATCGCCACCGTACTCCCGGATCGCGCGGAACGGTATTTCAGCACCGCGCTGATCTGATATAAGAAATGGAATACGTAAGAGTAACAAAAGAAAATCTGGAGCGGGAGCACATCTGCTGCGCCATTTCCA
>JAILQN010000123.1 GCA_024699005.1 Clostridia bacterium
AGCGAATATGTCAGATCGCCTAGCGGATTGCCTATTATAAGCACGGAGTCGCCGACCGCAAGCTTGTCGGAGTTCCCGAACACTGCAAAATTCAGATCCTTCGCGTCGATTTTCAGTATGGCGAGATCGTTGCTTTGCTCATATCCCACAATTACCGCCTCGTACTGTTCTCCTCCGTATAGCGAGACGACGGTCGAGAGACTGCCCTCTATAACGTGATAGTTGGTAACTATATAGCCGTCGGCGGTGATAAGAAAGCCCGACCCGGTTGACGTTCCCAGCCTTGAACCGAAAAACGAGGTGTTTACCGCCACCTGCGACGCGACGCCGACAACGGTATTGACGTATTTTGAGTAGATCTCACTTGCGGATAGACCGGGAGCGTTTGATGAAAGCGCCGCCTGTGTTACGGGAGCGGCAGTCGTAGTGGGAGCGGAAGTCGTTTCGACGGTTTGCCTGATCGTTGTGTCGGATTCGGTCTCGTTCGTTTCTTTATACGTGACTTCTGTCGTCGGCTGCGAAGCCGCGGTTTGCTCAAATACCGACGCCGTTGTCGTAGCGGCGGAAACCTCCGTTGTTTCGGATACAGGTATGTTCTGCCCGGATATAAGACGGTAAGCGGTCATTCCGCCGAGGATGCCTCCGACAACAGCGGATATAACGCAAACTATTCCGATAACGGCTATGTGTTTTTTGCTCCAGACCGAAGGAGCGGATTTGTCCTCCAAAGCCGATGCGGATGTGATATATATCTTCCCGCTTTCCTTTACGTCGCTGTCGGCGGAAGGGATTGCGTTTTTCTCTGAAATATCGGGATCATGTTCCCGGGGTTCGGCTGCGTCGGATATAGAACCCGGTATTTCGGGTGGCATATCATAGTCGCTGGTCTGTATGCTTTCGGCCTCGCCGTGCTCACTTTCGCGACCGTCGTTGCCGTTGCGGAGGATATCGACTTCATCATTATCGTTCATGACAGACGCTCCGGTAAGAATAATAATGATCGGTTAAGGTCAGATGAGTTCGTACATAGACGACGCGTTTTCTTTGGTGGCGTATTCGGATATAGTAAGCACGCGCGCCCGAACGGTCTGAGAGCCCGCGCGGATCTCTATGACGTCGCCTTCCTTGACCTCATAGGAGGCGCGCTGGGTCTTACCGTTAACGTCGATATGCTTCGCGTCGCAAAGCTCGTTGGCAACGGTGCGGCGTTTAACAAGACGCGATACTTTAAGATACTTATCAAGACGCATTATTTAAACATTCCTTTGAATCTTTTTCGGACTTTTCCGTTATAAATTGCCATCATTTTAGTCAGCAGCCGGTCATAGATGAAAAAAGTAAGATTTCCGAGAACGGCGAGGACCGGGACAGTCCATACGCCGAAATCTCCGAGTCCCTCAACGGGTATCAAAAAGACTTTGATTATCAGCAAATACGCAGCGGCTATCGAAATGTTGAATACGAGGAATTTGCAGATATATGCCGGAGCTTTTTTCAGTTTTAACTCGAATATACGCTTTACTATCGGATAGTAACCGAAAAACGCTGCATACATCATAGCGACTTCCTTATCCGGTATTATCATGAACGACAGTATGCTGACTGTGATATATGCGAGAAAGCTCCATCCCTTGCCTATCTCCTCGACCATTATCATAATGACGGCGCCGGCGATCATCGGCAGTACGTAGGTGAGGTTCGGTATCAGGGCGGAGAGAAGCATGACGGTCAGCGACAGGGCGGAGATTATTCCGCCGAGAGCGGTTTTGGCACTTTTACGCATTAGGCCCTCCGATCAGAAAAACCGTCTGAGCAACCGGAAGACATAAAGCGCAGCGCTGATCCAGCCGAGGTATTTCAGGGCTTTTTTCCAGCTGTCGTCTTCGTTATCGGAACGCGAGAAGGAACGGCGGCTGCGAATATCCCTGTAGGCTTCCGAGAAATCGGGATCGTCGGGGTCTATACGCGTCGCTTCCGAAAAATGCGGCTCGGCTTCATCGGGTTTGTTCATGCCGAGAAGCGATCTTCCTTTCAGGTAATGCCATAAGGCGCCGCGATCGCTGAATGGGATATCGTCAAGCTTACGGTCCGCGCCGTAAAAATCGCCGTCGTCAAGCAGCCTGCCGATCTCGTCGTAAAGATAAGAGTAACGGTCGGATGACTTTTCCGCCGAATAGTAGTTCCTGCGGGCGTTGCCCTGAAGCCTTCGAAGATTTATGACGGTATCATACGCTTCGTCTAGCTCCTTCATTTCACGCGCGATATCGTCGGGCATCTCCCTACCGATATACTGCGACGCGCCCAGCGCCGCTGCTTTTTCGCGGTAGGCGGACCTGATTTGGGATTCGGATGCATCCGATGAAACACCGAGTATCTCGTACGGATTCTTCAAGATCCGCCCTCCTTTTACGCTTAAGTGTCAAATCAATGATAACAAAACAATATTTACTAAAGGTTAAATCAACAGAAATTATCTGTGAATATCCGTGAAGATCCCCGTTCTTCTGACGTTTACCGGAAGACCTTCATATCCGACTGCCGAGGAAAGGGCTTCAAAAAGCCTGAACGGATTGATATTGTTTTCATTTCCCGCGCCGACATTGACAGATAGTAAAGGCTTTTCGGATGAGGTGTCGATATTCCATGAATAAATGCTTGCGGACAGATCGACCGTTTTTTTGACCGGATTCTTCCCTTTTTTGCCTTCCTTTTCAAAGGTAAGACCGCCTGTTTCAAGCCGTTCGGAAGCCGCGGAAACCGGATAATCAGCCGGGAGCGTGATGTCCCAGGCCGCGGATACTATATCTTTTGTTTTGAAAGCAGGCTCCTCAAGGGCGGAAATCCACAGTCCCTCGGGAAGTTCATAAAGGTCCAGTCTGAGGAGATCGTCAGCAGAGACGTCGGACGTAAATCTCGTATCAAGTATATCGTCGACGCTTTCGGCGCCCAGGGGAAGCGGCAGCGCGAAATTAAGGTAAACTCTCGGATTGAAGCCCTCCGTGACCCACACCGGTATACCGGCGCGCCTGAACGCTCTTGTGAAGCAGCGGTACATGTCAAGATGCGAGATATATTTGACAGCGCCGAGTTTATTGAATCTAAGCCTTGCGTCTTGCATCACAATGTCCTCCGTTCAGAGCGTCCGCTCCGCAGCCGCGGCAACCGAGACGGCAGTCCGGGGTTACCTCTCCTCTGTGCGCTTTTTGGTTTTCCGATATCAGAAATTCCTTGCGGATGCCTATATCCATGTGATCCCAGGGGAAGACCTCGTCATATTCCCTGACGCGGAAAGCGTAGAAATCGGGATCGATCCTGTTCTTATCAAAGGCTGCCCTCCAGCGGACGGGATCGAAGCTTTCTCCCCAGGCGTCAAATTTGCAGCCGTTTTTCCATGCGTCCTCGATAACGTCAGAAAGCCTTCTGTCGCCGCGCGCGAAGACCGCCTCAAGGAAGCTCATATCCGAATTATTGAAGCTCACGGAGACTTTATTTGTATGCAGGGACTGAAGCAGCCCCTTCTGTCTGTGAAGTACCGTGTCGGGTGTGATCTGCGGTTCCCACTGGAAAGGCGTGAAGGGTTTCGGGACAAAGGTCGAAACGCCGGCGTTGATCTTTACGTACTTGCCCTTAGGTCTGTCTTTCATGCTGAAATACAGATCGACTACTTTTTCGCAAAGCTCGGATATTCCTTCTATATCCTCATCGGTCTCGGTGGGAAGTCCCAGCATGAAATACAGCTTGACAACGTTCCATCCGCCCGAAAAAGCCTCCTCGGCGGCGGATAGAACGTCGCTCTCCGTGACGTTTTTGTTGATGACGTCGCGTAGTCTCTGCGTGCCCGCTTCCGCGGCAAAGGTCAGACCGCTCTTTCTCACGCTGTTGAGTTTTGAGGCAAGAGCGGCGTTGAATCTGTCGGCTCTCATCGACGGCAGGGCGACGTTGACCTTCATTTCCTCCGCCCAGTCGAGCATATCGTCAAGCAGCTCGGGAAGCCTTGAATAATCGGACGCAGAAAGTGAACAAAGCGATATTTCGTCATAGCCCGCGTTTTTGCAGATTGCTTTTGATTGACTGCTGATGACCTCCGGATTTTTTTCCCTCACCGGACGGTATATGAAACCCGCCTGACAGAATCTGCAGCCTCTGGTACAGCCTCTGAATATCTCGTGAACTCCCCTGTCCTGGACCGTTTCGATAAACGGAACGACGAAATCGAGCGGATAATAGATATTGTCAAGATCCGAAACCACGCGTTTTTTAATTGTTGCGGGAGCTCCCTGCTTGGGCGTGACAGACTTAACGGTATTGTCGGCGTTATATTCGACATTATAAAGAGAAGGAACGTAAATGCCCTTTATCTGAGAGGCTTTGACAAGAAATTCCTTTCGGGAAACTCCGTCCTTTTTGCAGGCTGCGTACAGATCGAGAAGCTCGCTTACGACCTCCTCTCCTTCGCCTAACATAAACAGGTCGAAGAAATCGGCTAACGGCTCGCTGTTGCAGACGCAGGGACCGCCGCCGATAATCAGCGGATGAGCGTCCGTTCTGTTCTCGGTCCGTGAAGGTATACGAGCAAGATCGAGCATGTTCAGGATGTTTGTGTAGCAAAGCTCGTATCCTATAGTAAAACCGATGATATCAAATACCGAAAGTTCGTCGCCCGATTCAAGCGCAAACAGCGGCATATCTCTCTGTCTGAGCTGCGCTTCCATATCTGCCGCGGGAGCGAATACCCTCTCGCACCAGGAATCTTCTCTGCTGTTTATAAGACCGTACAGTATCCTCATCCCGAGATGAGACATACCTATCTCGTACAGATCGGGAAAACAGAAAGCAAAGCGTATACCGACCGTCGAAGGGTCCTTTTTTACGCAGCCGACCTCCGTGCCGATATATCGCGCAGGCTTTTCGACAAGTGGGAGAACGGCGGATATGCGTTCATTCATAAGACACCTTTTAAAGATTAAAAATGAATTTTTTATTATTATACTGCTTATTGATTTGATGGTCAAGTTGTAGTATAATAAAATATAATTCCCTACTGTTTTAGGAGGATAGTATGCCCAAAAAAGTATTATCGATCCTTTTATCCGCGCTTATGCTCGTCCTGCTTTTTGCTCCCGCTGCCGCCGCCGCGGACAGCGGATCGATCTACCCTGTTGTTTATCTGCAGGGCAAGGGCGATTTTCTTTACGATAAAGACGGCAATACCATCTTCCCCATACCGAAGGTGACGACCTCCTTTATCGAGAAAAAGGGCGCAAATCTTCTTTGGAAGTACAATTACGCCGCCAGAGTTTCCGGCTTCCAGTACGCCTGGGACGATTATACCAACTCTTTCATCGACGTTATGAAGGAGGTCTATGAGGACGTTGTGCCTAATGAAGACGGCAGCGTGACCGACGGCTCCGGCGGAAACTTTTCATGGACCGTCGAAAGTCTGCGTGTACAGGAACCCGAGGAAAACGATCCCTACGGCGCGTTCGGTTTCAAGTATCATTATGATTGGCGTCTTGATCCCCTTGAGGTAGCGGAAGGTCTGCACGATTTCATTCAGGACCTCAAGGAAGCCAAGGGCGTGAAGAAGGTCAACCTTATCGGCCGCTGCCTCGGCGCGAATATAGGTCTGGCGTATCTTTATAAGTACGGGGCGTCCGACATCAATATGTTCATAGATTACTGCGGCGTTATCAAAGGAACGGACCTTATCGGTGAGGGTTTCTCCGGCAAGATCCATGTGAACGAAGTTGCTTTCAACGATTATATAGATAAGAATCTCGGCGGTATCAGCACTGCGAACAATATGCTTGTCTGGGCGATCAAGCGCTTCAACGGCTCCGCTATGGCAAACAACGTCTTTGATAAAGTCGGCCCCAAGCTCATTCCCGGCATACTCAAGACCGGATATGCCTATATGCCTTCGTACTGGTCGATGGTGAACGATAAGTATTATGAAGAGGCAAAAGCATTCATTTTCGGCGACGAGACTGAACGCTACTCTGTTCTTATCAAGAAGATCGACGATTATCATTACAACGTAATGAATCACGCCGAGGAGATACTTACGGACCTTGTCTCTAAGGGTATGAAAATAGCTATAGTCAGCAAGTACGGTGTATCCACGATGCCGATCATCGAGGATTACGATCAGGTTTCCGACGGCACCGTTTCGGTAACCAGTTCCACCTTCGGCGCGACCACTTCAAAAGCAAGCGAAAGTCTGCCCGCCGATTATCTCAACAGGGCGGCGTTCAACGGCACCTACAGGTACATATCCGCCGACCGTCAGATAGATTGTTCTACCTGCCTGTTCCCGCAGTATACCTGGTGCGTCAGGGGTCTCAGGCATACGGAATTCCCCGCGGGGATCAACCGGCTCTGCAAATATCTGTTCAGCTGCTCAAAACAGCCCACTGTTTTTGACAACAACGGTTATACCCAGTATCTGTACTACGATGATGCGACCGACATGCTGACCAATATGCCCGTCATTCCCAAAACCACATCGTCTGCTTCGGAATTCTCGGCGATATACGTTTATCTTCAGAATGTGTTTTATATCGTTTCAAGGGTTTATCACCTGATCGCCCGTACATTCTGAACTGTCAATTTCCCAATATGATAATACAACAGAATTCGGCCTGTCGCAGAAGACAGGCCGGATTTTTGTTGCTCTTATCCTTCCGATTGCCCGGAACTGATCAGTCGAATTCAACGCCGAAGAAAGAAACGATCTTTTTGATCACGTCGACGATCATCATAAGACTTGAACGGACTTTTTCGAAGAATCCCTTCCATTCGGCCGCCTTGACTGCGTTGTTTTGAGTGACGGTCCCATCAACAGTTCCCTCGACAGTCACCGCGACCTGAAGAGCGTCACCGGAAACCAACCCGTCGTTCTGCGCCTGGACGGAGAAGACGTAATCTCCTCCTTCGCTTTCATCTACGGCAACAGTCCAGAGCCGGTCATTGTCGTCTATATCCTCGAAGGTGATATCCAGAAGCCCGGTGTCGATTATATTACCGTCGGTATCGCGCACTATCAGCGATTGTACGCCGACGCCTGTCCTTAACGTTGAGCAGTACCGTCCCTTCTTTGAATATGACGTCATGTAATACTGATTGTCTGTACCTGATATTTTCTCGAAATAATAAGGAACAGCTCCGCTCGTGCTGTTTTCCGGCGTTCTGGCTATTACATAGTACCTGTTCCTTGAGTCATAAACGATGCCCGAAGAAATGTAATACGTTTTGGAATCTACCGTAGCGGAGAGATAAAGAGGCTGCCGGTCGAATTCTGACGCGTCCGAAACAAATCTGTCTTCGATCACTTCGGGGAGGTCGACGAGCGCGTAGACCGAAAAGCCCGTAGTTTCAAAGCTGATTGTGCGGCCCGTCACCTCGCTGGGCAGGATCTCGGGTTCATTTCCGAAATGAACGACTCCGAGATCGGTCTCAGGAGAAGAAGCAAGGCGAACCTTTACCTCGACTGTCGAACCTTCGGCGGGCTGATATTTTACCGAACTGTCGTTTTTATCGGTGATGGAGATATCGAACAGTCGAACGACGTTTTCGTCATTCGCGCCGTATCCGAGAATATCGCAAGCCCGCGACGCGTATGAGTCATAATACGCGTCGTCCTCTGCTATTGCGGCAGCTGAAAGCGCGGCGTCGTCGGGAATACCCGAGTCCGCGCCGTAGGGGGCCATTATCTGATACTTTTTGCCGTCCGCTCCGACACATACTGTACTGAGAGAGGTCGAACCGTCATCAAGAGCGGAAGCGCAGGTTGAACCGATCTGATTAAACACCATAGCGATAAGCAGAATAACGACGAAGAAGTACGTTATTCTGTTATGCAGGTGTTGTTTCCTGCCGGTCATTTCGATCACTTCCGAATGATTGATAATTTCAATCTCAGAATTTTACATATAGATTATAATACTATATTTTTATGTTTTAAGATAATTATATCAGAATTATTCAAGTTTTACTGAAATTTTAAAAACACGTAAAACCTTCAGATAGTTTTAATTATCTTTTAGTGAATAACGGTAACTTGAATAGTTATTTTGGAAAAACTGTTGATTTTTTTTGTAATTTGTTATAAAATATCTATGGCATCAGTTGATTGCCAATATATCTGTCTGGAGTATGAGTTATGTTTGTAAAGAGAACTCTTGCGATCATTCTTTCCTTTGTTCTGATCATGACGACGTTAACGATCGGATCGGTTGCGAAGAACGGACCTATGGATCCCGCCGATTACGACGGATTCAGCATGTCTTATATCAGTTTCAGCCCTCTGGACAATGAGGGAAAAGTTATCCTTGACGAAGAAGGCTTCGGTTCCGTACGTTACGCATTCAATATGTCAAAGGTCTTGAACGAGCAGCCCGGTGCCGTTTACGACCTTGCGACCAATACTCTGACTCTTACCGATTTCGCCGGCGATAATATCGGACTCGGCGTCAACGCCATGGGCGACGACTTCAAGCTCAATATAGTCGGAAATTGCAGTCTCGCCTGGATCTACGTTTACGGGTGGGGTCACGGCGGCAGTCTCTGGCTGACCGGCGACGGTCTGCTTACCGTAAACAAAAATATGATAGAAGAAAGCGGCATCGTTCTCGTTCCCGAAGGAGTGGACTTTACCCTTTCGTTCGGTAAGTATCTCAACGCCGATATTTACGGCGGTGAAAATGCCATAGAAGTTCGCGCCGCATCGGAATATGACAAGGACTGCGTTCCAACATTCGATATCGGTCCGGGAGCGAGCGCGCATCCGGTCAAGATTCCGAGCGTTCGTCAGCAATACGTCTATGTCGGCGGCTTTACCATGACGGATGATTCTGTTCGCGAAGAGTGGTTCGACCTCGGCACCAACAAGAATGATCCCGAAGGAGTCTATAAGATCTGGTATTCCCACGTCTGGCCCGCTGAGGGCGAAGAATACGACGAGTGGCATGTTGAACGCTATATCTACGTGCCGGAGTACGATGTTTATGTTGAGGATCATGTTTACAACGAAGAGCACAAAAACTCCGATTTCTATATCGCGTTTGCAACATTTGATGAGCTGCAGGCCGCGGGATATGACCTTAAACTCGGTCCCGACGGCGAGCAGGAACAGATCCAGGGCAAAGTTATCTGGAACTATTCCAGTATGAACGACGTATTGGTGGACAACGCAGGAAATGAATACGCGGAGGTCACCTTATACTCAGGCGAAGGAGATGATTTCAAATCAACTGACTTAGCTGCGGATATGATACCGATAGCGGGCAGTACCCAATACATATTCATTCCGCGTTACGACGTCAATGTCGATGATCTTCTCGAAAAACGCGAGACCGTTACCCTTGAAGACACGTACGATTACGTTATCGGCGGGACCGAATTCCATTACGTCGGCGAACCCAAAGAGCCCATAACCACAAAGCCCGAACCTGTCAAACCCGGTCAGACGTTCCACATAGGCGACGTCAATCAGGACAACCAGGTGAACGCAACCGACGCGAGATCTGCGCTGCGTATTGCCGCAAAACTTGATACGGTCGACGAGTTTTCTCTTCGTCTTGCCGACGTTGACGAAAACAACAAAGTCGATGCAGGTGACGCCCGCATGATCCTTCGTCACGCCGCTAAGCTCGAGCTTCTTACCGAAAAGTACCTCGCGCCTCAGCCGGTGTGATCATAACGTGATATACTAAAAAAAGAGCGGCGGTCATACGTCGCTCCTTTTATGTGCGTCTTGATCCTATTCTTTTTACCCGGTCACGGTCAGCATTGTTTTCAAGGTGGCGAACAATTCGATAAAGTGCCTGAGCAGCGCGGCGTACCAAGTGATCGGGCTTCCCTTCAAAGACGGATCGAAGGATGAGAACTGATTGAATCGGTCCGTCCAGTTGAACGCTCCGATATCGTCGTCCCAATCGTCTGTTATTGCTGAATAATCGGCCGCTACGGTGAAGTGATCGTCATAATAGCCGTCAAGATAACTCCACGCGTCGTTGCAGTCGTAAGCTATCAGTACGTGGCTGCCGTCGGCTTTGGTATAGCAGCCTGTGAAGAGTACGGTATGACCTATCTCGGTGAACGCTTTATCAGGATAAAAGGTGAAAAGGACCGTATTTCCTGCCGCAACGGTTTCGCATATTCGCCGAAGCTGAGCGCGGTAACTGACAGAGCCGATATTGTATGCTTTATTCTCGGTCAGCCAGCTTGTCGCGGCCTGACTCTGATAATAGTTGATGCGGCTGATCAGTTCGTCATCGGCCTCAAGTTCGGAAACGGACGTTACGTTCTGCATCGGCAGCAGATCGATCTGCCCGAAATGCTGCAGCGCGATTACGGTGCTCATACCGTAGCAGGAACCCTGCCATTCCCAGTTCGGATAGGTCGCCAGCACTGCCGAGATGACAGGTCCGGGAACGGGGCCGAGACCGAAGTTCTTATACAGATTAAGCTGCATAGCCCGGTAATCTTTCTCTGTAAGATAGTAGTTCCCGCGTCCGTCGTCTTCAAAATACCAGCCGGAATTCGAGAAGGACAGCACTTCTTCGGATTTCAGACTCAGCGGCGTCCATACCGCCCACAGGTCGCAATCTCCCATTTCCGCGGGAATCCTTCCGTCCGGATCGTATTCTACTCCTCCACCCTGTTCGCTTGACCAGCCGGAGAAAGCAAAAGCGTCGCGCAAGTACTCTTCACCGTCTATTTCGCACTGTTCACGGAAGTAACCTTTGGTGTTTCGGGGGACAAAAACCGTTTCCGAAAGACCGTTAAAACCTGAGTGATAGGTGATACTGCGGACATCGTCCGGTCCCGCGGGCCTGACGTCTGTAACGCGGTAGCCGTAGCCGTTGATATCGGCGTCCGCATTAAGAACGATCTCAAATGAAGATGTTGGTATGTACAGCGTTTTTCCGGCGAGACTGTCGCCCGAATATGTGCCTACAGTTCGGTGATCTCCGTCATATACGGTGATCAGATCGCCGGATCTTATCAGGTGTGAAATAAGATCGTCTACGTTTTCGTAACTATGACCGGATTTAACGATCCAGTGGTTTTCATACGGCTGTACCCACGTATCATCCGAAAACGTGACGAAAAGCCCGCGGACGGCGCTTTGATCCGAATAGGTCTTGACGTCCCTTGCCCCGTTTACATACGGATGCGAGCTTTCGGGCAGAACAGCATCGGCGCTCACTGCCGGAAGGGTGCAGGCGATGAGACAAACGCACAGCAGCGCAGATATGAAAGATAATGTTTTAGATTTCATGGCACTCACTCCTGTCTGCATTGTATCATTTTCGGATCAGGTTTTCAATAACAATTTGACGTCACCGTTTATCCGTAAAATCGGGATTGCCGAGATAGGTCCGTTATGATATAATATATACATCCCCGATTTGAGAAAAAACAGAAACATCGGCAAGGAGTATAAGGTATGCTTTTACGCGATATAAATATCCGCGATCCGTTCGTTTTGCGGGAAAACGGCAAATACTATATGTACGGCACCAGAGGCGCGAACTTCGGACAGCTGACGGGTGGTTTTGACGTTTACGTATCGACCGACCTTAAGAATTGGAGCGATCCCATCCCCTGCTTTGACTCTGAAAAACACGGTATGAACCGCTGCGTAAACTGGGCGCCCGAAGTACATAAATACAAGGGCAAATACTATCTTTTTGCAACGTTCACAAGGGAAAACGGCCTGCGCGGAACGTTTGCGCTCGTCTCCGACAGGCCGGAAGGACCGTTTGCTCCCCACAGCGACGGACCGTTGACGCCTGAAGAATGGGAATGTCTTGACGGTACGCTTTACGTTGATAAGAACGGCCGTCCGTATCTTGTGTTCTGTCATGAGCACACGCAGATAATCAACGGTACCGTCTGTTACGTTCCGCTTACTGACGATCTGCGGCGCGCCGACGGCGGCCACGTCCTGATTTTCTCGGCAACGGATCCGTTCTATGTCAGAAAAAATCCCGATCCCGACGTGCATTACGTAACCGACGGTCCTTTTATGTTCCGGACAAATAACGGCACGCTCCTTATGCTTTGGTCTACTTTCCCCTGCGGGAAATACGCCGAATGCGTCGCAAGATCCGATAACGGAGAGATCGACGGTCATTTTGAGCACCTTGACCCCATCATCACAAACGACGGCGGGCACGGTATGATCTTCCGGACTGATGACTGCCTGATGCTTACCTATCATTCCCCGAATACGAGATCAAAGGAACGCCCTGTGTTCAGAAAGCTTATCGATGAGGGTGACCGCGTTCGGGTCACAGACTAACGCCATCTGCGACGCGACGTGGCCGATATGCAGAGAGCCGTGCGTATGGCAGGGCGTCGCCGATAATGATGTTTCTCATTATAGTTTACCTCATTTCCTTTTATAGTTTGATAACACGGTGTTTAAGCCTGATTTGCAATAAAAAACGCCCACCTCCCAATAATAATACTGGGGACGAGAGCGTTGCTCACGTGTTACCACCCTATTTCGCATGTCTCTCACGACGGCAGTCTTTATCAAATTCGGACAGGAAATGATCTGTCGATACTCTATCGCGATAACGGGCAATCCCGGCATAGCCTAACGCATTGCGCTCGGTATGCGGCTCGGAGACCATGTTCGGCAGGTTTTGCTTTTCCCATTCTCATCGCTTCTTTGACTATGGGATTCTCTGTAAAAGCGCCGAGTGCTTACTCTTTCCCGTCGTTGCCGTTGATAAAAAGAGAATATGAACAATCCATTAAGTCAGAAAAACCTTAGAGCATGTGTGAAGTACTGAAATTCTCCTTATAATCTGTATTCCATTTGGACGTCAAACGGTTCCGCCGCGGCAAGTTCCTCATTGATTTCTTCCGCGAAAATGCATCCAAGCGCCCGGTATGCCGCCTGTGACTCTTTTGAGGAATTTGCAGAAATGTACAGTTTGTCCGCGCCCAGCCTCCTTGCCTCTTCGCAGGCCAGTGAAAAGAGCCTCCTGCCGACGCCCTGACGTCTGTGACCCTCCGATATCTGAAGATTGACCAGCTGCGCATATTTTTCCGTAACTCCGAATAAACTGCGGGAGACAGTCGCAAAACCGATGAGCCGCCCGCCGTCGAACGCGCCAAAGCCGGTCTGGTCAAGTTTTATATGATGCGCAACTTCTTCCGCCATTTCCCGGCACTCGGCCTGCGACCAGTTTGTTTCATAGACACACGGCACAAGCTTCCATTCGTTGTCTATCTTTCGCCAACACTCTGTAACAGCCTGGCGGCGGACAAAATCATCCAGTGAATTTACCGTGAAAATATTATTGTCCAATCTCATGTATTGATATTCTTTTCCCATATAGAATGCAAGGTTCTTGACTTCACAGCCCTTGTCGGTGTAGTAGGCAAGCATTTCCGGCATCTTCTTTAAGTCATAGCCGGTCACGCAATCGGAAATGACATTAACGGAATATCCGGCCTTTTTCATGTTGAAACAGGTAGATTTTACACAGGCGGCGGCATCGGCGCCGGTAATGTAAAACTCCCTGATATCCCTTGCCCGGATGAATTCCGAAAACTCTTCGCTAGTCAAAGCGTTGGCCTTAGTCTTTACGAAAAAATGATCCGATACGATCCTGAGCTCCGGCACTAGTTCCGCTCCTTTTGTGCCCGGCTTGAAGGTGCGCGAACCGGAAGACAGATTGTTGTGCTGTATGTACACTACTTCCATCCCGCTTTCCGCAGCCCAGCCGATAGCGGCGTTCAGTCTGTCAATTATGTTTCTGTAATGCTTTGTGATATCGTTCTGAATATCGATCACTACAAGCGCTTTTCCGTTCATTTTTCTGAC
>JAILQN010000127.1 GCA_024699005.1 Clostridia bacterium
CGTTGGAAAACGTCCGTGAGATCAGGGCGACCAACCGCGAACAAGAATACCTTGACCGTCTGTACAAAAAGATCGACCGCCAGGAAAACACAATGAGAAAAGGCGAGCTCGTGATCGGGCTTTTCGTCAACGGGGCTTCCATTATTATGCGTCTCGGCGTGGCGACGACGATCCTCACCGGCGCGTCCCTGATCCTCTCCGGCAGGATCGACTTTATGCTTCTGTTCCTATTCCTGATGGTCATCACCCGCGTTTACGCGCCATTCGATCAGGCGCTCGCTCTGATTGCGGAGATGTTCGTCTCCCAGGTGTCGGCGAACCGCCTCAACGAGATCAAAGATACGCCGACAGCGGAGGGTGCGGAGGAATTCAAGCCCGACGGTCACGATATCGTCTTTGAGAACGTCAGCTTCGCTTACGACGACCACGACGTCCTGCGCGGCGTGAGCTTTACCGCGAAGGAGGGCGAGGTCACTGCCCTTGTCGGCCCCTCCGGCTCCGGCAAGAGCACCTGCGCGCGCCTGGCTGCCCGGCTTTGGGATATTCAGAGCGGAAAAATAAAGGTCGGCGGTGTGGATATCTCGACCGTCGATCCCGAGGTTTTGCTGACGGATTATTCGATGGTGTTCCAGGACGTTGTGCTGTTTGACGATACCGTCATGGAAAACATCCGTCTTGGCAAGCACGGCGCCACCGACGAGGAAGTTTTAGCGGCGGCAAGGGCGGCGAACTGCGATGAATTTGTGGAACGGCTCACAGAGGGCTATCAGACACCCATCGGCGAGAACGGCGCCAAGCTCTCCGGCGGCGAGCGCCAGCGCATTTCCATCGCCCGTGCCCTGCTGAAAAACGCCCCCATCGTCCTCCTTGACGAGGCCACCGCCTCCCTGGACGTGGAGAACGAGACGAAAGTCCAGGGCGCTCTGTCCCGGCTGCTGGCCGGTAAGACTGTGCTGGTCATCGCCCACCGGATGCGAACCGTCGAGGCCGCCGACAAGATCGTCGTGCTGAAGGACGGAGAAGTCGTCTAGCAGGGCAGCCCTGCCGCGCTGCTGCAAAACCCGCAGGGCGTCTTCGCCCACATGCACGTTCTCCAATCCGCCTCTGCCGGCTGGAGTATTTGATTGCTCCTGCACAGAATGAAAAAACAATCTTGTACAGCTTCCTGGAATATGATATACTGACTGAGATAAGGATGCTCTGTCAGGAGATGGTTGCGTGCGCGAATCGGAGCTTTATCAAGAACTTGGAGCCCTGACAAAGGACAAGAGCAGATGGGCGGAGAGCGTTCCGTATCTTTCATCTCTGCTTTCCCATGAATCCGTCAAAATACAGGCGAAGTCCCTGTGGCTGCTTGGGGAAATCGGGCTCGCGCATCCGCTGTCTGTGCGGGACACAGTCCCCGCGATTGATTCCTTTCTGGACAGCCCGACGCCACTTCTGCGGGAACGGGCGGTGAACGCCCTCGGCAGGATCGGACGGGCGGATTACTCGCTGATTGAACCCTATTGGACGGACTTGTTCCGCTTTGCCTCTGATGAGGACGCAAAGGTCCGACTGAGCTTTATCTGGGCGTCGGAGAATATCGCCGTGAACACGCCCGGCGTTTATCAAGACAGTATGCCGGTATTTGCGAAGCTCCTGCACGACCCGGACGACAAGGTCAGAATGGAAGCGCCGGAGATCTTTCGCGTCCTCGGCAAGCGCAGACCGGAGTTCGTCAGACCATACATCGAAGCGCTGCGGCAATTATCGGAATCCGACGATAACCGCGTTGTCAGAATCCACTGCCTAGGCGCAATCAAGGCGGCAGAGTCGAGATAACTGACTTAGAAGAAGTCTATCGCATAGAATACCGACGCCACGCGGATTGCACGCATGGCGTCGGCTTTATTATACAATCGGGTAGGAGCTCACCCATTCGTTGAGTGAGCGACCTCCCACACCGCCGTGCGTACCGTTCGGTACACGGCGGTTCAATCGCATAAGTGCAGGGACTCGTACCTGTCGGATAGACTGTAATATCCGGCTTGTGCGAGTCTCTTGCTCGTAATCGCCATTTGTACGCTGGCATGTTTCGCACTGCTCC
>JAILQN010000148.1 GCA_024699005.1 Clostridia bacterium
ACTGCACAAAGTGCGACGCGACAAAGACCGCCGCGATAGCAGCTCCGGGCCACAAGTGGAACAAGGGCGAAGTCACGAAGCCCGCGACCACCACGGAGACCGGCGAACGCACCTACACCTGCGAGCGCTGCGGTGAGACGAAAGTCGAGACCATAGCGAAAGCGGGCAGCTGCAGGGTTTGCGGCGCGGCGCACAACAAGAACCTCATCGACCGCCTGCTGGGATTTATCCACGCGATCTGGTATTATTTCCTGATACTCGACAGAACGTTCTGAGTCAGAGAGGAGTCAGGAGAGAGGAGTTAATAGAGAGAGGAGTCAGGAGAGAGGAGTCAGGAGTTGATTCGCCGGAGTCAGAATTCTCTTTCCCATCGTAACTTATGTCGGTATTTCGCTTTGTTCCGCTTGAGAAAACTCCTAATTCCTCACTCCTACCTCAATACAACTCCTGACTCAAAAAACTCCTGCCGCGAAAGCGGCGGGATTTTTTCTTGGGGATTGCAAAATTGGCATATTTATGTTACAATCATTACGAAATGAAAACAGGGGAGTGAATGAGCATGATCCGTATTCTTTCCGCGTTTTTTTCGCTGTTGTTTTTGCTGCTGAACATTACGCCCGCGCCTGAGTCCCGGCGCTGCGATCCGGCGGTGAAAGGCAGCTTCTTGCAGTCGTGGTACTGCGCCGGATGGGACGAAGAGCGCTGGGATGAGGAAATCGGTTGTCTGAGCGACGCCGGTGTGGAATATCTTATCCTGCAGTCGACCGCCAGGCTGGATTCGGAAGGGAACTGGACGGTCAGCTATCCCTCCTCTTTGCAGGTCTTCGATGCGGCGCCGGAATACGACGTGATCGAGGGCGCTCTGAAAAGCTGCCGCGCAGCCGGGATAAAGGTATTCGTCGGTCTGGCGGATTTTGACGACTGGTGGAACCTGTGCGGCTTCTCGCCCGATTATATGCCTGTCTGCGAAGTGATGTCGGATATGCAGCGCGAGATTTACGAAACCTATGCGCCGGTTTACGGCGATACGCTTTACGGGTGGTATTTCGTGCCGGAGATAGACAACGTGCTGCCTATGAAGGTAAGCCTTCCGGCGATCGCCCGCGGGCTGAACAGGGTGCTCGACACCGCCACGGAGCTGGATCCTGCCATGCCGGTCATGCTGAGCCCCTATTATTCCGAATCGATGGCAGTGCCGTCGGTGCTGCTGACTCTGCCGATGTGGCAGGCGTTCTTCGCTATGGCGCGTTTCCGCGACGGCGATATCTTCGCCCCGCAGGACGCTGTCGGCGCCGGCTGGACGAAGGAAGCGAGCCTGGAGAAGGTGTGGCAGATGTACCGCTGCGCAGTGGATTCCGCAAAGACGGATATCCGTCTTTGGGCGAACTGCGAGAACTTCACGGCAACGGACGGGGGCAACGTTCCCGCGCTCCCTGACCGTTTCATCCGGCAAATGGAGACGGCGTCGCTCTACGCCGACAACATCATCTGCTTCTCCATGGATCATTTCTGCACCCCTTTCACGGACGCGGCGGCATACGCCGGATATCTTGATTATATTTCCACTCTGGAATGATGGAGGAACCGTAATGAAATTTACAGACAAAATTCTGAACAATGCGCTTTCGGGCGTTATCAACGCAGGGCGGAAACGGACGGAGAAAAGAGGCGCGCCGGAGCTCCCGGAAGGCAGCTTCGACTATCTGCCTGCCGCCGGAGCGGGCCCGTTCATTGCCGGTTTCGGCAAGGCACCCATGCTGCCGGACGATATAGACAAGGCAAAATATTACATCGCCGGCTATATGTCAAACAACCCCGCAAGGGGCGTTATAGACCCGCAGTACGCGAGCGCCATGTGGCTGGACGACCGGTCCGGGCGCGGCGGGGTGCTGTTCCTGGCGTTCGACGCGGTTGGCATCCTGAACAACGACGTGAACGCCCTGAAGGCGGAGCTCGCCCCGTTCTGCGCAGAGACCGGCTGCAGGAATATCACGGTCATGAGCACGCACGATCACGCCGGTATAGACACGATGGGCCTGTGGGGGCCGCTGCCCCTGAGCGGCAAAAACAAAAAATTCATGCGGGTGCTGTTCGACAGCGCGAAGGAAGCGGCTGCCGCCGCCTATGCGGACCGCCGCGAGGGCAAACTGCTGCACGGGAATATCGAGGTCCCGGACATGCAGGAGGATATCCGCACGCCGGAGGTCTATTCAAAAGTTCTGACCCGTTTGCGCTTCGTTCCCTCTGACGGCAGCAGGGAGATATGGTTCCTTAATTTCGCGGCGCACTGCGAGTCCCTGCAGGGCTGCAATTCTCTTGTCAGCGCGGATTATCCCTGCTATCTGCGCGAGCGTATCCGCGACGTGACGGGAGCCGAGACTGTCTACGCGGTCGGCGCTGTGGGCGGAATGATCTCCATGCTGGTGGAAGACGAGGACAAACACCGCAAAAACCATACGCTTCTGGAAAGTACCAGAAGGATCGGCAGCCGTCTGGCGGACTACGCGATCTCTGTTAAGGACGAAACGGAGCTGAAGCCCCGCGTCGATTTCATAAGGCAGGAATTCTACGTGGACGTGGACAACCCGCTGCTCACCGTGGCGGGCATGGTCGGCATCATAGACGTCACGCGGTATCAGCGCCCGGGCTCAAAAGCCATAGCGTCGATCAGGACGGAGATGACCTATATGGAGATAGGTTCCCTGCCGCTGCTCTTTTTGCCCTGCGAGCTGTTCCCGGAGCTGGCTTACGGCGGCGCGCTCCCTGCAGAGGGCTCCGCCACCGGACAGGGACCGGAGGTCAATCCGCCGCTGCTGACCGATATCGCCGGGCGGGAAGATCTTGTTATTTTCGGTCTCTCGAACGACGAGATCGGCTACGTGCTGCCCCCGAACGATTTCTGGCTGAACGAAGACAAACCGTATCTTGACGCCGGGAGAGACCGGCTTTCCCGCAGGCATTATGAGGAAACCAACTCCGCCGGCCCCGCCACTGCCGCCGCGATAGCGAATACGTTCCAAAGAGTCATGGAAACGGTCAGAAAAGCAAAAGAGTAACCGGCAACTATCCGTTATTCACCATTCCCTTAACACTCCGGAGGTAATAATATGCTGCAAAGGATCTGCGCCGTATTCGCGGCAATTTTCGCGTTTCTCGGCTCTCTGTCGCACCTGGTCTTCACGCCGAACGTCATCCGCGTCGATTTTGACAGCGTGGTTGACGAGATGAGACCGGTCCACAATATCGGCAGAATGCCGGAATATGAGACAAACAGCGAAATAAACAGATATTTCACCGAGGCGAATATGACCTCATGCAGGACGCATGATATCCATGCGACCGATATACACAACATCTTTCCCGATTTCTCCGCGGACACCGACGACGAGAGCTCCTACCGTTTTGCGGAATGCGATCAGGTGATCGCGGCGATCATCGACACTGGCATGGAGCCGTTTTTCCGTCTCGGGATCAGCTGGAGCGACCCGGTACGGGACCGCGAGTTTCTGCTGCCGCCCGCGGACTATGACAAATGGGCGCGGATCTGCGAGCATATCATCCTTCACTACAACGAGGGCTGGGCGGACGGATTCCGCTACGGCATCGAATACTGGGAGATCTGGAACGAGCCG
>JAILQN010000207.1 GCA_024699005.1 Clostridia bacterium
CGCGCCCCGCCTGGTTGCCCATCCGCAGGATCACGAATTGCAGCAGCATAAAAGATGCAAACAGCCAGACGATCCGCGTCTGCCGTTTTCTGCATTTCAGAAACATCGTTCGTATCCCCATATCATCCGTCGCTTCCCGGATCGAATCATCACCGGATCTGTTTGAGATTCTGATTGAGTTCATCCGATCAAAGAAGCAGTCGTAAGCCGATTATTTGAATATATCATTATTATAGAATATTATTTCTTTTTTTTCAACCTGAATTGCAACAGCAGGTTGAATAGTTTAAAAAATAAAGCTTATGCAGTACGGTGTAGAAACGGCATGCGAAGATGAAAGGCACTCTTTCAGAAGAATTACAGCAATGTTTTGACGGCAGCCTCGGTTTTGCGCCGGAGACTGACATTACTTTGCTGTTGCGTTTTTGGTGAAGGAGCTGTTATTCCTGATGTAAACCAAATCACTTGAGATTCATTGACAGAGCGCAATAGATTATGTATTATTAAAATACAATCATAAATAGATGCAGTTAAAACAATTCAGAACGTGCTTGCCACAGAACGAAAAGAGCTATTACCATGAAGAAGCATCTCTCGATCCTTGTTTTATTGACCGTTTTTCTGTTGTCACTCTTCTTCGTCGGTAACGCTTTCGCGACTGAAACGGAAACGACGACCACAGCGTCTGCCGCGCAGGAGACCATGAGCGAAGTGTTGGAGGAACCGACGCCAACCGAAGCGCTCACGAACGCCCCCGGAGAAACGGTGCTGTGGTCCGCCGGAAGTGCCTATTCGCTGCGCATTCTCATCCCGGATCGGGCAACCGAAAACGAGACAGCGGCGGAGCTGCTGGCAAAGTATGTGCAGCAAAGCACGGGTGCCAAGCCGGAGATCCTTAAATCCGACACCGGCAGTTTCCTGACCGAGTACTATGCCGACGGCAATCACGGCGCGTTCATCGTGCTGACCTTGAGGGATGGCGACGCGAAAAAAGGCAGCTATACCCTGAAAAACGGCGCGGACGGCAATCTTTCTATCGAAGCGAACGATGCGCGCGGTCTGTTCAACGGCGTCTACA
Source organism: Clostridia bacterium (assembly GCA_024699005.1). The sequence continues at coordinate 1,079 of JAILQN010000207.1, forward strand.
CTTTTCTGCGGGAGTTCTGCGGCGTTAATCTCTATTCTGCGGACGTGAAGACTGTTGGTGAGGTCAAAGAAATCATTGTACCTGCGGGGTATGAAAAAAACTACGAGCCTACGCTTGAATATACGCAAGAAACGCCTGTAGTTGTTTGAGCACCAACGTATAGAGAGCTTCCTCTGTGATATAGTGTTGCGAACAAATCTTTTCCCGGCTGCCACGTTTGTAGCGCGAGCAACGGAAGAATCGATAGCCTTTAAAATGCGATTTGTACATGATCTTTGATTTGTATGGTACGGTAAAGGAAATTATTGTGTGGAATGCTCCGCAAGACGAAACGGAACGTCGTTTGGACTTTTGTTTTGATGATCTGGGGTTTGCTTTCCCCACACCATTCCAAAAAGGCGATATCGTATACGATCCCAACGGAAACGAGGGTGATTTCTGTCAGGGGCCGTTTGTACTCACGGAAACGTCGGAAAATGTGTTCAGAAAAACGGGCCGGCGTATGCACGACGCCAAGGATATGGCTGCGTACGGATATTTTCAGAAAGAAGACGGTTCCCTGTATGAAGAATGCATGCATCAGTATATGGATCTGGAACGGTACCCGGAAGAAAAGCTGACGGGTAAAAAGCGGATCCTGAAAGTCCTCGGCAACCACCTGAAGGGCGAGATCGACGCGGTTCTCTTTGCCCGGGCGTACCATCAGATCCTTCTGGAAGAAGCTGCACACGAGAGTCTGCCGCGGGATATCACCGACGAGGGAATGCTGCTTGCGGGTTTGAAAAAAGAGGAAACAGAATGAACTCTTCATTTTTGCAATTCGGCGATTTGAGGGGCTATTATCTCACAGACAGGAATGTACCCGCCGAAGAAATAAAATCGATTGTAGGGGCCGTTTTGAGAAAAAGCGTTCCCGTGAAGTCAATGAAATCAAGGGGTTTGCAATCGGCAAATATCAGCGTCAGGATTGAAAAACCGGTGAAAAAAGGGAGGACGGGACCGGCAGGATAATCCGCCGGTTCCGCCCTGCGTATGAAATATTGGGCTGTATAATCAAAGAATAAGCCGCTGGGAATTACAAAATAAGGATTATTGTTTTTTCTGCCGGTTGGGGAAGTATGCTTCCATCCAGTCGGTCAGTTCCTGCACCGATATTTTTCCGTCGAGGCAATCGTTTCGCTTGGTAATCGCGGCGTATTTCCATTTCCGGAACGCGTCCGGCTTGATCTGATGGACCTTCACCCGGGCGGAATACCGGCGGTAATACTTGCCGTAGATCTCCAGCGCCGGATTGTTTTCCGCCTTCCGCTTGTAGTTTTCCTGCGCGGCCAGCTCCTGACACTTTCTCGTTTCGCCCGGCGCGATACGGCTGCAGTACTGCGTATCGTAATATCCTTTCATCAAAAAATATTTGCCGCAGCGTTTGCATTTGCGCAGGCGCACGCCCGTTTCCAGCATCCGGCTGAATTCCATGGACAGAATATCCGAGACGCGGTGGAATTCATATTCGCGGATCATCTGCACCGGCGTTCGCACAATCTCCCGCAGATTTTCTTCTGGGAAATCAAATTCGTTTGCAAACGCATGAACGGCGCTGTTGTCATCGATCTGTGTATCTGTTGCCGTATCGGATTGAAAAGAAATCCGTTCCCGCCGGAACATGGGCGGCGGCAGCTGACGGATCTGCCGGAACAAAGCATAGCGGTCTTCCGGTTTAAGATTGCCAAGTATTTCCGGGTGATA
>JAILQN010000247.1 GCA_024699005.1 Clostridia bacterium
GTCGAATTCATCCAGGATATCCTCATCGGATTCCTGAGCGGCCTCGTCCATAAGGTTCTTTACGATGGAGTTTTCGCCGTAATCGTCCGGGATATTGAAGCCGTCCGCGTTGCGGAACGCATACGCAAGAGCGTAAGCCATAGCTTTCTTGGAGTAATCGATATCAAGACCGGAGCCGAGGATGACCCTCAGGTCGACCCCGAGATTGTCAAGGTTTGTATAGACGGCGTTGGCTATAGTGGAGAGCATCTCGTTATTGAAGAACACGTCTGCAAGAAGCGCATCAAGCAGATCGCTTATGCCTTCGTAATCGGAGAGGCTTATGGACGTATCGCCTATTTTGATCTCGGTGTCGAGCTTCAGCATGGCAAGCACGTTATTGATAAGCTCATCCAGATTTTCGGCGACATAGCTCGCGTCTTCCTTTGACCAGTACTCGCTGTAAAGAGCGGAGGTGCCGTAGGTGTAATCGTCGTATCTCCTCACGGCGTCGGCGATCGTGTCATGATAGTAATTGGGATACGAAATACCGTAAGTAAACGCGCTGCCGGCGGAGATCGAGACGTTCTTCGGATCGGTCTGATCGACGTGCCAGATCTCACCGAACTCTCCCTTCTGGAACAGCTCATAGAGCGCGGCAATGCACTCGTCAGGATGCAGAGCGATATTGTCTATGATCTCGCCCAAAGTCAGACCGTAGAACAGATTGCGGTTAAGCGCATTCTGGTTGAGGCCGAGAGCATCAAGTATCGTATAATCGGTGCTGTAGGTGCCGCTGCCCGTAATGGGTCTGTATTTAAGAGCGGCGAAAAGATAACGGAAGATATACAGCAGCACAAGACCCTTTGTATCGAATCCGACCGACTGTCCGTTCTCGATATATGTGTTCAGGATTATGGCCTTGCGGGTGCCGCTTGCCCAGTTGCCGTCATTGGTCGTCATTGAGACGGTCCTGAGCGAGCTCACCTGCGCAAGGGTGCCGGAGGCCTGCAGTTTGCCCTCCATAAGCGGAGGCAGAGCGGCTTCCGCCCTGAAGTTTTCGACCGAGGTCACAAGCTCGTAATCATTTATACCGGAGGGCAGGAATACCGTGCGGCGGGTGACAGTATCCTCCAGAGGGGTGCCGGCGTTGATAGTCTCCTCATACTCGTAGTAGGCATAAACGGGAGCAGGATAGTTCTGAACGTCCTCATCCGAAACGCGCGATGTCTTCACGTAACCGGCGGTATTCATATAGCCCACCACGCTCATCTCTACATACGGGTTCACGTCTGTCTTTACAACCGTGAAGCTCGCGTTTGCGCCGGGATAATTCACGGTGCGGGTGCCGTTGACGTTATAGTAGCAATAGACCGGTACGGTATGGGTCGAATCCTGGGATACCGTCACCGAGCCATCGGCGTTGTTGACGTAGCCCACCGGCTGCTGATAAAGCGAATACGTGCCGGTATCGAGCGAATCCTTGCCTGTGTAATTCACCTCGTTATAGGCGTTGATGCCCAGCACCGGATGCCCGTCGTTAACGTCAACAGACCAGGTTCCGTCGGACTGCACCCAGGCTATCGGATTTTCGTCGGTATGACCGTAAAGTTCTTCCGCCGTGAAGTGGTAAGCGTCGCCGCCCTTGACCGGCTGAGTCATTGTGGAAGCATTGTAGGAAGACGAACTGGTCGGGTAAACCTTGCCGGTATAACCGTCCTCACCCAACGGTATCATATAACCCACGATCGGTACGCCGGAGTCTACGCCCACGCCGATAAGGTCTATAACGCCCTGAAGAGAATCAAGGAAGTCGAGTTTGTCTTTCAGAAGATCGCGGACTTTAACGGTATAAACTTCGAAATCCGTATCTATAAGCAAACCGTCGATATCGAGCCTGATCGGGATCTCTATATCCTTGATACTGTTCAGAAGAGCGGTAGAGGTAAGATAATAAGAGATATTCGGCAGAAGATTGCAGACAGTGGAAATCGGGTCAACGAGCACGACGTTCGTAACCCAGTTAAGAAGCGGATTGACGATTCCCTGCTGAATGAAATTTTTGGTATTTGTGCCGTTTGAGAAATCTGTGTTCGCAAGCTGCTTGAACTCAGCATGTGTTTTGAGTTTATCGGAATATGTTGTATCACTCAAAGCATTTATATCACCGAGACCGAGACACTCCAGCAAAGGAAGCAGAACGCTGTTGTATAACGGAAGATCCTGGATCTTTGCGCCGAGATCGAGCGTTCCGAATTCACCAAGCTCAACCACGACGTCGTTTTCACCAAGGACGCATGCAAGCAGCGCGGCAAACGGCGAAAGAGCTGCGGTAAGAGCTGCCCCGAATGTTTCGGCATCGCCGTTGATGTTCCATACCATCTGATCCCAGTCCACGTCTTTCCAGCGGTTCAGATACCAGGCGTCACCCTCTGCGCCGACGCCGTAATATTCGATCCCACCATATATCATAACCTCACGGTTCTGGTCAACGCCGGCGCCGTAACGGGATCCGCCCTGCGCGTTGAACAGATGATTATAAACAAGCGGGAAATCGTCTTTCAGACCGGTTTTATGCATACTCCAGGCAACGCCCGCAGGAGTAAGACCTACCCCGGCAGTCGCGAGGGCTGCGTAAATAACCGCAAGATAACCGCCATTGTCAGCGTCTGTTATCTCCTCAGCAAGATTGTTAAGAAGACTGTTAATGCCTAGTGTATGGGTTACATTATCATCGATCGCGCTTGTAATAAAGCTGTTGGTGAGGTTTTTATCAAGAAGATTCGTCAGCATCGGGTAGATGAACTTCATCAGCGCGTTGATGATATCATCGCTGAACAGGAAGTTCTCGATAAGGAACTCAAGATATTCCGCCGTGGAGTCCCAATGTTGGTTATAGAACGCCATATTCGAATATTCACGGCTCTGAACGTTTATGAAGGACTGGATGATCTCGCCCACGCGGCGGGATTTCATCAGAGCGTCGATGGAGTCGATAACGGAATAGAGCCTTGTATTCGTAACTTTATAGGTGGCGTCCCAGCCGAAAACGTCGTCATACTCATGCTCGGGCAGGAAAGTCTCGTCCACATGCCTGTCGGAGCGGATATTGCCGCGGATGGGCTTTGCCAGCGTCAGAAGGCTCATATACTCGTATGCGTCCTGACCGAAGAAGTTTTTGATGGCGGCCACGGAGTATTTTGTAAAGACGTCGTAGTATTGAGTAAGATCGGGATAGACGTCCTGTACAAGCTGGGCGTCCGTCCTCGAAGAAAGAACACTCTGTATGCCCTTGCGTTCCGCATCGGTATCGGAAAGATAAGAACTGAAATACGCATTGAAAGTACCGGCAAGATCAGTCAGAGCCTGACGGTCCGTGTTCATTGTGGCGTCGCCGAGAGCAACGACCTCGACATCTATACCGTTGACGGCATCCCCGCCGGCGGCTGCCCTGTTGACATAATAAGCACGGGTCTTGGAATCATCCCAAAGCCGGTCCATATGCCATTTCACGGTCTTATCATGTATCTCGACAGCTGCATCGGAAGGAGCCTCCGTGCGAAGGACCGTGTCCATATCGGTGACCACATTGAACTCGTAATCGTGGAACCAGTTGCCGGCATTGACAGCCGTGCAGTTGCCCACGAAGTAATGAATGATCTCGTCGATATTGAGCGCCTCGAAAAGAGTGACCTCTTTCATATTGCCCTCGAGGATATCCTTACGGATATTCTGAGCGGACTCATGCACCGCGTCGTAAAGGTCGGCATATGCCTGATTGCCGGACTGCTCTTCCTGCTGGAAATACCTCGGCTGATAAGAGGCGGTGTCGGGATCGATCACGACTTCATAGGTTTTGTCTGTGGAGCGGGTGACGAAGTTGCCCAGAGCGTCCACGATATAGGTGTATCCGTCCAGAAACAGGAACTCGCCGCCGACCTTGTAGAGTCTCAGTATCTCGGAGATATCGTCAGCAAGAAGAGCGGGAGTATAATCGCCGTCGCCGTAAGTATAGCTTATCTTACGCGCCGCAATACTGATAAAGGTGTTCAGCGCTCTCTCGATATCATGAGTGGAATTATCCAGCGCGGTGACCCTGTGCATATAGCGCAGCGCCCTGATAGGCGTTTCGTCGATGTCGCTTTCGTACTGGTAATCCTCGGAGTTGTTGGTGACGGTGTACTGCGACGCGTCCGCCACCAGTGACGGCGCAGGCAGCTGAGTCTCGCTGTCATAAACGATATTGCCGTCAATATCAGTCGCAAAGAAGGCATAGGCAAGGTCTTTAACCCAGCCTTCAAAGGTGCTGTCCTCCGCATAAGCCACCACGCCGATAGAAACAGCGCAGAACAGCATTACGACAGACAGCAGTATGCTTAAAAGTCTTTTGGTTGTCCTCATGACAGGGTCCCCCTAAAAAGATTCTTGTAACTATCACTCATATACATATGGAGCGATTTTTAATCAAACATATAATAGTACAAATAAAAAAATTTTGCAAGGGGTTTTTAACAAAAAGTTCATATTTTTTTCATTTTTTGTTATTTATACAAAAGTTTGTGTAAAACTTTGTATTGTATTTCCGCGATCTTTGTGATAGTATTCGGAATATGACCTCAGAAGAATATTATAACAGCCTGCTTCGCTTCGGCATACAGCCCGGTACGGACAGGCTTCTGAAGCTGCTTGAGCTTCTGGATAACCCTCAGGACAAGCTTCAATACGTCCATGTCGCAGGTACAAACGGCAAGGGCACGACCTGTGCGCTTATCGAACGCGCCCTGCGGGAATCGGGATATAAAACCGGACTTTATACCTCGCCTTATATCGTCGATTTTCGGGAGAGGATACGCGTAAACGGTGGAATGATAACACCGGAACAGCTCGACGCCGTAACAGAAACCGTACGGCGCAATATCGGGATTCTTGAAGGAAACGGTACAGTAATAACCGAATTCGAGGCGATCACCGCCGCGGCCTTCCTGCATTTCGTACGCGAGCGCTGTGAAATAGTGGTGCTGGAAACGGGTCTGGGCGGCAGGTTCGACGCAACGAACGTAATAAAAGCGCCCGTCTGTTCCGTCATCACGTCGATATCTCTTGACCACACGAAGATTCTCGGAGACACCGTTGAAAAGATCGCCTTTGAAAAATCAGGGATAATAAAGCCGGGATGTCCGGCGGTTACGGTCTCTTCTCAGGAGCCCGAGGCGCTGTCTGTGATCAGCGATACTGCCGAAAACCGCGGCTCCGGTCTCGTTATTGCCGATACGGATAAAATAATTGTCACGCATTCCGATATCTTCGGTTCGGATATCAATTATAAAGGTTCTGATTACCATATCCCCTTCGCCGGCGCAAAACAGACCGAAAACGCCGCGGAAGCCATCGAGGCTCTCGCCGTCGTCAGAGCTTCCGGCTTTGAAAAAATAACCCTCAAAGCCGTTTACGCGGGCTTTGCCGCTGCGGAAAATCCCGCCCGCTGCGAGGTCGTAAGCAAAGAACCGCCCGTCATACTCGACGGCTGCCACAATCCCGGAGCCGCGCTGTCGTTTGCGCAGATAATCGACACTCACCTGAAGAACAGAACGCTTTTCGCCGTGATGGGAATGATGGCGGACAAGGACGCGAAAACAGTGACGGATATACTCTGCCCGCGTTTTAAAAGAGTCTTCACCTGCGATGTGGACAATCCCCGTTCGCTCACTGCCCGGGAACTGGCGGATACAATAGGAGAAAAGGCCCTCCCCTGTACGTCCGCCATATCCGCATATACTGCCGCGCTCTCTGCCGCGGGCAAAAACGGCGCCGTTATCGTCTGCGGCTCGCTGTATTTATGCTCGGAGCTGTACAGGACGGTATTGACAAACAGACAGCAAACAGCTATAATCCAAAATGTTATAAAAGGACTGCAGTTCCCGAATAATGAAAGGAAATAATCACTTCTATGGAAGACCCTGACCCCGGCAGTACAACAGGCGCTCTTGCCGTACTGCTCACATCCGGATCGAACGGCACAAGCGGCGGCGCGATCGCCGCGAAACTGATCGTTCTTTTCGTCCTTATCCTTATAAACGCTTTCTTCGCCATGAGCGAGATAGCGATCATTTCGCTTAACGATACCAAAATCGAACGCCTTGCCGAAGAAGGCCACAAAGGCGCCCGCAAGATACGCCGGCTGACCAAAGATACCTCCGGATTTTTATCGACGATACAGATAGGCGTTACACTGGCCGGTTTCCTGACGTCGGCAAGCGCAGCGGATTCCTTTGCGCCGCTTCTGACAGAAGCCGTCTCCACGCACCTTCCCTCCGTGCCGGGCAACGTGATAAGCACCGTAAGTCTTGTGCTCATCACGATCGTGATGTCATACTTCTCGCTGGTACTGGGCGAACTTGTTCCGAAAAAACTTGCCATCGCGAAGTCCGAAAGCATCTCTTACCGAATCGCCGGCATCCTGCTGGCGTTCATGACCGTCACAAAGCCCTTTGTCAAAATACTCTCGGTCTCCACCAATGCCGTAGTCAGGCTGTTCGGAGTGGATCCGGACGCCGGTCAGGAGCTGGTTTCGGAGGAAGAGATAAGGATGCTTGTGGACGCAGGCGAAGAGAAAGGCGTCATAGAAGACACACAGGCGGAGATGATAAACAACATCTTCGACTTTGACGACCTGGACGCCGGCGATATAATGACCCACCGCGTGGATATGACGGCTGTCAGCGCAGATCTGACCATAGAGGAATTCATTGCCCAAACCATGAGCGACGGCTATTCCCGCATCCCCGTTTATGAAGAGGATCAGGACAATATCGTCGGCATTATATACGTCAAGGACCTGCTCAAATTCATCGGCAAAGAGGTGCCGAAGGACAAGACGGTATCCTCCGTGATGCGCCGCGCCATGTACGTGCCAGAAAGCAAAAAATGCGGGGAACTGTTCAAGGAGATGGGCGAAAAGCGCACGCAGATAGCCGTGGTCGTTGACGAATACGGCGGTACCGCCGGCATAGTAACACTGGAGGATATACTTGAATCCATCGTCGGAAACATCCAGGACGAGTACGACGACGAGGAGGATGAGATCTCCCGCGTGAACGACAGCACCTTCTACGTAGACGGCACGACCGACATCGAGGAAGTAGAGGAACTGACCGGGCGCACCTTCCCGCGGGACGATTACGATACCATCGCGGGCTATATCATAGCCAGGCTCGGCTACCTTCCTGAGAACGGCAAGCACGACGTCGTGGAACACGACGGCCTCAGACTGACAGTCCTTTCGGTCGAAGACCGCAGAATAGACAAAGTCAAGATCGAGATCCTGCCGCGACAGGAAGAGGAAACGGCAGACAAACCGGAATAAGCATGAAAACAGACCGCACCGCGCCGGAAATGCGCGGTGCTCTTTTTATGCGTCCGTTCACTGCCAATCATATTCCCTGAGCTGCCCGTAATTCTGAAGCGCGGGAAAATCCCACTGCCTGAGAGTCTCATAAACTCCCACGGCGACGGAATTTGACAGGTTAAGGCTTCTTGCCTCGGATTTCATGGGTATGCGCACAGTGGTATCGGGATTGTCATGCAGCAGGCTCTCCGGCAGGCCCCGGGTCTCTTTGCCGAAAACGAGGTAGCAATTGTCGGGATATTCGATCTCCGAATATACATGCTTCGCTTTTGTGGAGAAATAATAGAATGCTCCTCCCCCGTTCCTTACGAAAAAGTCCGCAAGGTCTGAATAATAGGTTATATCCAGCAAATACCAGTAGTCAAGCCCCGCTCGCTTCAGTTTACGGTCGTCCACCTTAAAGCCCATCGGTTCAACAAGGTGCAGCCTCGCCCCGGTCGCAGCACAGGTCCGGGCGACATTGCCGGTATTCTGCGGGATCTCCGGCTCCACAAGCACGATATTCAGCGTCATTTCCCGATATTCCTCAAACTTACGATATAATCGGCAAGGCACGGTTCGAACGCAAGCCCGAAACGGGAATCGCCGCCGCACGTGACCGTCTGTCTGATACTTTCAAGCACAAATTCAGCGGAGATCCGGACTGCATCCGTGAGTTCCGCATCATTCAAAACGGCGCCCAGAAGGGCTGAAGCAAACAGATCGCCCGTCGAATGGAACATACCCGGCACACGCTCTGTGAGAACCATATGCATTTTATCCCCGTCAGAAACTACCGCTCCTGTACTTCCGGCGCTGTTCACTCCGGTTATGACGACACGTTTCACCCCGAGCTTATCCCGAAGCGTTTCCGCAAGTCCGCATATATAATCAAGGCCGTAATCTTCACGGTAATCGGTCCCTGAAAGCATCGCCGCCTCGGTCACGTTGGGCACGATTATATCCGCGCGGGAGCACAGTCTTGCCATCTCCGGTATGAAATCGGGAGCGAAAGTATCATATAGTCTACCGTTATCCGCCATGGCCGGATCACAGAGAAAAAGAGGCTTTCCGCCGTTCCCATCAAACATCTCGAGAAAATCCGTTACGATGTCCACCTGCTCACGGGAGCCGAGAAATCCGGAATAGACCGCGTCAAACTGTGCGCCGAGCTTTCGCCAGTGCGCCATGACCGGACGCATATCGGCAGTCAGATCACGATAGGTATATTCGTTGAGGCCCCCCGTCTGTGTGGACAGTACTGCCGTGGGCAGACATGCCACACTCACTCCCGCTGCCGACAAAACCGGCAGCGCGGCGGTAAGCGAACATTTTCCCATACCCGACAGGTCGTGGATAGCGGCGCAGTTTTTTTGTCGCATTATTTCGTTATACCTCTGTAAAAATTTTTGATCCTTTCGTAGCTTTCAAGGTCTCCCACATCATAGCGTAAGCCCGGCATTTCCATAGCATGGACCGGCGATACGCTCTGCAGCCAGGCAAAAAAGCTCCCCGGGGCGTCCGTACCGCAACCGGCGGCTATGGCTTCCGCAAGACGGCGGCTGTCGCTTTCGGTAATATAATAGAATGGCGGACAGCACCAGTTGCTCTTCGGATCGGATGGTTTCTCAACCATTCCCGTAACAAGATCGCTGCCGTCAACAGTCACTACGCCGCATTTCCGGAGCTTCTCCGTCAGAGGCTCATAATAGCGCATAATGCATGACGTCCCTTTATTCAGAGCGTAACTTATAAACTCTGTCAGGCTGAAATCAAGCACATTGTCCCCTGCTACAACAAGCAGATCATCGTCAATATACAGAGTATCAACGGCGAACAGGATATCCCTGACAGCGCCGAGCCGTGTCTCATTGGAGATCGTACCGTCGTCGATCACGGTGATCTTATACGGCAGATCGCGCGCCCAGTCGGCGAAACAAGAAATGAATCTGTGATTTGAAATGACGATATACTCATCTGTTTCGCCGGATGAATCGATATCTTCCAGCAGCCAGTCGAGTATGGTTTTTCCTCCGACAGGAAGCAACGGTTTGGGGAAGTTTTCAGTCAGCGGATACAGTCTTGTCGCATATCCCGCCGCAAGTATCAGACACTTCATAATTCATCCTTCATTTTCTATACTTTTCCGACTCCGTCCGCGCTGTGACATACATGGACCGAGAACCTGCCGCGAAGCTCCGGGAAAGCGGCAAGGTATCTTTCCGTGACTTCTCTCTCTATACTCTCCTCAAAAGCCGGATCGACAAGCGCCATACAGCAGCCCTTAAATCCCGCGCCGGAAAACCTGCCGCCGTATATACCGTCGGTTTCGGTCATTATATCATACAGAGTCTTTAATTCCGGACTGCCTGTCTCCCACTTACTGATACTTGACGCTCCGCTCTCAAAGCTGAGTCGCCCGAAAGCATCAATATCCCCTCTTCGCCATGCCCGGGCTCCTTTCTCGACTCTGTCGAACTCGGTATACCAGTGCTCCGCGCGTTTACGCCAGTTTTCAGGGAGTCTTGATTTGTTCTCCTCATAAACATCAAAAGGCACCTCGCGCAGATGGGTATCGCCGAATTTACCGTACTCCATACCGGCAAATGCCTTTAAGGCGTAAGCCGCGGACTTTGCCTCATCCACGCGCATGTTATATTTGCTGCCGGCAAGCGTGCGCTCTATACCGCTGAAGAAGATCATGATCTCCCAAGGTTTCATAACGGGAGATGCCGGAATCAGTTCAAAGCTGCCGTCAAGAGTGTCCAGATACAGCAGATGATCCCTTTTGCAGTAAACTTCGCAGGATTGATCCAGTTTTCCTACGGAAACGCCTACATAGTCCGTCTCTGCTTTAAGAGCGGCGTTTATCAGTTCATCCGGCTCGGGATCGATGCCGTTAACCGTATATAACGCTTTTAAGAACGCGATTATCACCGCAGCGGACGAAGACAATCCGCCTATCGGAAGACTGCCGTTGATCACGCCGCTTAAGCCTGCGTGGAGCGGATGTTTCTCGGCAAATGACAACGTCGCCCCGCGAAGATAATCCGCCCAGTCATTCTGACGTCTGTCGGGCACCGAGGAGATATGCCACTGCGCCCTCTTGTCAAACTGCAGGGAATTAAGTTCAATAACGCCGTTATTCTTTTTGCCGTAGGCGATACCGATCCCCCTGTCAATGGCAAAACCGGTGACCTTACCCAGGTTATGGTCGGAATGCGCGCCTATGGGACATACACGGTAAGGACAGAAAGAGACACCGTCGGGCTCTTTCCTGTAAATATGTTCATAGCTTCGGATTTCCGGGCTTTTATCAATATCGTTACTCATGATCACACTCTGTAATAATCCTTGTACCATTCAGCAAATCTGCGAAGCCCGGTTCTCAGCGGAGTAGACGGCCGGAATCCGAAATCTCGTTCGAGAGGAGATGTGTCCGCAAAAGTGACGGGAACGTCTCCCGGCTGCATAGGCACAAGCTCTTTATGCGCTTCAAAATCATAATCTTCCGGCAGAACACCGGCAATTATCAGTTCCTGCTGCAGAATATCCACAAAATCAAGAAGATTTTCCGGAGATGAATTTCCGATATTATAGACCGTGTGACGCGGTTCGGGCAATCCGTCTTCGCCGATACGCCGTTCCGGCGCATTCTCCATGACTCTGATCACACCTTCGGTAATATCGTCTATATAGGTAAAATCCCGTTCGCAGTTGCCGTAATTGAAGATCCTGATCGTTTCTCCGCGCAGAAGTTTGTCCGTAAAACCGAAATACGCCATGTCCGGTCTTCCGGCCGGACCGTAAACGGTGAAAAACCTAAGTCCCGTAGCCGCGATATCGTATAGTTTTGAATATGCATGAGCGAACAGTTCGTTGGATTTTTTTGTGGCTGCGTATAATGACACCGGATTATCGACCCTATCATCTGTGGAAAACGGCACTTTGCTGCTTGCCCCGTAAACAGACGAGGACGAAGCGTAAACAAGATGCAGGACTCCCGGATAATGCTCGCTTGAATGTCTGCATGCCTCAAGTATATTATAAAAACCTATGATGTTGGAACTGATATAGGCGTCCGGGTTATCTATAGAATATCTCACCCCTGCCTGAGCGGCGAGATTTACAACGATATCCGGTTTATATCGCAGGAATACCTCTTTTACAAAATCGGGATCGGAAATATCTCCCCCGGTAAAGGACCAATCCGCATCGATACTCTCTGCGATTTTCCGGATTTGTCTGAGACGGTATTCTTTAAGGCCGACATCGTAATACCCGTTCATATTATCGATGCCGATCAGTTTTACCGTATGATTCCGATCCAACAGTTTTATACACAGGGCTGCGCCGATAAAACCGGCGGATCCGGTTACAAGTATCGTTTTGTTGCTTAAATCAATATATTCCATAATCGATCAGGATGTATCATCAGTCCGCAGTGAAACGAAGCCGCAGATTAAAAAACTTGCCGCATGATATCGCGGCAAGTCTGTCATTGACGAATCAGTCTTTAACAGCTGTAAAATAGACATCCGCAATAATCTGCTTCAGATCATCTTTATCAACGGTAAATTCCATGTACTTTTCACCGACTTTGGCTTCCCCCTTCGGAGTAAAGATACCGGTGAAAGTATAGTCCTGCGCCTTGTCGTACAGCCGCTGAAGCTGATTGACTGTGCAGTCGGTCACGATGTCATTCGTCAGAGTCTTGTAAGCTTTGGAAATAAAGTCATTATCGACTTTCACCTTACCGCTGAGTTTTTCCTGAAACGCGGCAATATATTGACGCTGCCTTTCCATACGTGCGGTATTTGTCGGTTCGCTCATTGACTTGCGCGCGCGTATATATGTAAGAGCCTGTTTGCCTTTGAGAGTAACAACAGAGCCTTCAGTCATTTCAGGGTAAAAAGCCGAAAAATCATCAAGACAGGTAACCGTCACACCGCCGACCATATCGTTGATCACAGGTACCGCATCCATGGTAAATGATGCGTAATGCTTTATTTCCATATTCATTAACAGCTTGGAAACGGTTTTAACGACGTTCATGCAGCTGTCATCGCTGCCCTGACCGTACGTATGTGCCATTGCAAGCTGCCCGAAAACCGGATTTATCTCCTGCCCCTCTTCATCCGTGGCATAAATATTGGTCATCGTGTCCCTGTTGAGCTGGATTGCCGAATAAGTTTCATTTTCATTATCGATCACGATTAGCATATTAAAATCGGCAAGCCGGTTATTGCGGTTATTCTCTTCAACGACCTGATCATCCGTCTTATCGATACCGATCAGCAGTATGGAATCAAGATGCTCTTTTGGGATATACCATTCATTGTTTATTGCTATTCTGCCGTCTTCATTTGATGTGGGATCCTCCGGGTTTCCGGCGTTAAGATTATCTGCCCAACGCGAAAGGAACACATATGCTGCGGCTAAAAGACATGCGACAGCAATCAATATAACGATATAAACAACGGTTTTCTTCTTCAGTGCAACAACTTTCATTGCCGGGATCCTTTCGATTTTCAGACATAAGAGGTTTGCGATGTTCGCTCCTGTTTAATCAAAATACATTATTGTACAGAAACTCAACCACGGTTATCGCAGCATACCGTGATTGAGTATCTTACTTAATTTAACAGATCAGGCAGACTTTTTCCCGACATACAGAGCCGCACAGGCAAGAGAAAGCGTACCGACAGCAATTATAACGGCAGCTTCTTTTGTCATATCGCCCGTCTTCGGAGAGGCTACACCCTTTGCGCAGGGAAGCTTCTTACCGAAGCAGCCGAAACCGAAATCGGCATCCGCAGCTCCGTCTAGATCTTCCATAGCGCCGCCGGGAAGGAAGTCGATGCTCGCTACATAGTAGAAATCATCGCCCGTCTTCGGGGAGGCTACGCCCTTCGCGCAGGGAAGCTTCTTACCGAAGCAGCCGAAACCGAAACCGGCATCCGCAGCTCCGTCAAGATCTTCCATAGCGCCGCCGGGAAGGAAGTCGATGCTCGCTACATAATAGAAATCATCGTGCGTCTTCGGAGAGGCTACGCCCTTCGCGCAGGGAAGCTTCTTACCGAAGCAGCCGAAACCGAAACCGGCATCCGCAGCTCCGTCAAGATCTTCCATAGCGCCGCCGGGAAGGAAGTCGATGCTCGCTACATAGTAGAAATCATCGCCCGTCTTCGGGGAGGCTACGCCCTTCGCGCAGGGAAGCTTGCCGAAGCGACCGAAACCGGCAAGACCGGCATCGTCGGCTCCGTCGAGATCTTCCATAGCACCGCCGGGAAGAAAGTCGATGCTGGCGACAAAGTACTGACCGACAAAAGACTCATCGGCGAGTACACTGAAGCACAGGATTACCATCATTATCGCGCAGAGCGCGACCGTCAAAATCTTTTTGACCATCTGAATTCCTCCGGAAAAAGAGATTCGATATTTTTATTCCTTAGAAAGAATAAACTGAGTTAAATAAGTTTCGCGCAAACAAGATAACGACCGTCACTGCTGCCCGACAGGCAGGTTGAGAGGATCAGGATCTTGTCTGTCGTCTGAAGAGATACCTTACCGAACACTGACTGCATTTCGTTGATCTGGGATATCTCATAAAAGAAACGGCCGAAAATCTCGGGATCGCTGAAATCGTAATTGTAAAGAATATGTCTGTTATCGTACGGTACGCACGCAAACACCTGATAAGTAAGCTCCCTGTCGGGAAGATAGACTTTTACAGTCTGATATTTCGCAAGCCCTTCGTCGCTCGAGTACATTTCCTGCAGAGGACCGAACATTGTCTCATTCTGCATATCGTGGCCGTAAATGATCGTCACAGGATCATTATAGTCTTTGTGGTTATAATCGACTTCGGTGAATAAAACTCCGCCGACAGAATAGTTGCCGTTGATATCGCGCCTGAGATAATACTCATTCTCTGTAGGATGCTGGAAAACCGGAAAACTGATTTCGGAACCGGGGATCTCAAGCCAGGAATAAATATCATCGTTCTGTTTCTGCCAGGCTTCAAAATCGATCGGGCATACGTATGCTCCGCTCTCTTCGGTCTGTTCCTGACTAACGTTTGCAGCAACGCGGGTGGTGGTCTTTACCGCACCGCCCTCCGAATCCGGTTCACCGGCTTCTCCGCCGCCGGAACAAGCGGTGAGAAGCAGCATTATAAATGCTAGCGCCAGGCAAAATGCCGTTAGTAATTTATGTTTCATTTAGCAATCGATCCTCGATGTATTCCATCCTGCGGATGGCGTCATTACCGAGCTTTTTCCGTATAAACTCCATGCAGGGACCGAAATTCGGCTTTCTCGACTGCATGTTGTGGCTGTCGGTACCCAAAACGTGGATCCTGCCGGCCTCAAGCATTCTGATTGCCTGTCTCCGGGTGTGCTTATCGGTAAAGAACTCGCAGCTGACCTGCATAACGATATCGTTGTCAAGGAAATAATCCCAGATGTCACGCTCGTTCAGATCGATATACCGTTCGATATGCGCGAGCATCACAGTGATACCGCCGTTGTGATTGAGGTCCACGACACTGTTGACTACCCGTCTGGGCCATTTTGAGGCAGGCATCTCCAGAAGAAGGATCTTCGTACCTGAAATACGCAGCCGAGGAATATCCGGATTCTTTTCGATTCCGTCAAAATAGTGGACTTCCGCACCGAGTCTTATCGGAGGGATGGAAGCGTCCAGAGCGGGACGAAGAGCTTCCCACGATGTCTGCCTGCGTTTCAGGAACTCGACCGGCGAATTCTGATCTGCGTAAAAGTGCGAGGTAGAGGCGATGCCCGTCACGCCCTGACGGGCAAGCTCCCGGATCATCTGAAGACTCATCTCTACGCTCTTGCTTCCGTCATCAATGGCCGGAAGTATGTGAGTATGAAAATCAAACATACCCGTTTTCAGTCGCCCTTTGCAGCGTTGTTCGCGCTTTCGCCGTAACCCTTTGTATAATAATCCTTCTTATAGTAACGGCCTTTTGATCTGTAGTACTTTCCGTAGTGTCCGCCCTCACCGTAAGCATCGTTGACCACAAAGCCAAGCACTTTGACGTTAAGGAACGAGAGCTGACGCATGGCTTCTGCAAGAGCATAACGGTCGCAATAGTCCTGACGGACAACGACGACCATGCCGGTCAGAAGCTTGGATACTGCCAAAGAGTCGCTGACCGCGTTGACGGGCGGCAGATCGATAACGATGTAATCAAAGCTCTTTGAAAGGGAGGTAACAAGCATCTCCATCCTGCGGGATGATATCAGCTCGGACGGGTTGGGCGGGATCTCGCCGGCGGGAAGGATATAAAGATGTGTGCCGATCGGCGTTTTCATAAGCACGTCATTGATGTTGCTCAGCCCCGCAAGCACGTTCGACAGACCTGCTGTCTGATTGAGCTCGAACAGATTCGCCATAACGGGGATACGCATATCCGCCTCGATAAGCAGTACGTTTTTGTTTGACTCGGAAAGAGTATACGCAAAATTTACCGACGTAGTGGACTTGCCTTCGCCTCTTAATGAGCTGGTCACGCCGATGACCTTGCACTGAGCCTCATCGGACATACTGAACATCACGTTTGTTCGGAGAAGCTTGTAGGCTTCCGCCGCACCGAAGGAGAGGCTCGGCCCGATCGCCTGACGGCGTTCCTTGAAACTATGGCGGGCACGTCTTGAGCCGCCGCGGGCATCGCTTATATAAGCTTTTTCTTTCTTTGCCATTGTCAGCCGTCCTCCTTCCCGGATTTATCGGTGTCTCCGTAAGCAGAGTACTTGCTGTAATACCCAGTCTTCTTGGTATTGAAGAGATCGGGAATAACAGCCAGAACAGGCAGATTGTATGTCTGAATAAGATAATCCTCGGAACGGATTTGGGTATCGGTAAGCTCACGGACGACTATAATGCCGCATACCGCCAACATACCGAGCAGCAATCCGATGGCGGTATAACGCAAAGTGCTGGGAGATGCCTTGGATGCCGGAACGACAGCCTTATCCACTACACGCACGGAACTGTTCTCGACTACCTCTCCGATTTTAATCGGCAGGACCTTCGCAATGACATTTGCGATACTCGCTGCCTCCTCCTTATTTTTACTCGTGACGGAAACGCTGAAGATCTCCGTATTGTTGACGGCGGATGCTGTGATCATATCGCGCATCTCGTTGTAGGAATAATCAACTCCGGATTTTTTCTTCACTTCCTCGAGCGTGGATCTTGACTGCAAAATAACTATATAGGTATCAACAAGTTTCTGAGCCGCCGTGAGCTCGCCGGTGCTGATAGAAAACGAAGTTCCGCCGACGGATAAGGAGTTATTGACGTAAAGCAGGACCTGTGCTTTGTATTTGGGAGTGATTACAAATTCTGCGATCGAAAAGCCCGCACCGGCGCCTATTATCGCGGCAAGGACGACTATCCACGCCCTGTGCCATATTGCCGCTAAAATCTGCAATATATCGATTTCGTAAAATTTGCTGTTTTGTTCTTCCATTTGATACTCCGGTTTCGACTTGTACCATAAAAGGGCACACAGAATCATGAAGGCACACTAAGCCCCCACAAAATCGTGCTTAATTATAGCTTGAAAAAGTCTTTTTGTCAATAGCTTTAGTAAAATTGGAAAAATAATTTAATCCCGTGCCGGATTACACAGAGGTTTTCAGCAATATTGTACAGTTATCTGACTACTATATTAACAAGTCGCCCGGGAACGTAAAGTTCCTTTACTATATTCTTTCCCTCAAGCTGCGCCGCTACCGCGGATGCGGCTTTTGCCGCAGCGATCGCGTCGGGAGCCGAGATATCGGCGGGCACGTCCAGTCTCGCTTTGATCTTGCCGTTGACCTGCACCGCGATCTCAACTGTCGCATCAACGCATTTTGCCTCGTCATACTCCGGCCAGGCGGCATCCGTCACGGTTCCGCCGAATCCCATCTTCTCCCAAAGTTCCTCGGTAACGTGAGGAGCGAAGGGATTGAGCAGTATGGCAAAGGTTCTGAGTTCGCCGCGGGTCACGCTTCCTTTATCATATATATTATTGATAACACCCATCATGGCGGCTATCGCAGTATTGGCCTTCAGATTGTCTATATCCTCGCTGACCTTCTTGATCATCTTATTGAAAGCGACCTCAAGATCCGCGGAATATCCCTCGCTGTCAACGACTATATCCTGCAGCCCCCAGAATCGGTCCACAAAACGCTTGCAGCCTTTGATCGACTCGGTGTTCCAGGGAGCGGATTTCTCAAAATCTCCGATGAACATCTCGTAAAGACGCATGGTGTCCGCGCCGTATTTATCGATAACGTCGTCGGGATTGACCACGTTTCCGCGGGACTTGGACATCTTTTCCCCGTTCTCCCCCAGGATCATGCCGTGGCTGGTACGCTTTGCGTAAGGCTCCTTGACCGGCACGACGCCTATATCATAGAGGAAATTGTTCCAGAAACGGCTGTAAAGCAGATGGAGGGTCGTATGCTCCATGCCGCCGTTGTACCAGTCGACAGGCATCCAGTAGTCAAGAGCTTCCTTCGAGGCAAGCGCGTCGGGATTATGCGGATCGGCGTATCTCAGGAAGTACCAGGAAGAACCCGCCCACTGGGGCATGGTGTCGGTCTCGCGCTCCGCTTTGCCGCCGCACTTCGGACAGTTTGTGTTTACCCAGTCCGTAAGCTTTGACAGCGGCGACTCGCCGTTGTCGGTGGGCTCGTAGCTCTCCACGTTCGGCAGGCGCAGCGGAAGGTCTTTTTCATCAAGAGGAACATAACCGCAGACCGGACATCTGACCATGGGTATAGGCTCGCCCCAGTATCTCTGACGCGAGAAAACCCAGTCGCGCAGCTTAAAGTTGACCTTTGCGTGACCCTTGCCGGTTTCAGCAAGCCACCCGATGATCTTCACCTTCGCTTCTTCGACGGACAGTCCTGTCAGAAAACCGGAATTTATCATAATACCGGTCTCACAGTCAGTGAACGCCGCCTCGCTTATATCGCCGCCGGCGACCACTTCGACCATCGGGATCCCGAATTTTTTGGCAAACTCCCAGTCGCGCGTATCATGCCCGGGCACTGCCATTATTGCACCGGTACCGTATGAAGCCAGAACGTAGTCCGATATATAAACAGGTATTTCCTTATCGTTGACGGGATTGACAGCGCAGACACCCTCCAGACGCACGCCGGTCTTGTCTTTATTGACCTCAGTACGCTCGAAATCGGACTTCCTGGAAGCCTGAGCCTGATACTCGCGTATCTCTTCGATATTGGCCAGCCTATCCTCCCACTTTTTAAGGAATGCATGCTCGGGAGACATAACCATATAGGTCGCTCCGAACAGAGTGTCCGGACGTGTGGTATAGACGGTAAGCGTGTCGCCGGCGGTCGTCTTGAAATCGACCTCGGCGCCGGTGGAGCGACCGATCCAGTTGCGCTGCTGGGTCTTTACCCGCTCGATGAAATCCACCTCGTCAAGCCCGTCAATAAGGCGCTCGGCATAATCGGTTATCTTGAGCATCCACTGACTCTTTACCCTGCGCTCAACCTCGGCTCCGCAGCGCTCGCAGACGCCGTCCTTTGCCTCCTCGTTGGCAAGCACGCATTTGCATGACGGACACCAGTTGACCGCCATTTCTTTTTTGTAGGCAAGGCCCTTTTTGTAGAGCTGCAGGAATATCCACTGTGTCCATTTATAATAATCCGGATCGGTAGTGGAGAACTCCCTCGACCAGTCGAACGAAAATCCAAGCGCCTTGAGCTGCTGTCTGAAATGATCTATATTTTTCTGAGTGATATCATGCGGATGGACGTGATTTTTAATGGCATAGTTCTCCGCCGGCAGCCCGAACGCGTCAAAGCCCATAGGATACAGCACGTTGTAGCCCTGGAGCCTTTTTTTGCGGGCGACGATATCAAGAGCGGTATAACTCCTGGGGTGCCCGACGTGAAGTCCCTGCCCCGAGGGATAGGGAAATTCGACCAGACAGTAATATTTGGGCAGAGTATAGTCGTTCTTCGCGTGGAAAACTCCCGTTTCCTCCCATTTGTCCTGCCATTTCTTTTCTACAGCTTTAAAATCATATTCCTTCATGATATTCACTTTCCTTTTATATCGCTTATTGTGTGTCTTACTCTGAAAGTTTTCGGTTTAATGCATAAATCAAAACCGCTTCTCCACTCTTCATTCACCGCTCTCCACACTGACAGCGCCGTCTTTTACGAACGCGTGTATCAGGTCAACGCCGGTATTTCGTCTGTTTACTATGATATCCGCTATCGGATCCTCTATCCTGCGGCGGATCTCGATACGGATGTCCCTGGCCCCGCGCTCGCCGTCCGCGGCAGCGGCGGCTATTGCGCCGGGTACGTCGTCGTCGTATTCAAAAGTGATGCCTTTGGCAATAAGAGCGGGCTTCAGATCGTCCAGTTGATTTGCGGCGATGACCCGGTAATTCTCCGCCGTCAGAGGATTGAATACTATCACTTCGTCAACCCTGCCGATAAACTCCGGTCTGAGAAACTCGTGCAATCCCTTCAGGGCCTTTTCTTTGGTCATGTTCGCCATGCTTCTGCCGAAGCCCATGGCGCTGTCGCGGTTGCTTCCGGCGTTGGAAGTCATGATGATTACCGTGTTGGCGAAATTGACCACTCTTCCCTGGGCATCGGAGGTCTTGCCTTCGTCCAGTATCTGCAGGAGTATGTTCATCACGTCCGGATGAGCTTTTTCTATCTCGTCGAACAGTATGACCGAATACGGTTTCCGCCTGACTTTCTCGGTAAGCTGGCCCGCTTCGTCATAACCCACGTATCCCGGAGGGGAGCCTATAAGCCTGGATACGCTGAATTTCTCCATGAATTCAGACATATCGAGCCTTATCAGCGTCTCCGGAGTGTCGAACAGTTCGTTCGAAAGCTGCTTGACAAGTTCGGTCTTTCCCACGCCCGTGGGACCTACGAATATGAATGAAGACGGACGTTTCTGCGGATTTATCTGTATTTTGTTGCGTCTTATAGCCGCAGCAACCGCTTCAACTGCTTCATCCTGACCGATTATCTTCGCTTTCAGATGTTTTTCAAGGTCGGCAAGCTTGGCTATGTCGGAATCAATTATCTTGCTGACCGGGATCCCCGTCCAGAGTCCCACGACTTTGGCGATATCGTCCTCAATAACGTAGTTATCTTCTGCTTTTTCGCGTATTGCAGGCAACTCATGCTCGATGACGTCAATCTCGGACTTCAGCTCTGCTATCCGTTCGTAGTCCGGCTCTTTGTTCGCATCCTTGGGATTATAGAGTTCATCCATCTCGGCGCGCATCGCTGCAAGACGGGCTTCTTTGATCTCCAGCTCGCTGATCGCCGGATTCCGCAGATTGGCGTGAGTGCAGCTCTCGTCCAGAAGATCTATGGCTTTGTCCGGCAGGAAACGTTCGGTTATATAACGCTCCGACAGAACGACAGCAGTACGCACAAGCGGCTCGTTGATCCTTACGCGATGGTAGTTTTCATAATATTCCTTGACGCCCATAAGTATCTTCACGGTGTCCTCGATGGACGGTTCTTCCACCTTGACCGGCTGGAAACGTCTCTCGAGAGCCGCGTCTTTTTCTATATATTTACGGTATTCATTGAAAGTCGTGGCGCCGATCACCTGCACCTCGCCCCTTGACAGAGCGGGTTTGAGGATATTGGCTGCGTTCATGGAGCCTTCTGCGTCGCCGGCGCCGACAATGGAATGCACCTCGTCTATGAAGAGAATAACGTTTCCCTCGGATCTGACTTCGTCTATAAGCCCCTTCATTCTGCTTTCAAACTGCCCGCGGAACTGCGTGCCCGCGACCATTGCGGTCATATCGAGCAGATATATCTCCTTATCGAGAAGTCTTGCGGGGACGGTCTCAGCCGCTATACGCAGGGCGAGCCCCTCCGCGATAGCGGTCTTGCCTACGCCCGGTTCGCCGATAAGGCAGGGGTTGTTCTTGGTGCGGCGGCAGAGTATCTGCACGCAGCGCGAGATCTCGCTGTCCCTTCCGATTATGCGGTCCGTCTTGCCTTCGCGGGCTTTTTCTGTCAGGTTGGTGCAGAAAGAGTTCAGGAATTTCAGTTTTTTCCTGTCCTTATCGGACTTTTTATCATCCCTGCCGCGTCGTGAACCGAAGATCGGCCTGCGCTTGTCCGGTTCCTGCCGTTTCTCTTCGTTTTTCGGCGGGGCAGGCGGCTCCTCTGCGCCTTGCGACCCGGTAAGATTATTGAGAAGCCCCATGAAGGGAAAGGTGGAAGCGCCGCCCATATCAAAACTGTCGCCGTCACCCTCACCGGTCAGCGCATCCATTGCTTCGCCCAGCTGCCCGCTGATGTTCTCAAGATCGTCGTCTGTCAGTCCCATCTTGTCCATATAGGACTGCACAAATCCTATGTTGAGCTCCTTCGCGCACTTAAGACACAGCCCCTCCGGCTTTGAACCGGCGACGCCGCCTTTGGAGACGAATATCACGGCGGGATATTTCCCGCAACGGGAGCAGAGCATTCTTTTATCCATATTATCTATACTCCATCAAAGTGTATCAGCCAGGGCAAGCAGTTCCCCGCCCGTAAATCTGTAAGCCTTTCCGCAGAAATGACATTTTATTTCCGTACTGTCATCATGCGACATTTCAATAAGCGCCCGTTTACCGGTGGAGATAAGAGCGCGCTCGACCCTCTCCCGGCTGCAGTCGCAATGATAAACGGGCTCATATTCATCCAGCTGTTCGATTCTGAACCCGGGCAGCACTGCTTTGCAGATCTCAAAGGGAGACATACCGTCCGTCAGCATTCCGGTCACGCTTTTTACTCCGGCAAGTCCGTTCTCCACCCTCGTGATGATCCTGTCGTCTGCCGTAGGCAGAAGCTGGATCATATATCCGCCGGACGTGATTATCTGCCCGTAAGTGTCCTGATGTGAGGACACGAGAACACCCAGACCGCAGACGGTGGGCACCTGCTCGGATACCGCGTAATAGGAAGTGACATCCTCCGCTATTTCGCCGGAGACAAGCGGCACCTGACCGATGAACGGTTCCTTGAGTCCCAGATCCTTTATCACGGTGATAAAGCCGTCGCGACCGACCGCTCCGCCCACATCGAGATGACCGTTTTCCTTAAGCGGCAGCTCAACTGAGGGATTTGCCATCCAGCCCTTTATATGAAGCGCGCCGTCCACGACGGCCATAACGGTGCCGGCTTCGCCCCCGCCGGCGAGTTTCAGAGTTATGCTGTCGGAAGGGCTTTTTAACATCGCCCCCATCATCACCGCGGCGGTAAGCGCCCTGCCGAGAGCGGCGGAGCAGACATTCGAGGTGGAGTGGATCTCGTGAGCGCGGACAGCGATGTCAGTGGTATCGCATGCAATAACGCTGACGCATCCGTCGTCGGATATACATCTTACAAGCTTTCCCATTTTTATTTATATCGTCAAATCCATATAAGCTGTCAGCTGTCAGCTGATTTCACGGCACAGTAGTATACTCTCTCGGAGCGGTCATCCGGCTCATTCATGGTCATATCGTCAAAAACGCCTATGACCCTGTAACCGGATCTCTCAAGCGCAGAACGAAGTTCATCATCCGTGAATGCCCTCTCGCTGAAACCGTCGCTGAAACGTTCATATACGCCTCCCGCTCTGATAAAGAAATCGAGGTTTATATCCACGGTCAGGCCGTCGTTTCTCAGGGTATTCTGCCAGACACAGTAAACGTCGCCTTTATCTATCGCAAAAGTATTGTTATTTAAGATCTGCCTGTGCTTAAAGACCGTATTCACGTCAAAAACAAGCGCACCTGAAGGCTCGGTGAACAGCGATATACGCCTCAGCGCCCGTTCGAGTTCATCCGTGTCCGACAGATGATTCAGGGTGTCAAGACAGCAAAAAGCGCCGTTGATGGTACCATAAAGGTCAAGCCGTGTCAAGTCCTGACATACGAACAGCCCGCCGGGAACACGCTCCCTCGCGGCGTTCAGCATGGCGGCCGAATTGTCCGCGCCGATAACGTCAAAGCCGTATTTCAGCATCTCCGCCGTCATTCTGCCCGTGCCGCAGCCGGCGTCGAGCAGCAGCCCGTCGGTCGTCCCGCAGAGTTCCAGAAGAGAGCGGAAGTATTCCGCCCGTTTCCGGTATTCCACGTTGTCGGTCAGCCGGTCGTAAACAAGGGCGAAGTCGTTATACATCGCCGCGTATCCTGTCCAGGATCCCGTATTCGCGGTAGTTTTTCATGGAGCGTTTGACACGGCTGATCGTCGCCGGGGAAGCCCCCGTCAGTTCCTCGATTTCGTCGTACTTCTTGCCCTCTTCTATCATGACCGCAACTGCCAGACGCTGTGAGATCGCTGCAATCTCAACGTCCGTGCACAGATCCGAAAAAAACGCGGCGCATTCCTCGCGGCTTTTGAGCCCCAGCACGGCGGTAAAAAGCATATCGCGGTTAAAATCTTTTACGTTTTCTTTCATGGTGAGTCAGTTTTTAGTTCAAAGTTCAAAGTTCAAAGATTTGTATAACAAGACCTTTTCAGTTGGCTGCCGAATACTTTTTCCGCATTTCGGCGGCTCTGCCGCAGGTCATCGCACCTTCCGGACATTCGCCGAAAGTGTAGCAGCTCGGACCGAAGCAGTTGAATATCCGGGGGGCCGCCCGTCTCGCCTCTTTGAGCATCAGGTCCGCAAGACGCCGTATCTCCCACTGTGCCCTCGAGCAGGTGCGCAGGGCGAAGAACAGCCGCAGCTCGCGGGCGTTCATGGTGATCACTATGTCCACCGTGTTGCCTGACAGCTGGCAGTAGACGAGATCAGAACAAGGCACGCCGCGGCCGAGCAGATCTTTATAAAGCGCGTCCAGCCTCAAAAATGCGTCCGTATATATCCCGAGGGCGGTTTCGTTGTTTTTTACGCTCTCCGGCATTATACGGGTGTTCCTGTCCGTCAGCTCCAGGCCCGGAGCGATCAGACTCTGCATACGGTGTCTGGTAAAATGAGTGAGGGTAGAGAGCGACACTCCTCTTACCGCGAACGTACAATTGACGCACTCAAGCGCCCTCGCCCGGTCCGTGTGTACGGCCCAGTCAACAAGAGCGTTTATATTATCGGTGTTGCCAAGAACGAGACCCGTATCGGCAGCGTTCATCGGCGCATATCCCGCAAGACATGAACGGGCGACGCAGAGGTCCGCGTCGGGAGTACATGACAGCATCTCAACGTCCGGCACGTCGGCCGCGGAACAACAGCCGGTATCCGGCAGATCAGGCTTCGGGAACTCACGGTCCCGGACGGCGTGCCGCCTGACGTTTTCAAGCGACGCGGCTATACCGGGGGTCAGTTCCGTTATCTGCGCAAGCAGGTTCTCGCCTATCGCCCTCAGCTCAGGGAAAACGCTGCCTCTGCCGCGGAGCATGGAGTCGATCATCCGGAGCAGTTCCCTCGCGTTCGCAGTGCAGAAGAAGTTGCTGTAAAGGCAGTAGGGCAGAACGAACCGGGCGTCTTCTTTCGGTATCCCCAGCTCCAGCAAACGCGAGTAATCCACGAAAAAGGAACGCATGGTGCTGTCGTACAATTCCGCGGCTTCCCCTTCAAGAGCTGAGGGGGTATAAAAGCCCGCGTCGGCAAAATCAACGTATCTGCGCGATTTTACGGTGAATGACGCCAGACGGAACTCAATAATAAACTGCTCGCAGAAGACCGAAACGTTCTCGAATGCAATATTGTAGACAGTATGTTCCAGCACGGAATTGTGCCCGGAGCGGGTTATTTTGCTTATAAGCGCGGGGTTTTTCGGATTGTCGACGGACTTTTCAAAAATCTCGGTCGCAGTGCCCGCCTGAGTGGAGATCCTGCCGCTCGCGGCGGGGATAGACTCACCCGTATCGGACATGCCGATTATCAGTACTTTGGATTCAGACATTTTTTCAGTTTTGAGTGTTGGATTTTAGTGTCGGGATCGAACAGCTTTTAACCGGCGATACCGAATTTATATACAGTAACTGACTTGTATTCCTCCCCCGCGTCAAACGTGCACTGCGGGAACGGGGGATTGTTGGGAGTGTCGGGAAAAAACTGCGTTTCAAGGCAGAAGCCCGTGCGGTACGCAACCGGTTTGCCGCCTTTGCCGACCGGCCCCTTAAGGAAATTGCCGGTGTAAAGCTGGACGCCCGGCAGAGTCGTGTATCCGGTGATCGTCCTGCCTGACTTATCGGAACGGCAGTACGCGAATTCCCTCAGAGTCCCGTCGTAACCGTTTATGCAGAAGTTATGATCGTAGCCGCCGACCAGCTTCAGCTGTTCGAAATCCCCGTCTATGCCGTCGGCGATCACTGCCCCCTGTCTTAAATCGAGAGGCGTCCCGTCGACTGTGTCAAGCCTTCCGAGCGGAATGCTGAGCTCATCAACCGGAGTATAACGGTCGGCGTTGATGCGGATAAATGTGCCTGTGATCACACCGCCGTCATAACCGTCAAGATTGAAATACGCGTGATTCGTAAAATTAAGACAGGTCTTTTTGTCAGATACCGCGCTGTATTCAAGCTTTAATTCATTATTATCGGTTAGAGTAAATTTTACCTGGGCCTTGATATTGCCGGGATAGCCGCCCACGCCGTCCGCGCGTTCGATGCGCATAACTACTGCGTCGTCCCCGCAGGCCTCTCCCTGCCACACGCGATGGCTCAGTTCCCCCGCGGAATGCAGGCTGGTAACGCCCTTCTCGTTGGGTGTCAGTTCGAAGACTGTTCCGTCGATCGCGAATTTCGCCCCGCCTATCCTGTTGCAGTACGGGCCTACGGTCATCCCCTGATAATTGGAATATTCCGCAAAGCCCTCCAGCGTGTCGAATCCCGATAATATATCGGCAAAATCGCCGTTTTTATCGGGCACAAAGAGAGACTCGACGGTCGCGCCGTATTCTATGATCCTGACATGTGAGCCTGCGGCATTCGCGATGTCGAATGCGAACACATCGGTACCGTCAAGCTTACCGTACGGACTTTTATTTACTGACATATTCTTTTTCCCCTTTGTTTAAGTTCTTCGGAATATTATACACTCATAACCATATTTAGTCAACAAAAAGAAATGGAAATTGTCTACGATGATTTTTTGCTGCAGATACTGCTGACCGGTTGTCTTGTGCTCGGGCTGCTGATCCCGGTTCTGTCTTTTTTCATACGCCCCGCCAGGCGCACGATCCGGGCGAGCCTTGTCAGCGCAAAAACAGGGCATATAGTCGACATCTGCACGGCGGAGACCTCGATCGGAAGATCGAACACCTGCGACCTGATACTCAACGACGAAACGGCTTCCCGTTTCCACGCAGTGCTTTCCTACCGTCAGAAGGAATGGATGATATTCGACACTCACTCCACGGCCGGCGTGCTGCTCAACGGCAACAGGATCGAAAAAAGTGCAAGCCTTAAAGACGGCGACAGGCTGCGGTTCGGCTCGACCGATTTTGTATTCTTCTCCACCGCCGTAACCACAAGGGAAGAGACCATCAAGCGCTACCGTCCGAGAAACACCGACAACTCCCCCGTTTACCGCGCACCTGCTCCGCCGAACCGAATGCCGCCGCCGCCAAACCAGAACGCACAGGGGCGCGAAACTCCGCGCTACAGGCCGAACACCACGAACAAAAAAGTGACACGTCCGAAAAATTAGATGGAAACAACAAAAAATACCAAAATGTATTTCGGCAAGCCCGGCAGCCTTTACGGTCTTATGACCCTGATATCGATGCTGCTGCTGACCGCTTTCCAGAGCGTCATGGCTTACCGTGTGTTAAACGACAGAAACGATTACTTCGTCAAGCTGCTTGTGTTCTTCGCGATGTTCGTCATTGCGGAGTGGACGTATTATTTCATTTTCGGCATAGCCAAGAACAGACACGTCAGCCTGGAGATAATCGCATTCGGGCTGTCTTCCCTCAGTCTGCTTCTGACCGCGAGCATATCCCCCGGCGCCGTCGAGACCCAATTTGCAGCCATATTTATAGGCATTGTGCTGTTTATAGTCATGGTGAACTACATGCACAACACCACCAGGACGAGCGTCCTGCGTCTGCCCATGGCGATCGCCGCGTTAGGACTGCTGGCCTTCACGCTGCTGTTTGCAACCTACACCCACGGAGCCAAGAACTGGATCTATATTGCCGGCATTTCCATCCAGCCCTCCGAGTTCGTCAAGCTGGCGTTCATATACGTCGGAGCCGCAACGCTCGACAAACTGCAGTCCACCCGTTCTCTGACGATCTACGTCATCTTCGCGGTTGGCTGCGTGGGGCTTCTGGGGCTTATGAGCGACTTCGGAACGGCGCTTATCTTTTTCCTGACTTTCCTTGTGATCGCCTTTTTGCGATCCGGCGATATCAGGACGATCTTCCTGGTCTGCGCCGGTGCGCTTATCGCGGTGATAGTTGTGCTGATGCTCAAATCCTATATCCTGACCAGATTCCAGACCTACCGCCATATCTGGGCTGATCCCAACGGCGGAGGCTATCAGCAGACAAGGTCGCTCATATACGCCGCGAGCGGCGGATT
Organism: Clostridia bacterium; assembly: GCA_024699005.1. Next base: position 27,922 of record JAILQN010000247.1, read on the forward strand.
CTTCGGAGTGGGCCTCGGCAACGGCTATCTGCGGGATATTTTCGCAGCGTCGGAGGACCTTGTTTTCTGTCTCGTGTGTGAAGAGCTGGGGATGATCACGGGTTTCCTTATCCTTTTCATTTTTGTGCTGATCGCCCTGGGAGCGGGCTTCAACGCACGCTTCTCCCGTTCGTCTTTCTTTACCATCGCATCCTGCGCATCTGCGGCGATGCTGCTGTTCCAGTCCGCGCTGCACGTTTTCGGAATCACAGACTTCCTGCCACTGACGGGCGTCACCCTGCCGTTTATCAGTCAGGGCGGTTCGAGCATGATATGCTGCTGGGGGCTTATTGCGTTCATCAAGGCGGCTGACCAACGGTCGTATTCCGACAGGAGGAAGCACGCATGAGAACGATCAACAAACGCATCCTGATCATAATAATAATCGCCGTTTTCTTTTTCGCATCCACCGACGTTCTGCTGTTCTCGATGCTTAAAAACTCCCCGGTCTATGCGATGAACACGGCAAACAACCATATTTTCCATAACGGCGTGCTTACCAGCGCCGGCACGATCTACGACATAAAAGGCCGGGAGATCGCCTGGTCCGACGGAGGCACGAGACGCTATTCGGAAGACCTGAACACAAGAAAAGCTCTCCTGCATATAATAGGCGACTCCGACGGTTTTATGACCGGCGGTCTGCAGAATACGTTCCGTCAGGAACTCTGCGGTTACGACCTTATACGCGGCGTCAACGTGGATGACGAGATCAGTCTGAATCTGACCCTCGACGCAGAGCTCTGCTCATACGCTTTCACCGCTTTGGGCAATTATCGGGGCTGCGCCGCGGTATGCAATTACAAGACCGGAGAGCTGCGCGCCATCGCGACCTCCGCGAGCTACGATCCTTATTCAAAGCCGTCAAACAGTGAGATCGAAGAAAAACCCATCTACGAGGGCGTTTATATCAACAGATTCTTCAACGGTCTTTATACTCCCGGCTCGATCTTCAAAATAGTCACGGCAGAAGCGGCGCTTACTGACATAAGCGATATTTACGACCGGGATTTCTACTGCGAGGGCAAATATACCGAGAACGGAAATAATATCATATGCATGGGAGAGCATTACGACCTGGGGCTCAGACGGGCAATGAACGTGTCCTGCAACGTGGCGTTCGCTCAGATAGCGGAAGAAATCGGAGCGAAGGAACTTGAGCGTGTCTTTGTAAAGGACGGTCTTGACAAAAAGTATAATACGACCGACCGCATAACCACTATCGGCGGGCAGTTCAGCACAGAGGCTGCCAGTGATCTTAACGCCCTTGGCTGGACGGGTATCGGACAGTCGAACACCCTTATCAACCCTTACTCTTTCCTTACTTATATATGCGCGATAGCAAACGGCGGAAAAACGATCATGCCGTATTTTGTAAAAAGCGCGTTCAAGGATGAGAGGGCCACTTATGCCGCCACCCCCCTTGACAGCGGGGTCGAGATCGATCCTTCCGTGGCGTCCGATCTGCGCGACTTGCTGCGTTCCAACGTGCGCGACTATTACGGCGACGATATGTTCGGCAACGTAACCATGTGCGGCAAGACCGGCACGGCTCAGCAGGACGGAGGCGAATCCACTTCGCTGTTCGTGGGCTTTTCCTACGATGAGGAGTTCCCTTACGCTATCATAGTAATCATGGAAGAAGCCGGCAGCGGTCTTAAATATGCAGGCTCTGTCGGAGCTGATATTATGAGCGAACTCTACCGAAACTGAAAACTATGCCATTTATCGAATTTAAAAACGTTTACAAGCAGTACCGCATGGGCGAGGTCTACATCAACGCCGCGGACAACGTCAACTTCAGGATCGAACAGGGTGAGTTCTGCCTGATAGTCGGTCCGAGCGGCGCAGGCAAGACCACTGTCCTGAACATCCTGGGCGGCATGGACAATGTCTCCGACGGCACCGTCACCGTCGGAGGTGAACTGATAAGCTCCTACTCCGCGCGGGATCTGACCGACTACCGCCGGTTCGACGTGGGATTCGTGTTCCAGTTTTATAACCTTATCCCAACGCTGACCGCTCTGGAGAATGTCGAACTCGCCACGCAGATCAGCTCCAAAGCGCTGAATCCCTCCGCTGTGCTTGAACGTGTCGGGCTTGCCGACAGATTCAACAACTTCCCGTCCCAGCTCTCCGGCGGCGAGCAGCAGAGAGTCGCGATCGCGCGCGCCCTGGCGAAAAACCCCAAACTGCTTCTATGCGACGAGCCGACCGGCGCCCTGGACTACGCGACCGGCAGACAGATACTCGATCTTTTACAGAAAACCTGCCACGGCAGCGGCATGACCATTATCATAGTCACGCACAACCTGGCAATAACACCGATGGCAGACAGGATAATCACCATGAAAAACGGCCACGTGGCGAGGATAGAGATAAACGACTATCCGAAGTCCGTGGAAGAAATAGAATGGTAATCCAGTTACAGATTCATAGTTCCGGGTTCCGGGATGGACTTTAAACTATGAACTTGGAACCAGGAACTTGGAACTTACTATGACACGAGCCTTACTCACGGAAATGCTTCGTTCGCTGCGGCACAATATGTCGCGGTTCATTTCCCTTATTATAATAGTCGCCCTCGGCGCGGGCTTCTTTGTCGGGGTCAAGGCTACGTCTCCTTCCATGACACGCACTGCGGAACGGTATTTCGACGACAACAACTTTATGGACATCTTCATCCGCTGCACTTACGGTCTGACGGATGAAGATATTTCTGCGCTTAAAAAGATCGGCGAGGTAAAAGGCGCTCAGGGCGAAAAATTCGCGGACGGCCTGCTGCTTGTGAACGATACGCCGGAAACGGACCTTGACGGATCACAGCTTACAGTCAGAGCGTACGGAGTCAATCTCGGCAAACTTCAGAACTATTATTACGGCGCCGACGACAGCGACTATATCAACCGCGTCACCCTGCTTGAAGGCAGGTTCCCGAATCAGTCCAACCAGTGCCTCGTGGACGCTTCAGGGCTGTCCACTCCGGACTCCTTCAGGATCGGAAACGTCATCACGATAGCCGAGGATGCCGGCATGGATCTGTCAGGGCTCGTTCAGAGGCAGTTCGAGATAGTCGGGATCATCCGCTCTCCGCAGTACATTTCCTTCGAGCGCGGCTACACCAACGTCGGCAGCGGCAAACTCGGCTGCTTTATATTCGTTCCTGAAGAGGCGATAAATTCCGAATACTATACCGAGGCCTATGTCACGCTCAAAAACTCCGCAGAATACGCCCCGTTCTCCGAAGAGTACGACAATTACGTCGCCTCCGTTATGGACGATATAAAGATCGTTGCGGACAGGCGCTGCGAAGCAAGACGGGCCGACCTTGCCACTACCGTCCCCGCAAAGATCGCGGAGGCGAAAGCACTGTACTCGAGCGTGAGCGCAGCCGCCAACGAGCAGCTCACGAAAGCTCAGCAGGAAATAGACAAATACAAATACTACGCGGAGAATCCCGAAGCGGCATATCAGGAGGCGGTGAACAAGGCCGCGACGGCCTACGGTCTGGCGGAGAGCCAGTTCAACGGCTCGAACGCCCAGTATCAGGCGGCGGTGGCGCAGTACGACCAGATGCTGCAGAATTATCAGAACGCGAACTCGGCGGCGCAGCAGGCGGAAAAGAATCTGGACGCC
>JAILQN010000313.1 GCA_024699005.1 Clostridia bacterium
CGTTCGGTGGGCAGAAACTCCAATCTGCTGCTGGGCATGGCGATCAGCCGGGACGGGGATGTTCAGGATGAGGAACAGTTTCGCGCCTTCGGAAATCTGATCCGTGAAACCTTTTCCGATCCGATCAGGCAGATCGACCGCCCGATATTGGCGGACTGCCGCTGTGAGATCCGGTTCAACGCGCCGCAGCGGATACGCTATCTTGTGCTGCGCGAAGATATCAGCGAGGGGCAGCGCGTTCGGGCGTTTCGCATCCTTGCCGACGGCAAACCAGTTTATGAAAGCGCCTGCATCGGCCACAAGCGGATCGTGCCGTTTGACTGCCTGACGGTCGCCGAGCTTGCGGTCGAGATCACGAATGCAGTCGGACGCCCCGCCCTGCGGGACGTTGCGGTTTATTGAAAAGCGGCGCGAAACCTTTCGAAACGGCCGGTTTACCCGCAGTACGCTGCTATCAGTTCCTTCACGCGGTTGATCGGGATCAAAAGCCCCAGATGCTCAAAGCCGTATTCCGAAACATCCGCAGTGAAGGCAGCGTTGCTGATCCCGATCAGTTCACCTTGCATGTTGAAGGCGGGACCGCCGGAATAACCGGACACGATCGGCGCGTCCACCGGAAGATACTGTTTCGGATCGATGCTCCGGAACAGAGCCCCCTCCGCTTTCACCCGCCGGCCGGTACAGTAGCTGAAGGGCTCCCCATCGGTAGGGTTCCCGATCAGAAGGACCTGTTCCCCCAAAGGAAGAGCGTCGGAATCGCCGAACGTCACGCTTGTTCCCTGATAATCCGCCAGCTCAATGACGGCGATATCCTCCCCGTCGTCGGTGAAGACCACGGTTCCCTGACGTTCTATGCCCTGCCTGCCCAGCAGGGTGAAGCTCTCTGCGTCATACAGCACGTGCGCGTTGGTGATCAGATACTTCTCCCGATACAGGAATCCCGTGCCGTTGCTGCCGGTTGAGGTAAATATGCACAGCGTGGAATCCGCCATGCGGCGGAAAAGCGTCTCCTCGGCGTTTGCTTCCTCCGTTGTTGATTCAGCTGCGGCAGCGGAAGCGGTCGTATCCGTTTCAACGGTCGAAGGTGTAGACGCAGGCGCGGCCTCGTCCCTCGGCAAGGTCCCGCATCCGGCGAAGACGCATACGGTGCAGCTTAAAGCCGACAATAACGCAAATATTTTTTTTCTCATCCGCTGATCCCTCCGATTAGTCTGATCACTTACCGAAGCGTGAAGCTTCAGCGTGTAATCTCAGAAGATTATTCGGTGCTATCTTAACATAGTGTTGACAGATTTATCAATACCCGTGTCATAAATATTTTAATATAAAGAATAAAAGTTTTGAGAAACAAACAGAAAAGAGGATATCGTGAAACAGCTTTATAACAGAAGCATTGCAGCAGGTTTGATTACAGTATTATTGATGAGTGTGTTTTCTTTCGGCGGCGCTTATGCGGCGGATATGGCTGCCGGCGAAAACAGCCTGAACGGTAAAAACTGGATGTCGGGGATCCCAGACGACAGGTATTTGTGTGAGATCAATCTTCCCGGCACGCACGACAGCGCAACGGCCTATTGCAAAAATGCAACCGACAATTATGTGCGCTTCTTTGGGCGCCCTGTGTTCAACGCGGGGGAATACGCCAAAACGCAGTCGCTCACCCTGCCCGAACAACTGAACGCAGGCGTAAGATATCTGGACCTTCGCCTTTCCGCAAAGCAGGGTGAGCTCCTTCTCTGTCACGGAAACAATGAGAAGGTTGCGGCGGTCAATAAGCTCCTCAGCTTTTTGCGCTTTTTCGACCCGGCCTCCGTTTCGCGTAATCGAGAGGAATCATCCTTTCCGGATCTGGACGTGGAGTTCTACGCGTATGAGGACGAGGCTTGTGCCGTCAGAATGACCTGCAGCAGCGCGCTGGCGCAGATAAAGAACTTCCTGAAAGAACATCCGAGCGAAGCCGTTATCATCACCGCGAAAAAAGAAAACGGCGATACCGAGGCGTTTTTAAGGCTCTTCAAAGCGCAGATAGAAACGTTGAAAACAGAAATCAATCCTTCCACAGGGCAGGCGTATCTCTATACCGAAAACGGAAACGGCGTCTACACAAAAATGCCCACGCTTTCAGAGGCACGGGGAAAGATCATTCTCATGACGCCTTTTTATGAGGAGGTTCAGGCCGGCGATATGCTGGACGCCAAGAATGGCGCGGGGGAAACCGATTTTATGGGAATGACCTTCCACTATGAAAACCACTGGAGCGTTCCGTCATATCTGAAAACAAAATACGCAGAGTGCTTCCTGAAAGAGTTTTCGACGGAAATGAGCAAGGACCCCGAACAGCACCTGACGACTGCGAATGTACTGAAAACCAACGCGAGCGTCGTTCTGATACAAAGCCCGCATACGATCGCGCAGAGGGTAAACGATAATCTTTATTCTCAAAACAAATTGAAAAAAGGGCGGTACTACGGGTGGATCATGGGCGATTTCATGACGGAGGAGATCTGCTCCGCGATCTGGCATACGAATTACTTTGACTTTGAGCTGTAAGAGCCGGTGAGATAAAAGAAAGGGAGTAAGCATATGGAAAAAGCGGCGGCATTTTTTCGCAGGAGCCTGACTGTTTTGTTCGCAATGGTCGCCTGGATCGGCGGATCGATTTCGGGTGAGCCATATATCCGCGCCGGGAATATGGAGATCGCCCGCACGCTGGAGTTCTCCTACGCCGACGGCGTGAGCTTCTGTCAGGGGCTTGCGGCGGACGGGACGTTCTTTTACGGCATCGGCGCTTACAAGTTCCTGGACTACAACGCGATCACGAAAATCGATATCGCTTCCGGCGAGATCGTAGAGCGGCGCGAGATGTGTCTGCCAAAGGATCTGCTGCTGAAGGGCTATTCGCATCTCGGCGACGGCTGCCTGTATGAGGGCAGTCTCTATATCGCGCTGGAGGATTTCGGCTTCCGCCACCCCGGCGTGATCGTGTACGATCCCGCAACGCTGGAGGCGGTGGATTTCCATACGCTGCCCGACGAGGGACGCGGGAACGGCCGTATTCCGTGGTGCGCGATCAAGGACGGCGTTCTGTATTACTCTCAGTCAAACGACGTGGATGAGATCCGCATGCTGGACCTTCGGGACTACTCCTATCTCGGCGCTGTAAAGCTCGACACGACGCTCTTCAAGGTGCAGGGCGGAGAGTTTTATAACGATACGCTTTATATCGTGACCAATTCCGGCCTGCGCAACAAAACGATGTATGCGGTCGATCTGCAGTCCGGGCACGTGGAGCCGTTTTTTGTCCGCTGCACAGGACGGCTTGACGCCGAGGGAGAGGGCATTGCGATCTGTCCGCTGGCCGACGGCTCCCTGTTCCACATCATCGACGTCGGCTCCAAGGTCCGCATCACAAGCTATCGACCCACTCCCTGATTTTTCTATCGGAAGAATAACAAATACAACAGAAATTGTGACAGTCGAGTAGGGCGGAATTTCTCCGCCCTCTCACACCACCGTACGTGCCGTTCGGCATACGGCGGTTCAATTCAAATAATAATCCAAACAGCTCAGAAGTCCTCGCTTTGCGAGGATTTCTTTGTTGATGAGGTGCAGTCCTGTTGTTTTAACAACGGCTTGATAGTGGTCTCCGAACCCTACAGACTGCTTTGCCATCCACTCGGGCGCGCCGAGCTTTCGCAATCCCCAATATCGCTTCTCGCTTGTCTTCCACTGTTTCCAAATGACAACTCTCATGCGGGTGCGCAGCCGTTCGTCAATTCTTGCTAATGCTTTTTCATGCTGCCCATTCCGAAATAGTTTATCCAACCGCGTATGGTCTGGTTGAGTCAATCGATCCGGTCGCCGGTGTTTTTCATGCTAAGATTTGCACATAATCAATATCGCCGCCCGATATGATCTTTTTCATACCGGACGGCGTTTTTGGCTTATAGAAGTAACACTTTTATCCCACTGTTATGCGGCAGCGCTGAAATGAAAGATATTATCGCCGCGCTTGATATTCTGAACGCCGCTGATTTCGACCAGAATGTCACGGTCATATTCGCCGACAGGGATGGTTTTAATCGTTTCAAAGCGGTCGAAATGCAGCTCTCCCGTT
>JAILQN010000344.1 GCA_024699005.1 Clostridia bacterium
TGAAAGAACGTTCTGATCAGAGTGGAGAGTGAAGAGTGGAGAGTGGAGTTTCTCAGGCGGAACAAAGCTGAATGCCGACGGATGCTTACGATGAACAGAAGAATTCTGATCTCCGGGGATTAACTCCACTCTCCACTCTCCATACTCCTAACTCGATAAAGCTCCACTCTCCACACTCCGCTCTTTTAAAAACTGCCGCGAAAGCGGCGGTTTTTTTAACAGAATGCAACTTTTACAAATAATCGTTCCTTTCTCCCTTTCATTTGAGCGAATTTTTGCTTGCGTTATCCGCTTGTTTTTGTTAGACTGTATATATCAAAATATAAGGATGGTGCCCGTATGTACGATGACTTTTACAACTCTGCCGATTATATAGCCCGGCTTGATCCCGAAGTTGCGAACGCCATGAATCTGGAGCTTACGCGTCAGCGTGAGAATCTGGAACTCATCGCTTCAGAGAACCTCGTTTCCCCCGCAGTCATGGCTGCCATGGGCAGCGTGCTCACCAACAAGTACGCCGAAGGTTACAGCGGCAAGCGCTATTACGGCGGATGCCAGTATGTGGATATAGCGGAGGATATCGCCTGCGCCAGGGCGAAGGAACTGTTCGGCGCGGAATACGCAAACGTCCAGCCCCATTCCGGTTCCCAGGCCAATCTTGCGGTATATTTCGCGCTGCTTGCTCCCGGCGACACGATCATGAGCATGTCGCTGGCGGACGGCGGGCATCTTTCGCACGGGTCGCCCGTAAATATGTCCGGCAAATACTGGAACATCGTCCCCTACGGCCTTGATGAGGACGCCCGTATCGATTATGACGCGCTTGAGGAAAAGGCGAAAGCGATCCGCCCGAAGCTGATTCTTGCCGGCGCGTCCGCTTATCCCAGGATAATCGACTTTGAGCGCATAGCCGGTATCGCGAAAGAGGTCGGCGCGCTGTTCATGGTGGATATGGCGCACATCGCGGGGCTTATCGCCGCGGGCGAGCATCCGTCGCCTGTCCCGTACGCCGACATCGTGACCACCACCACGCACAAGACTCTGCGCGGCCCCAGAGGCGGTATGATCCTTGCGAAGAACGATTTTGCCGCCGCTCTCAACAAGGCAATATTCCCCGGCACCCAAGGCGGCCCGCTCATGCACGTCATCGCCGCCAAGGCCGTGGCGTTCGGCGAGGCGCTGAAGCCGGAATTCAAAGAGTATCAGCACAGAGTAGTCAGGAATGCAGCCGCCCTTGCCGAGGCGCTTAAGGCAAACGGCATCGACCTTGTTTCCGGCGGTACGGACAATCACCTTATGCTGTGCGATCTGCGCTCCTGCGGTATCACCGGCAAGGAGCTGGAGCACCGTCTGGACGAGGTTCATATCACCGTAAACAAGAACGCAATTCCCAACGACCCCGAGAAGCCCTTCGTTACCAGCGGCATCCGCATCGGCACCCCGGCTGTCACCACAAGGGGCCTTAATGAGGAAGATATGTCCGTTATCGCGGAGTGCGTTTTCGAGGCGACCAAACCCGATTTTGAGGACAACAAGGAAGCTATCTACGCGAAGGTAAAGGGATTGACGGATAGGTATCCTTTGTATTGAGTTTGGTTTTTGATTTTTTACAGCCATCAACAATAAGCCGCTGCCGCGGCTGAACGGAGGAGAGGTCCCCTCTGAACAGCCGCGGCAGCGGCTATTATTATTGATCTGCAACCCTATAAGCTATCCACTATCCACTGACAGATGTCAGCTATCCGCTTTAATAACCTTCAGCCTTGAGAATTCCTCCCGTTCCCTTTCCTCCAGTGTTTCGGTAATGGTCCTTTCGGTCTCTTTGAGCCTTGGGATCATCACGTTCCCGAGGGCGTTTTCCCTTCGGGAGGTCTTTTCGGCGGCGGATACCAGCCTCGCTTCGGCTGCCCTTACCGTCGCCAGCCCGCACAGGGCGGCGGCGACTTCGCCCCAGGCGAAATACGCCTTATCGAGCCGCGCAGAAGTCGAGCCGAGGGGATAGGGCAGCGCTCTGCCCCGCGGCTCCGTTCTGAAAGTCGGCACGTCTATACCTATAACGTTTTCGATGGTGACGGTGACTGTATTTTCGACAGGAGTGCAGGCGGCAGCTATGTTCACGCTGTCGCCGGATTCTGCGGAAACGCGCAGCGCGGCGTATGCTTCCGTTATGGCGTTTCTGACCCTTTCGGCAGCTTTGTCCGCGTTTTCGGTATATTTTGCCGCTTCCCGCAGATAGATAGACCGCTTGCGGTCCATAAGGTCGTAACCCGTCTGCGCAAGCTCCAGCGAGGCTTTGGTCTCCATGAGCCTGGATTTTGTCGGCGCAGGATTGTTTGTCATTGTTTACCTCCGGTCGGGTGCATTGCACATTGCAAATTGCACATTGCTCATTGCAGATAATGGGCGTCCAGCATATCATCCTTGACCCTGTCGAGGCTCGAGCGCGGGAGCATGGACAGCAGCTTCCAGCCGAGATCGAGAGTTTCGTCCATGGTCCTGGCGCCGACGTTGCTCTGATCAATGAATTCCGACTCGAACGACCTTCCGAATGCGAGCAGAGTCTTGTCCGCAGGCGAAAGCTCGTCCTCGCCTATGACCGACGCGAGGCTTCTGACTTCCTGCACCTGCGAGTACGACGCGAAAAGCTGATCGGCAAGCTGCTTGTGATCCGCCCTTGTACAGCCTTCGCTTATGCCGTCTTTCATAAGGCGCGAAAGAGATCGCAGGGGGTCGACCGGCGGGAATATTCCGGCGGCGTCAAGCCCACGGTCAAGCACGATCTGCCCCTCTGTGATAAATCCCGTCAGATCGGGTACGGGGTTGGTGATATCGTCGTTGGGCATTGTAAGGATAGGGATCTGCGTTACGGAACCCGGGCAGCCGCATATGAGTCCCGCGCGCTCGTACAGCGACGCGAGGTCCGAGTAAAGATAGCCCGGGAAACCCTTTCTGCCGGGTATTTCGCCTTTGGAGGAACTGAATTCCCTGAGCGCTTCGCAGTAGGCGGTCATATCCGTCATGACCACAAGTACGTTCAGGCCCAGATCGAAAGCGAGATATTCGGCGGCGGTCAGGGCGCAGCGGGGAGTGATGATGCGTTCGATGATCGGGTCGCTCGAAAGGTTGAGAAACATGGTCACGCCGCTGGCGACACTGCCCTGAGCGAAGGAACGCCGGAAATACTCCGCGACGTCGTTTTTGACTCCCATGGCGGCGAAAACCACGGTGAACGCCTCGCCGCCGGCGGAAGCCTGGCGTACGATCCCGCTTGCCAGCTCGTTATGTTTCATGCCGGAGCCGGAGAATATGGGCAGCTTCTGCCCGCGGATAAGAGTCGAAAGCGCATCGATCGCCGAAAAACCGGTGTGTATATACTTTTCGGGATACATACGCTCCACCGGGTTTATCGCCGAGCCGTTGATGTTCCTTCTGACTGTCGGATATATTTCGCCCAGTCCGTCCGCCGGTCGTCCCATCCCGTCGAAAGTCCTGCCGATTATCCCGGGGGAGAGCGCCAGCTCCATGGGCTTTCCCGTGAATTCGGTAACGGTATTGGCGCGCGATAACCCCGCCGCGCCTTCAAATACCTGCAGTACGGCCTTGTCGCCCCGGATCTCCACGACGCGGGCGTTGCGCTTTGAGCCGTCGGGCAGCGTAATGACAGCCATTTCATCGAAAAACGCATCTTTTGCCCCTTCCAGAACCACAAGGGAGCCGACTACACCGTCAAGACCTGTATGAATCGTTTTCATTTATCTTCACCCCGCTTATAAATCATATTCAATAAGGGGCGATAGCCCCGTTATTCATGAGAGAATGTCAGGGGCTTCAGCCCCTGTTCTTCAGTGGCTGATTACAACCGCCGCTGAAGAACGATGGCACCCGCCGCCATAGAGGCGTGGGACATCTCATTCTCAATTATAATCCTGTTATCTGAAAATTACAATATGGGCGGCATGAAAAAAATACTTGCAAAAACGTATGCGCTATTATATAATTAAGTGTAATATGAGGGGATCCCGCAGGGAGCTCCAATCTAACCACGGAGGATAATTATATGATTTCAGCAGGCGATTTCAGAAACGGCGTAACTTTTGAGGAAGACGGTCAGGTGCTTCAGGTAGTCGAGTTCCAGCATGTAAAACCCGGAAAAGGCGCGGCGTTCGTACGCACCAAGACCAAGAACGTCATCACCGGCGCCGTGGTCGAGAAGAGCTATAACCCGACCGCGAAGTTCCCCACCGCTTATATTGAGCGCAAGGAGATGGAGTATTCCTATAACGACGGCGATCTGTATTATTTCATGGATCCCGAGACATACGATATGCAGCCGATCAACGCGTCGGATCTGCCTGACTCCTTCAAATTCGTAAAAGAGAACGAGATCTGCCGCATACTTTCCTACAAGGGCAACGTGTTCGGCGTGGAGCCGCCCAACTTCGTAGTGCTTGAGGTCACCCAGACCGATCCGGGCTTTGCCGGCAATACCGCCACGAACACAACCAAACCCGCCACGCTTGAGACCGGCGCGGAAGTAAAGGTCCCGCTGTTCATCAACGAGGGCGAGAAGATCCAGATAGACACCCGCACGGGCGAGTATATGTCCAGGGCGTAAGGAGCAGATATGACTATCTCAGAAAGAGCCGCTTATGTAAAGGGTCTTGTAGCCGGGCTGCCGCTTGACGGCGATTCCGCCGAGAGCAAGGCGATAATGGCGCTGTGCGATCTGTGCGACGAGCTTGCGGCGGAGATAAAACACATCTCGCTCCGGGCCGGCGCGCTCGAGCAGGCGCTTGAAGACGTAAACGAATACGTCGACGCCATCGATTCGGATCTGTTTACCGTTGAAGAAAAACTGGATCTTAATGATCTGCTTGAAGATTTCGGCAGCGGTCTTGACGACGATTACGATGACGAATACGATTACGACGACGATGATGACGATGACGACGACGCGCTGTACCAGATCACCTGCCCCAAGTGCGGATCAGACTGCATCTTTACCGACGACGACGTTATCGGCGAGGACGGCGTGATCTGCCCGGAATGCGGCGAGGTCATCAAGTGGGATATCGGCGAAGAGGCGGAAGAAGAAGAATCGGAAGACTGATACGGCATTCGGAGTCGGATTCAAATATCACACAATCGACGAAACAATATCACCGCAAGGCTTTGCCTTGCGGTGATATTGTTTCGATTATTCATCAGTCGTTTCGATCAATTCATGCCTGGCGCCGTGACCGCTTTTTAACTGCTTGATAGCGCGGTCTATCTTTGCGAGATACTCGGCGTTACGTGCGGCTTTCATCAGGGCATTATAGTTTTCAAGACTGATAAGGACAACGTTTTTTCTTCTTTACGGGTTACTATAACGGTTTCATCATTATCGCTTGCCAGGTCACAATAGTTTTTTAAGTTATTGCGTATCGTCGAATAATTTACGGCTAACATATTTCAGGCCTCCTTGTCCAAAATCTTGTACAATTATATCAGCATGATGAAACCGGTTTGTCAAGAGTCTGATTTTTTGTTATCCTAATTTGACCTCAAGCCTGACCGGGTTATGGTCGGAATTCTCAAATCCGGCGTCGATGGTTGTCGCCTGGGCGGAGAGCACGTTCGGCGAGACTATAAAGCCGTCTATGACGTAATACTGCGTTCCTTCTGTGTCAGCGGGATTATAGGGCTGATTGAGCAGACGGCAGGTCGGCGTATCGGTGTCGTAAACAAAGCTCCAGCCGTCGGGCAGCATATCGTTTTCGAGGGTGCCGGGCATCCATTCCTCGTGAGTGTTGGGGTATATTTCAAGGACTCCGGGGAATTCCTGATTGAAGTCGCCGCCGGCAATCACGTAATTCCCGTTTGCGTATTCCGCTTCGATAAAGTCTTTGAGCGCTTTGGTCTGGGCGATCTTGCCTTCTCCGGAGTCGTAAGCCTCAAGATGCAGATTGACAATGACGAGCTCCCGGTCGTTTTTGGCGGGGATGCGGCTGATCAGCAGGCAGCGCTTGAGGTTTGCGACGCGTATGGGCCAGGAGAACGGACATGGCAGAGATATGCGCGAGGCAGAGATTATCGGGTAATCGGTGAATGTCAGAAGACCGCTGTTCACCTTACCGATGGGCGGCCAGGGAAAAGGCACGAACGGACAGGAGTAATTGAGCGCGTAAGCGCTCGCGCCGACAGCGAGTTTTTCGACCTCGTTTATGCCGAAGGTGCGGGTCGAATCGGAATCGACCTCCTGCAGCATGACTATATCGGCGTTTTGCTCCGCGATAACAGTGTTGATCCCGGAGAGATAGGCGTTTACCATCGTTTTGTCCGCGGAACGTGTGTTTTCGCCGCCATCCATAAAGAAATCGGACCATTTGCCGAGACCCGCGTATCCGATGTTCCACGACAGTACGGTCACTTCATCCGATACCTCGCCGGAGCCTGTGCCTTCCACCGCGATCTCTTCGGTATCGGCAGGTTTGAACTCCTTGACTGAAAGGAAACCGATAAGTCCGCCCGCGGCGACGACAACTATTATGATGATCGCGAGGACAGCTTTTAAAATGCCTTTGATTATTTTTTTCATGGAGATCTCCTTTTAAAGGTGACAGGTGACAGTACGTGATCTCTGATCACAGTTTTTTCCTGAGTCTGACGCTGAGCTCGGTATAGTTGCCGTCCAGATTCCTGACCGACACTTCGCCGTCGTGCAGGGTGACGATACGTTTGACGATATACAGCCCAAGGCCGGCGGAGCTTGAATACTTGGAACGGGATTTGTCCGCTTTGTAGAAACGTTCAAAGATGCGTTCCAGATCCTCTTCCGATATTGGGCCGCCAGTGTTGCGTATACGCACCGTGACAATGTCGTCCTCCTGATCGATAAAGAAGAATATCTTTCCGTTTTCGCCTGCGAACTTGACTGCGTTGTCGATAAGGTTGTAAAAGACCTGATTGATCATGTCTTTGTCAGCCTCGATATAGGTGGGACGCAGATCGTCAAAATTCTCTATGCTGATATGTTTGGCGTCGATCTTCTGTTCGAAGGTGATCAGGATCTCGCCCAGCATGGTCATCAGATCCATCCGGACCGGGTTCAGGGTCAGCTGTCCGGCTTCGATCTTGGAAAGATTGAGCATGGCTACCACAAGATTCGCAAGACGTTTGACCTCGTCCGAGACGATGTGAAGGTATTCGTCCGCCTTCTCGCCTTCGATCGTGCCGTCCAGTATGGCGTCCACAAATCCGCCGATGGTGGTCATCGGAGTCTTGAGTTCGTGCGAAACATTCGCGACAAAGCTCTTCAGAGCCTCGTCGTTGCGTTCCAGCGAATCCGCCATCGAGTTGAGCGAGGCGGTCAGCTCGTTGAACTCGGTGACCGTAAACCACTTATCGTTATATTCGATCCTGTGCGACAGGTCGCCTTTTGAGTACTTGCGGGTCGCGTCGCGCATCAGGGTGAGCGGCGCGGTCATTTTTTTGGTATAGAAGTAGGCTATCGTTATCGTAAGGGCAATAACAGCGATCATTGCAAGGATATAAGTCCTGCAATGACCGATATAGTAGGAACGCATGCCGGCGACGTAGGGTTCCATGCCGTAGACTATGCCCACGGCCTCGCCGGATTTGTCGTATACGGTTATCGCCGTGACGAACGTCATTTCGCTGAAGGTGCCGGCGAAGTCCGTCACGCGCATCACGCTGCCCTCCTCTATAATGGAGGTGAATATCTCGCCGGGGATGCTGCGGTTCCTGTGGGTCTCGCATGTGCATTCGCCGGTATATGGCGCCTGTTCCTTTGCCATCTCGCGGCAATAGGTCACCTTACCCATAGGGTCGGTTATGAAAATATCGAGTGCGGAGTCCGCAGAAGCGTTGTTTATCGCTTTTATGATACCCGCTGCGGAATGGTCGCCGAGATTTGTGGAGTTATAATAATACTGTGAAAAAGCAAGAGCAAGACTCTCGGTCTCGGAGTCTATGCTCTGAAGGCGCTGTTCGCTGCCGTTTCTGACAATGTTCTGCAGCAGGACGATGCCGACGGCCGTCAGAGCGACCACCTCTATGATGACGAAAAACGCCATATAGCGGTAGAACAGCGACGAGCCGTTTTTCTTTTTTTTGCGTTTCAT
Source organism: Clostridia bacterium (assembly GCA_024699005.1). The sequence continues at coordinate 8,127 of JAILQN010000344.1, forward strand.
TCGCGGGTCTCGAACTTATACCCTACGCTCCATACTGTCTTGAGCTCCCATTTGTCGGATACGCCCTCGAATTTTTCGCGCAGACGCTTGATATGCACGTCAACAGTGCGAGAGTCGCCGTAATACTCGAAGCCCCATACCTTATCCAGCAGCTGGTCGCGGGTAAAGACCTTGTTGGGATTGCTTGCGAGGTAGAACAGCAGTTCCAGCTCCTTGGGGGGAGTGTCCACGATCTTGCCGTCGACGCGCATCTCGTAATTGGTAAGGTTGATGACAAGCTTGTCATAGCGGACCTCGCGCATCTCCTCCGGAGCGGAGGAACCCGCGCGGCGCATAACGGCCTTTATCCGGGCTACGACCTCTTTGGTCTCGAACGGTTTGACAATGTAATCGTCCGCCCCGAGTTCCAGTCCCAGCACCTTGTCGAACGCTTCGCCTTTCGCGGAAAGCATGATGATCGGCACGTTTGAGGACTGTCTTATCATACGGCAGACCTGCCATCCGTCCAGACCGGGAAGCATGATATCCAGCAGAACCAGGTCCGGTTCAACGTCGGCAAAGCGGCTCACGGCCTCCGCGCCGTCGTTGAAAATAACGGTGACGTATTTCTCTTTTTCAAGATATATCCGCAGCAGTTCGCAGATATTCACGTCATCGTCGACGATCATGATTTTCTCGTTTGCCATATTTTACCTCGCTTCTTATATATGTTTCTTCTTTTTTATCCGGAATGGGTTGCAGCAGGTGTCAGGTGACAGGTGCTGCGCTGACGCACAGGCGCCCTGCCGGTTACTTTCTTCTGTTATCCCGCGCGAGATCGGCGTCATCGTAGCTGCGGGCTGATTTTACGATCTTTGCCTTGCCTTCCAGAGACTGCGCCTCGCTGCGATAGCGGAAGATCCTGGAGAACAGCAGCATGCAGACAAAGAACACCGCCGCGAGCACTATAACGAAAACCACTATATTCGCGGGATTCCCGACAAACTCGCGCAGCCAGGTCTGCTGCCCGTCAAGAGTTTCCGTTCCTGCGTTATTGCCCTGCGCCACTATTACGGCGGCGTTATTGAGAGGCGCTGCCGGCGTTTCGGCGGGAGTTGCCCGGACCGGCGCGGCAATGACCTGAAGATTGTTTATATCGGCGCCGTTGTTCTCGGCGGTCTTCGCGAAAGAGACGGACAGGGGAGTCGAGACGGTAGCGCTGCCGCCGCTGTTGCCGCTGCCGCCCGCGGAATCGCCGCCCGTAAACGCGGCGAGGAAGGCGTCAAGCCCGCCTATGCCGCCGATTGATGTGGTCGCCAGCCCCGACAGAGATGAGACGCCGGTCTTTGCGTAGCCGAATACCTGCTGTACAAATGACCCGAAATCCACGCCGTCGGAGGACGGGAACAGCAGTGAAGATATGGACAGCACCCTGTTGGAAATGGAGAAAGGCAGCTGAGACATTATTCCGGAGAACGGTGTGTCGACGCCGATATCCGACACCGCCTTTTCCACCGCGGCGGAGATCTTGCTGAGGGCGGCGGATACCGTCGTGCCGGTGTTCTCCGGGTCGACGAGACCCTGGCGGATATTCAGGATGTATGTCTTCGCGAAATTCAGTCCGTCGGATATTCCGCTGACGTCTATTTTTATCTGCTCCTGAGCCTTTGTTTTATCAAGAGCCACGCTGCTGTAATATCCGGGCTTGACCTGTTCGCCGTTGACCCTGAGGATCAGGGCGTTGTCCTGCTCGTTGGATATGAACGGAACGAGGCTCAGATATATTTTGGAACGGCGGTTTTTGAGGCTGACGTTGTATTCCGTGATGTCCGCGTAAAACTGCTTTGCAAGATCAAAGTAGTCGGAATTGTCGCGCACGGTCTCGAATGCGGACTGATAGGACGTGCCGTTTTTGACGGCGAGTCCCTTGATCTTGCCTATGCACTGTAAAATAAACGAAACCAGGCTGCCGTCCGACGCGGCTTTTCCGAAGGACTGCGAGTCCGGCTCTATATCGTATATCATGCTCATCATGGCGCAGAGATATTTGTTCTTTATCTCGTCCGTGGTGGCGTTGGCAGCGTCCACGGTTATGCTCTGCTCGCGGATGGTCATGACTGACATGAGACGGTACGTCTCGTCCGCGCCGGTGGAAGCCGTAACGTCGTACCCTTTGCGGAAGAGCGTGTATTTCGATGCCGCCAGAACGTATTCTTCTATATTGGAGAGGGTGGCGTCCGCGTCATAGGCAAGGATGGATGATACGTCCGTGCCGACCATCTGAGAGAGATACGTGGTGAACACGTCGTAAAGCCCCGCGCCGGGCGTTACGGTGTACTGCGGATTTGCTGTAAGGAAGGAGAAGAGCGCTCGGGCGGCTATGGCGTGCTCGGTCTCGTCCCCGCCCTGGGGCCAGACTATGCCCATACGGGTCAGATATGATTTTATGTATTCGTCGGAATAGGAATCAGATGCCGCGGCTCCGTTCATCTGAGACGCCGCCTGCATAATGTAAAGGTATGCCGAATTGGACAGCGCCGGGTCGAGGGTGTACAGCTTCTCGTAATACTCTATCTCGCTTTTGAAGCTTTCCGCAGTATGTTCGTACGGATAGTCCGTGACAGGCTCCAGCGTGGAGCGCGCGGCGAGGGACTCGACGGTCGCCATGTCCTCCTTCACGATGATGTCGGACAGCCAGCCCGGGTCGTTGGAATCGTAGGAGTACTGGGTGTCGACGCCTATGACCGCAAACGCCGTAAAGCCCGCGGAAAGCGGGCCTAAAAGCGCCGCGGCGCAGATAAGCGGCGAAAATATTTTTATAAAGCGCTTTTTTGCCGACGCCGGAACCTTTCGCAACGGAAGCATTGTCCTCGTTGCGGAATCAGCCGCAGTCGTCAAAGAACCCGATATATTCATATAAAAACCCTCTCGGAGATAATAAGACAAAATACTACATATATATACATTGTCTATTGTACCTTTAAATTAAGTAAATTGCAAGTGTTTTTTTGGTTGACTTTTATTCGTGAAAATGATATTAAAAGTGTAAGGTTTTTGGAAGAAATATTGACAGATCTTATCTCAACACGCAAAGTGCAACACCATAAAAGGAGACCAGCTATGAAAAGTCAAGATAAAGAATCAGGTTTTCAGCAGGCGGTCATGAATGAACGGAGAATTGGATTTTAAGAGTTTAAAGATAACGCGAACAAGTTTGTGCGCGACGTGACCGAGCGCACCATAATGG
>JAILQN010000001.1 GCA_024699005.1 Clostridia bacterium
TATGTGATATTATCATACCGTGACAGATCACAATACAACAAATATCAAAGAAGAGAGGTAAATATTATGGAATTCCTTCAGGGCTTTATTTCGTTCATCATGGGGCTCGTTGCCGCCATCAAGGGGCTTATTTCCGAGATCCGTTCCGTGAACGATCAGGGCTGATAAAACGGCATAACACAGGGACCGCGCAGACAAAGTCTGCGCGGTCGCGCTTATGCGTATTATTTCTTGACAAGTCAAGCCGTATTAAGATATAATATGCGGGTAAAAGACTACATACAGATCATATCCGGTGCCGAACATGAATCAAGCAGCTGAGAAAAAACAAAATCCTGTCGCGCGGTATTTAAAAAAGGCGTTTGACATTCTTTCCGGAAGGCGTCCCGGCGGGTACCATTACCCGACCGAGGGCTACGTCCGGTTTTTTATTATATTCTTCATCGTAAACTTCGGTATTATGATGGGGGCGATGTTTATCACGAACGGCGCGTCGTTTTCCAACGCGCTTTTCGGCAAAGGCGTCAATAACGACCTGTTCATGGATTTTTTCAACTCCATACGCGACGCCGTCGGCAACGTATATACCGATAAGAACAACATCTATCCGCCGCTGTGCATACTCATATTCAAGTTTTTCGGCAAATTCGTCCGGGCTGATTACGTGGCGATAGACAATAACCTGAAACCCGGCACGAAGTACCTACTGCAGATGGATCAGCGCTGCATGATGATCTATCTGCTGTTCGCCTGCGTGTGCATACTCGTGCTTGTCAAGACGCTGTCTTCGTTCGTGTCGAATCTCCACGCGAACAAATACGCCGACGCCCACGGCAAGATACTGACCATGCTCATGTGCGTCGGTTACCCGGTTCTGTACAGTCTTGAAAGGGGCAATATCCTGACCCTCTGTTTCGTGCTTACGGCGTTTTTTATATTCTTTGAAGGAGACGAAAACAAGATCGTCAGCGAGCTGGCGCTTATATCTCTGGCTCTGGCGGCAGGTATCAAGCTGTATCCCGCGATATTCGGCGCGATGCTCATATTCGAAAAGAAATACAAACAGGCGGTCCGCTGCGTTATTTACGGCATTCTGGCGTTCGCCCTTCCCGCGATACCGTTCCTCGTTAAATTCATCCGTACCGGAGCCGCGGTCATAGAACCGGGCGTCGCGTACGCCTTGCCCGGAACGGCGATGATATCCGGCGCCGTCACTCACGTCAAAGAGGACAGTTTTATCGCGACCTTCGTGGCGAATCTTGCGAAGTTCGTTGTCAACAGCAAGTCCAGGTTTTCATTCTCGAGCGTCAGTATTCAGAATCTTATACTGATAATAGACAAAGAGCTGATCGCTCCGGCAGTGATACTGATGATCCTGACCGATGCGGCAGCCGTTGCCGCGCTGCTGTTCGTTAAAAAACGCTGGCAGAGGCTGTTTCTGCTGTGTTATATCGTTCTGAATATTCCGGCTTTTTCAAGCTCGTATTCGCTGATGTTCCTGATAATCCCGCTGTTCTCGTTTTTGTTCGAGGAGAAGGATCATCCTAAAGCAGACGTGTTTTACAACGTTTTCTTCGCTTTGCTGCTGACTCCAATACCGACTTACTGGTATCTCTGGGGTCCCGGCATACAGGAATGGGCGGAACGGAACGGCTTCTATTATACGCCGAACGTCAATCAGCTTATCGGAATGTTCGTATTCCAGACGTTTTTCTTCGTGCTGCTGTCGGAATTTATTCCCGCAGGGAAGGAGCAGAAACGCAAAAAACAGAAAACAAATAAGGGGTCCGCAGCCCCGGAACAATAAGGAGAAACAGAATATGCTTTCAAGAACCCCGCCTCTGGGTTTCAATACCTGGAATACCTTCGCAGCGGATATCAGCGATCAGGTCATTCGCGAAACGGCTGACGTCATGGTCGAAAAAGGGCTTCGCGACGCCGGTTACGAGTATCTTGTCATCGACGACTGCTGGTCAAAGCGCAAACGCGATCCGGAGACCGGCAAGATCGTTCCCGATCCCGTAAAGTTCCCCGACGGCATGAAAGCCGTGAGCGATTACGTCCACTCAAAAGGACTCAAGTTTGGTATGTACTCCTGCGCCGGCACCAGGACCTGCGCGGACTTTCCGGGCTCCTTCGATCACGAATTCCTTGACGCGAAGACTTTCGCGGAGTACGGCGCGGATTTTCTGAAATACGATTTCTGCTATAAGCCCAAAAACGCAAACGGTCCCGAGCTTTACCGCAGGATGGCCATGGCTCTGCGCTCTTGCGGCAGGGAGATACTTTTCTCCGCCTGCAACTGGGGCTGCGACGA
>JAILQN010000011.1 GCA_024699005.1 Clostridia bacterium
GGCTTTGATTTTCACACCTTGGATGATGAGGCTCTTCAACAGGTTGTCAATCTCATCAACAACAGACCACGCAAATGTCTTAATTGGAAATCCCCTTATGAGGTCTTTTTTGGTGTTGCAATTGATTGACAATCTACCGTGCCGCCAAAGGCGGCGGAGGGGTCCACGGTTGATGAAAAGTTTCTGTACAGTGGTCCACGGCCACGGAAACCTTTCATATTGTCTGCGAGAAAATAGATTCGGCAGTTAAAGAATTGCTCAAATAAGAGACCGGTTCTCGTCGGCGCGGTTTCACTTCGATTTGATCGGTGCCACCTCCACCGGTTCTGCTTCGACTTCACTTTGACCGGTGACTCCTCCACCGGCGCGACTTTCACTTTGCTTCGACCGTGGACCCCTCCACCGCTTCGCGGTCCCCCTCCCCTTCGCAGGGGCGGCTTATATGGTTGCGTTCGCTTCGCGAACGGTGATTATATTTTTCGCACATATAAAAAGGTCCTTCACTTCCGATGAAGAGCCTTTTATTTGTTTGCGTAATCTGCGCACAATATTTATACGATATTGCCTTTATGTCTTTTTCTCTCTGTCCAGCCTGAAGGCGACTGCGCTTTTCAGGTATTCCAGATATCCCTCATCGCGGCACATCGCCTTGCCGGGCGCGTCGGAGAGTTTTGCCACAGGCCTGCCGTTGACGTACTGCAGTTTGATGACGATGTTCAGAGGAGTCTCGCAGGTATCGTTCGAAACGAACGTCCCGATACCGAAAGACACTTTGGTCTTTTCGCGGAAATAGTCGTACAGCTTCTGGGCGCGGTCAAAATCGAGGCTGTCGCTGAACAGGAGCAGCTTCGTCTTCGGATCGACGCCGAACTTCTTATAGTGGGCGATTATCTTCTCGCCCCAGGCGTACGGATCGCCGCTGTCGTGACGGACGCCCGTATAGTTATTGACCATAGAACGGTCAAAGTCGAGCAGGAACAGATCCGTAGTGACGGTATCGGTCAGCGCGGTCCCGTTGTCGCCGTCATATTCCGCATACCAATCCCTCATCGCATAGTGGTTCGTGTACGCAAGCGGGATGGAGTCTATGCCCTGATACATCTGAACGAACTCATGAGCGTTAGTTCCGATCGGCGTGACGTTGTACTTCATGGCAAGGTAAACGTTCGAGGTTCCCACGCAGTTTTCTGTCTCCGTCACAAAACGGCGGACCACTGCGTCCTCCCATTCGCGGGAGAGCCGGCGGCGGCAGCCGAACTCGGCGAATCTGAACGTATAGGTGCCGTCGTTCATTGCCCTGATCTTGGCGTCAAGACGTTCCTCTGCGGATCTGAGGAGTTTATCGTAGTCAAACGCCATGCGGAAGTAGACTTCGTTGATGATCTCAAGCAGGTAGATCTCGAACTGCATCGCCGAAAAAAGCGGCCCGTCAACGACCACGGAAAGTTCCCCGTCTTCGTTCAGATCGATCGATACGTAATCGCGGATGGGACGCCAGAGGCGCAGGAACTCCACATAGTCGTTCTTTATAAAACGGATGGAACGCAGATAATCGAGTTCTTCCTTTGTAAATCTCAGCGAGCAGAGATGATCGACCTGCGCTTTGATCTCCTCTGCCATCCCGGGCGTAAAAACAACGTCCTTATTGCGGCACTTGAAGTAATACTGTCCGCACAGATCGGTGTGCTTATGAAAGATCACCTGATCCATATTGAATTTGTACAGGTCCGTGTCGAGCAGCGACACGACTATCGGTTCGAGTTTCATACTGTTTAACCCCCTTACGCTATCAGAAAATAAGACTTGCGCGGCTGTCCCACTTTGAATACAGATGACCGTCCGGACGAAGGATGCGATATTTTACCGCTGTTTTGTTTTTCTCCTGCGACATCTAATCCTCGTCTATAACCACGGAAAAACCGTGGTAATCGTAACGGTCGGCTCCGTATTCAAGCGTATCAAGATATCTGCCTGCGGCTTTCATGTCGGCTTTGAGACTGTCGATAAAATCAAAGGTTACGCCCGTAACGTGACGGCTGATCCATTCCCCCTGCGGGGTATCGGTATCCGGAGCCCACAGCGCGCGGAATGTGAGCTGATCCGCGCCGAGATCCCGGGCGGGCCCGATCACGCTGCCCGGCACATAGGCGTGATGCAGCAGCATGCTGTCGTTCATATTAAGACATAACCGAAGATTGATGTTCCTTTTCTTTACCTGAAGGGTCAAGATACACAAGACCGGGTATATGAGTCGTCATCTGTATATCGCACATTCCGAAATGCGTATCGGACTTCATACCGTATACTCCGGGAAGCAATACAAGGACAACAGCGGGATTATTATTCAGACAAAGATCATGCGACAGCTGATCATAGGCCCGCTGCAGGAACGGCGCGTATACTCCGAATACCGCGGAGACGCCGTATTTCGCGGCGCCGCTGCACATTGCGACGGCGTTTTCTTCCGCGATCCCGACGTCAATAAAACGCCCCTTTGCCTCCCACTCCGCCCGTTCTTCGCCGACAAAACCGAGCGCCCGGGGCGTTCCGGCGGTCAGCACGAGCGACCGGTCATTGTTCCTGAGAAGATCGATAAAGCTGTCGTGAACGGTCGTGTCGCAGACCGGGAATCCGTTTTTAGGCAAACCGTCTTCTATGCGGAACGGCGAACCGGAATGCCGGCTTTCGCTGTCCTCCTCGGCATACCGCAGCCCCTTACCCTTGACGGTATGTATATGCAGAACGACGGGATGATCCGTGTCTTTGACGCTCTCATCAGCCAGGCACTGCAGCTGCCGTCTGTCCGGTTTTTTTAATCGGCGGGAGAAGCAACTCTTTCAATAAGCATAACGTCAGAAGAATCACTTTGCATCGGAAAGGGATCCGATCCCCGGGTCAAAAGACGGCATCAGCTGAAGCTTGAACGCGTTCATCCTGTGCAAACGGTCTATTCTCTCCTTTTTAACCGGATCGACGATAACGCCTTCACGGATATATTTATCAAGCTCGGCGTAAGTGAATCCGAGATTATCTTCATCAGTTTTGCCGCAAAGGCCGTCTGCGGGAACTTTGTCGACAAGAACGGCGGGAAGCCCGAGCAGACGGCCTATCGCTTTCATCTCCTGCACGGTCAGATTGGAACACGGAGAAAAGTCGCCGACGCTGTCGCCGTAACGGGTGGAATAACCGACCCAGTCCTCCGAAAGATTGCAGGTGTTCGCGACCCTGCCGTTGTTGCTCTGGGATACGGCGTACAGAGTGGTCATCCTGAGTCTCGGCGGCAGATTCACCCTGCTCTGGTCGGACAGTTCAAAAGGTATGTTCTTTACCACTCCGTCAAAAGCGTCCTTTATATTCACGATAAAGTGACGGATGCAAAGGTGGTTTACGAGCAGTTTCGCCATGTCGATGTCCGCCTGCTCGCCGTTGGGCATCAATACGCCGATGACTCTGTCCCTGCCGAGCGCCTCAACGCAGAGCGCAGCGACGATGGAGCTGTCTTTGCCGCCGGAAACGCCGATCACTGCGTTGCATCCGGGGCCGTTCTTCTCAAAGAAACCGCGGATCCACTCCACGCATTCGTTTTTTGTTTTTTCAACGTCAAAAGTATACATATCAAACCTCCGTAAAAGAATCAAGGATCTCGAATTTTGAATGTTCAAGTTTCAGAAAACTCCGTGTCGTAAACACTCTCTCCACCATTTCCGAATGAAGAAGTTCGCTTTCCGTGACGATGTTCTCGCAGTGAGATACATAGAGGAATATCTTCCCCGCCCCGAGCTCCTTCAGCTTCTTTGCGGAATAATGAAGAGTCCGCCCGCTGGAGCAGATGTCATCGACCATAAGGATACTCTTTCCCGCGATCTTCCCGACGTCGCCGCACACGGTCAGCCCGCGTATCTCGCGCGTTTCCCAGTCGCGGTTCTTTTGCCCGTAAGCAAACGGGATATCGCACATGTCGGAATATCTCTTCATTGCGCCTTCGTCGGGGAAGAACAGCATCAGGTCTTTATCGTTGATCCTGCGGACCGCTTCAAGGATATAGTCTTTCGCGGTCTTTATGACTATCCTGTCGATAAGAGCCTCGCTCACCGCTGAATGCGGATCAAGCACCCGGACCGAACGGAAATGCAGCGCGTTGATCACCTCGGCAAAATATTTGAGCGTGAATACGTCGGCGTCTGTTTTCACACGGTCCATACGGGCGTTCGGGATGTACGGCATCACAAGGTCTATATCGCGGATACCGTGCTCCTGAAGATGCCTCGTCAGGAAAATCAGAGCGACCGTTTCGGCATCATTCTCAAAAAGCCAGGTGATAACGGCGCTTCTTTCACTGCCGTGATCCCGGGGAACATCCACCCGCAGATCCGGCGTGCCGTCCGTGAAATGTTTCAAAGGTATCTCAGCATCGTTCAACCGCAGCATTTTTTACCTCACTTCTATCTGGCAGCTTCTCATGGTTTCAAGAGCCGCTTCATGCTTCTCCGGTGTCACACCGGCGCAGCACGCCGCTTCGACGGCGACAGGCGCTTCCGGGAAGAAGGCTCTGATGATAAGCGCGTTGGATACGACGCAGATATCCGTGCAGAGACCTATGATCTCAACGGTGAACTCCTCGTCTCCGACGGCGTCCCGGATAAGGGCGGGAAGGTCGACGGAACCGAAGGTATTCTTTTCAACGGCGGTGTACTGTTTTGAAGCAAGCGCCTGCGCCACGTCGCCGTTGAGTTCCCAGCCGTCCGTTCCCTTTATGCAGTGCGGGACGGGAAGTTTCTTTCCCTCCGCGGTGTCCATATAGTTCCCGTAATGAGTATCATAGGTAACGAAGATCCCGCCGTCAAACCCGCTGATCTTCTTTACGACTGCGGGGACGATGGCTGCCGCTTCTTCGCTTCCCAACGCGCCGTCCACAAAATCCTTCTGCATATCGACTACGACCAGAATCTTTTTCATTTTATTTTCTCCTGTATAGTTTTGCGGGTCTGTGCCCCGCGCCCTGTGTGTATTCGTCCGTTTCGACTACGTAATCTCTGATCTTACGCCTGAAGTTTGCAGGAAGGATCGAGATATTCATGATCGTCTCCTGAACTTTCTGAAGCGCTGTGAGCGTGAACTTCCCGGGCAGAAAATCGAATATCGTTTCAAAATCCTTTGCGCCTTCGCGGAGCGCCGTGATCGCTGTCGCGATGATCCTTGCGTGGTCAAAGGCAAGGCCGCCGCTGTCCTCTATCCTGAACGAAGTCTTTCCGAATCTGGTTTCTTCCTCCTCAAGGACAGCGTTCATTCCGATCCCGTCATAGCAGAGATCCAGGTGATGATACCCGTCATCGCCCCGCCCGAACCGCACGTCGAACCACTGCGCGTCAGAAGCGTCGTCGCCGCCCGTCTGCCTGACGGATTCTTCGCTGATAACGGACGCGAAAGCGTTGGAAATGATCCATCCCCTCGGATCCCTGCCGGGGTCGCTGAAGACCCCCACGGGCATCAGCGAAACCGGCGTGACGTTCGTCTCCTCCGTGATCTCGCGCAGGGCGCATTCCTCGACCGTCTCGGACGGCTGCAGGAATCCGCCGGGCAGCGCCCAGCATCCCCTGAAAGGATGCCCTCCCCTTTTGACAAGAAGAACGGACAGTTTTTTTTCGGAGTTCCGCTTGTAGTTATCGCTCTCCTCGGAGCGGATCATAAAAGCGACGATATCAGCCGTGACCGACGGACGCTCATAATCTCTTAAATCATACTGCGCCAGAAATTCTTTTTCGAATTGCAAGTCCGCGCCCCCTTTCTCTTATTATCGATATGATAATATCACATCATAAATAAGATGTCAAGCATTTTTTTTAATAAAGTAAGTGCCGATTAAATAACCGCTTGATATTCGGGCGAAAATAATGCATACTGTTTCCGGATCCCGCCATCGCGGATCATCATTCACAGAAACGGAGAAAACATATGAAAACCCGTACTATCCTGCCGGGACCCGCCGCCGTGCTGACAGGCGCGCTGCTGCTGGGCTTTTTGTGGCGCGTGCGCGGCACCCACGGCTGGGGCTCCTCCTGGGGCGTGCTTGCCGCAGGTTTCGTGTTCACGCTGTTCCTGACTGCCGCCGCCGCGCGGAAAAACAGACCGCCGATGCGCCTGATCGCTCTTGCTTCCCTGTCTTTCATGCTGACTGCGCCCGCATGGGGCACACTTCTGGGGCAGATAACCGGAATACTGGGCGGTTCGCCGGAGGGAGCGGCCCCCACGTATATCAGCCCCGCTCAGGGCGCGCTGTTCATGGCGCTGATGGGCTTCGGGCTCGCCGGGATGTTCGGCGTGCTGCTGGGCCGGTGCTTTACCGACAGGCCCTGGCGGCTCCGTGATTACATAGTGGTGCTCGCCGTGTTCCTTATAGTGTTTTACGGTATGAAAGCCACCCTCGCCCACCCGCTGGTAAAGCTGCTTTCGCCGCAGGCGACCGATGCTTTCCGGCAGGGCCTTGCGGAGGCGGGGATCGCAAAAACGCCTTTTGCGGCATATCTGTCGTACTTCAACGCCGAAGGCTGGGCCAAAAAGATCGCAGGAGGGCGGCACTACTACGCCTGTGTTTCGGCAATATCCTCCGCAGCGGGAGCCGCCGCGGCGATATGCGCCGCGAGGTTTTTCGCAAAGGACCGCTTCGCCGCGAAAACCGGAGCCGTTGTCTGCGGCGCATTCGCATTTTCCATAACCGCCGCCGATCTGTTTTTCTTTTTCGGCAACGGCGGTTACCGCGGAACGCAGGGTTTTTCTCTGCCGCAGAACTTTGCCGCGTGGAGCCTTTGGGAATATTTCACCGGCTTTATCGCAGGAGGGATCATCACGTTTTTCATCCTGCGCGCCGCTCCCGCACAGGCAGTCGGTGAACCGCTGATCTCAAAACTGCCCGAAAAACCGCAGTCCGTTCTGAGCTTTCTGCTGGTATGTATCGGCGCCGTCGGGCTGAACGCCGTGCGGCCCATGCTTGTGCGCACGGACGAAACCCCTTATTCCGTATGGTTCGCCGTTGCCGCGGGCGTCGCGACTCTCGGTCTCTGCGTGCTGATGTGCCGGAAATGCGGTTTCTGTTTCCGGGACGCGGGCGCTTCCCTTCCCGCAGTATTATGCGCCGCTTTCACTCTGTATTTCGCCGCGCTGTATTTCTTCGCCGGTTCGCCGGAAATAAAGAACATGGGCATGCTGCATAATATCCTTGCCGCAGTCAGCGCTGTTTTCTGCACCGGAACGGGCGTGTGGCCGCCTCTGAAAAACAGAACCCGGTCCGGCTGAGATAATGAAGTGAGACCAAGAATTCAAGAAAAAATGATATCGTGCCCGGCTTACAGGCTGAGCCGGACGGCACTTTTCGACGAACCTTTAAAAATCGCGCGAAGCGCGATAACCGCACAAGCCGCCCCTGCCAAGGGGAGGTGCCGCCGGAGGCGGCGGAGGGGTCCACGGTCGAAGAAGTGTTTCCGCACAGGGGTACACGGCCGGGGAGACATTTCATATTGTATGTAAGAAAACAGATCCGGCAGTTAAAGATGCGCTTAAGTAAGGGACCTGTTCTCACCGTCGCTGCTCTCACTTTGCTTCGACCGGTGACCCCTCCACGGTAGATTGTCAATCAATTGCAACACCAAAAAAGACCTCATAAGGGGATTTCCAATTAAGACATTTGCGTGGTCTGTTGTTGATGAGATTGACAACCTGTTGAAGAGCCTCATCATCCAAGGTGTGAAAATCAAAGCC
>JAILQN010000024.1 GCA_024699005.1 Clostridia bacterium
GTCGCCCTCATAGTCCAGCTTCTCGCCCGCAGGAGCGTAAGTGGTGCCGAGGGTCGTGGAGTCGATATCGATTATGGAGTCGGAATTCGCGCCGGCGTTGGAAGCGACTATGCCGAGGAACGCGTAATCGCCGCTGGTGTACTTCCTGTCGTAACCTGCCACGGAGTAGACCTCCACGCCGTAGCCGGAAACAGCCGCCTGCAGATTGTCTTTCAGATTGAGACGGCAGGTCTGGAAGCGGTCGGTACGGGCGCGCATGACGGCGGTATCTTCCGTACTGAAGTACCTGTCGGCGAGCTCCTCATATCTGTCTGACGGCACGGTCGCCCAGAACTGCGCGTCGTAGAGCAGCAGATTCTCGAGTATGCCGTCAAACGCCGCTGTGAGTATGGTATAGATCGTGTCCTTGGGGAATATCCGCAGAGCAACGTTTATCGCGTGACCGATCCACGCGTCGTTATTCTCGGCTTCCATTATAAGCGGCACGTACTCGCCGTAAAGGAACTCATCCTCAAGATTCCAGCTGCGGGCGTAGAAATCCGCGATGATGTCCGAACCGTCCAACGCGGCGACGATGTTGATTATCTTATCGATGTCGGAATAGTCCCCGCCGTCCTCCCGCACAAGGTCGAGATAGCCGGACAGGATCGAACCGCCCATGGAAATGGCGATAAGATTGACTTTCGCGCAGCCGGTCTGCTCCTTGACAAGGGCGATGAAGTCCCTGAGCCCCGCGGCGGATTCCATCGGGTCGCCGATGAGCGGGAAGGTGTAGAGATAGGTATATTTTTCGCCGTCGACGCCGTATTTCGCCTCTATCGCGTCGATCACCGACCACATGGGCAGACGGCGGTAAAAATAATCTTTATCGTCCTGACTGTATTCCGAAAGGGGATAGGGGAAAGTGTCAAGCACGAGGTTGTTGACCGCCTTGCCGGTCTTGTCCGTGCGCTGGATCGAGAACAGATCGTCCACTACGGCCCTTACTCTTTCCGCAAGCTTTGAATTGGTGTGCTGAAGGAAAAGGGAAGAGAGCAGCGGCCATAAAAGCTGTTTGAGCAGCTTGGGGACCAGATCGGTATCGTCTATGATCAGAAGCCCGCCGGAAAGCTCGCCCCCGTCGCCTTTGAGAATCGGGTTGCCGTCCGCGTCGCAGTAAGTCGCGTTGGACTGGCTGATACCCGGCAGGATTATATTCGCGCTGATTTCGTCTGACGCGGTGGCCAGCTTCGCCGCGGCCTTTGCGTCGGCAGCCGTGATGATATTCGTATCGTCGGTTTTGGCAAACGCGCAGACAGAAAATGCGGACATGAGCATGACAAGCGAAAGAAGGACTGCCGTGATCTTTTTGGTATGGGAGTACATATAATCACCTTTTCTGTTTTATTTCCGACGCGGGTTCGCTCAACGGTGTATCCCGGCACGTTGTTGAAGTCTGCATCGGTTATAATATATTTTTTTCATAATATCACTTTCTTTTATGAATTTCAACTTGTTTTTGCTTGACTTAATGGCGTTATTCGGGTATAAGTCAGGTGTTATGGATAATAAAGCACCGGTACCTGCCGTCTGGGCGAGATTCCTGCTTGTCTGGGCGTGCTTTTCTGTCTTCACTTCATTCACCAATACGTTTATAAGCACATACCTCATCCGCGCTACCGGAGCCGACGGCGCGGTGATGATTTTCAATATGATCCTGGGGGGAGTCCAGCCCTTCGCCATGGTCGCCGCCGTGTGGACGACCCGCAGGCTCTCCGCTCTTATCTCGCAGAGGGCCGGGCTCTGCCTTTACGCCGTCGCTTTTCTGTTTCTGTGTATCCTGAGCGAAGGCGCAGCGCCTTATTCCGGTGCGGTCGGGATCGTTCTGTCCGTTGCGAACGGCTTTTTCTACGTGCCTTTTGCGCTCCAGCTGCTCTCTTACACCCGGGACAATAACCGCGACAGGTGTTACGGCCTGCAGAACGCCATAAGCGGGGCTTCAGCCGTCGCCGTGCCCGCGCTCTCCGGCGCTCTCATCTCCGCCTTCGGCAGTTTTGAGGGTTATCGGGTGCTGTTCGCCGCGGGGCTTTGCCTGTCGGCTTTAAGCGTCGCGCTGAGCTTCCGTCTTTCCCCGGTCGTCCTGTCTTCAAAATCTCCGGAATTAAAAAAAGTCACCGTCAGGATGATCAGGTCCGTTCCGGTCAGGGCGTCGCTCTGGGCGACCGTCGCCACGGGCTTTTTCAACGGAACGCTCGACTTCTTCCTCAACGCCCTTATTTATTCGCGGTCCGGCGACGAGCGTCTGGTGGGGTTCGCCGCCTCCGCCGCAGGCGCGGCGTACGTCGCGGCGTCGCTTCTGTATTCGCGTTTCGCTACGGTAAAAAGACGGCGTATATTTGCCGCCGCGGCGATAACGGCGGCTATACTCGCGGCAGTCTCGATGCTTTTTACAAAGAGCGCGGCGGCGATATTCGCGTTTCAGATAATCATGAAAGCGGCGTCCGCGTTTTTCCTTACCCCGCCTCTGAACGACTATTTCGGCGCCGTCGGCAGAGACCCTTTCCTCAAAGACTTCGGCGGCGAGGTACATACCGTACATGAGTTTCCTTACGCCCTCGGCAGAGTCGCGGGCATACTTATGACGATGGCGTTTATGAATTCCGCCGGCGGCGAAGCCCCTGCTGTCATGATAATCCTGGTCATACAGATAATCCCCGTGCTGCTGATGAAGAGGATGGAGAGGGAATGAATTTGTGTTGACATGACGCGCGAAAAAGCGTATAATTTCGCTACACTCATATAAAGGAGTAATATGGTTTGAGTATTCTTTTTCTGAAACCCGCGCTTGTAAAAAAAGACGCCTGGGGCGGGCGCAGACTGATAGACGATTACGGTATGAAAACCGACCTGCCGAACGTCGGCGAGGCGTGGATGATGTCGTGCCATGAGGACGGAGAGTCCCACGTTATCGGCGGCGAGTACGACGGTTATACCCTGGAGAGGGCACTTGCGCATATGGACGGAGATCCCGTAGGGCTGAAGGCGCGCGATTTTGAGGACTTTCCTCTGCTTATAAAGCTTATCGACGCCAGGGACGATCTTTCCGTACAGGTACACCCCGACGACGAGTATGCCGAGGAACACGAGCGTGACAAACGCGGCAAGACGGAGTGCTGGTACATCCTGGACGCGGACGAGGGCGCCGAACTGATATACGGCTTCAGGCACGATATGACGAGCGACGAGTTCCGCCGTTCCATCGCGGACAATACCCTGCTGGAATACTGCAATCGCGTCAAAGTACATCCGGGAGATACCGCATTTATTCCTTCAGGCACGCTGCACGCCATCGGGAAAGGGATCCTGCTCGCCGAGGTCCAGCAGAGCTGCAACACTACCTACCGCGTTTACGATTACGACCGTCTCGTGGACGGTGAGAAGCGCGAGCTGCACGTGGACAAGGCTGTCGACGTAACGAACTGCACGCCGCCCGAATACTCCCTGGAGCCCGAAGGCATGCCCGTTATGCATGACGGCTGGAAAAGCCTGCTTTTAAGAGAGTGCGATTACTTTATCATGAGCCTTGTCGAGGTTGACGGCATGTATGCCGACAGTGCTGACGAGGATTCTTTCGTCTCGATAATCGTGCTTGAAGGAGATGGCGAGATCACCGGTTCCGACGGCGGCATCTTCTCCGTCAAAAAAGGCGACAGCATCTTCATTCCGGCAAACGACGGGAATTTCTACGTTTCAGGCAAGGTGAAGCTGCTCGTCACTACGTTGTGATCCTGATTTCTGCCTTCATCCGTATTTTTACGGGTATGAAACAGGTTGAAGCGAACAGCGAACAGCGAACAGTTCTGTCGTTTCACCCGTTTTTTCAGAAAATATTACCGTGAATACGGCAGGCAACATTGGCAGCAGACGGATATTCTTTACAGTTTCTTTTGTATAACGATCTGTTCAATTATAAACTGTTCTTTTTTTCCCGCGCAGGGCTGACGTTTGCCGGAACACGACTTGCTGATCGTCCGGGCTGTTTGCTGTTCGCTGTTTGCTGTCCGCTCGGATTACCGTATCCGGTTTTTTAATACGTTATATTTCTGTCATGTCTATTCTCTCCGCATCCAATCTCACAATGAGCTTTCTCGATCGTGAACTGTTCGGGAAGGCTTCTTTCAGTGTGGAGAAACGGGACAGGGTGGGGCTTATCGGCGCGAACGGCACCGGCAAAACGACTCTTTTCAGGCTGATCGCGGGGGAGCTGTCTCCCACCGACGGGACGGTCTCGGTTTCCGCAGGAGTAAAGATCGGCGTGGTGGAACAGCACGCCTGCCGGGATATGAACAGGACCGCTTACGGGGAAATGCTTACGGTCTTTTCCGGCCTTATGCGGGACGAAAAACGGCTCGAGGAGCTGCGGCTCCTGATAGACGCTGGCGAGGACGCGGAAAGACACATCCATGAGCACGCCGAGCTGACGGAAGCTTTCACGGCAAACGGAGGGCTTTACTACAGGTCCCGCGCCGCGTCTATGCTGTCGGGTCTCGGGTTTACGGAAGAAGAGAAGGATCTGAAGGTATCGGCCCTGAGCGGCGGTCAGAGGACGAAGATCGCCCTGGGCAAGCTTCTGCTCTCCGATTCCGATCTTATCCTTCTGGACGAGCCCACCAATCATCTTGATATTTCCGCCACCGAATGGCTGGAGGACTTTCTGCAGAAATACACCGGCGCGGCGATAATAATCTCCCACGACCGGTATTTTCTGGACCGGGTCACGAACAAAACCATGGAGATCGCCGGCGGCAGGATCCGTATGACGAGGGGCCCGTACTCGGAGTATAAAAGACTGCGCGAGGAGCAGCGGGAATACGAGATCAAGGTCTATGAAGCGCAGAAGGAGGAAATCGAAAGGATAGAGGGCATCATCGCCCAGCAAAAACGGTTCAACCGGGAACGCAACTATATTACCATTGCTTCAAAACAGAAAGAGATAGACCGTATCAGGGAAAAAATGGTGAAACCCGATGCCGATCTGCGTCCCGTGAAGCTGAGCTTCAGAAGCGGCGCCGAGAGCGGGAACGACGTGTTGTTCGT
The DNA here is from genome assembly GCA_024699005.1 of Clostridia bacterium. The sequence goes on from JAILQN010000024.1 coordinate 5,077, forward strand.
CAGAAACATGAGCAAGTCCTACGGCGAGCGGACGCTGTTTGAAAACGCGGATTTCAACGTGTACAAGGGCGACAGGATATTCCTTATCGGCGCGAACGGCTGCGGAAAATCAACGCTTCTGAAATGCATTATCGGCAGGGAGCATCCCGACTCCGGCTACTGCCGGTTCGGCGCGAATCTGCGGCTCGGGTATTTCGATCAGACCCAGGCGGGGCTGGATTCCGAAAAAACCGTTTTAGAGGAGCTTTACGACAAATTCCCGGCGCTTACCATATCCGAACTTCGCGGGATCCTGGGTTCATTTGGCTTCGGGGGCGACGACAGGGATAAGATCATGCGCGAGCTCTCCGGCGGCGAGAGGGCGAGGATAGCCCTTCTGGAGCTGAGCATGCGTCAGCCGAATTTTCTTATACTGGACGAGCCTACGAACCATCTGGACATCCCCTCCCGGGAGGCGCTGGAAAACGCTCTCGCGTCTTACGACGGCACCATGCTCTGCGTGTCGCACGACAGATATCTTATAAATAAACTCGCGACCGCACTTCTTATACTGAAAGACGGCGAGCTCATAAAATTCGACGGCGCCTACGACGATTACGTTTCCTCTCTGCGTCCCGTCGCTCCCGCGGAAAAGAAGGAGAAGGAACCGAACGAATATCAGCTCCGTAAGATGAGGGAATCAGCCGAGAGAAAGCGGCAGACGAGGATACGCCGGCTTGAAGAGCAGATCGCTCTGCTGGATGAGGAGCGCGGAGATATCGAGACACAGCTTCAATCGGAAGAGGTCATGAGTGATTACGTCAGGGTCGCGGAGCTTTCTGCCAGACTGGAGGAGATCGATTCGGAGCAGGAGTCGCTTATGGAAGAATGGGAGAGCCTGTTCGAAGTATGAAGTATGAAGGATGCAGTATGAAGCGCTCAGAGAACTGAATTCGGTAAGAACTGATTCCGGCTGAGGGGCAAAAGTTTCGCATAATATCCGCATAAATATATGGAATATGCAATTTTTATTCAAAGAGGACGTTCGTGATACAGACGAATTGTGCAATTATCTATATTTTATGGGGAATTCCGTAATGAATTTTGCAAGAATACGAAAATGCATAAATATTCACAATTAGATTGACATAAAAGTTCAAAAGAGTTAAACTCGCATATTATAGCATTCCAGACTGATTTTTATGCAATTTTTGCTTAGCACAAACTTCCGATTGCTGCGTTAAGCCGCTTGACAATACAAAGAGCCTTTCAAGGAGAAAAGCGCAAAAACAGCCGAAAGGAACGAAAAAGAGGTCGTATCAAAATCAGTCGGGAATGCTACGGAGGAAATGTATAATTATGAAAAAGGTATTCATCGACGGCGGTTCCGGCACAACGGGGCTCAGGCTGCGCGGCAGGCTGAGCGAACGTAAGGATATAGAGCTTGTCGTTGCTCCGGAGGACGCCCGCCGCTCAAAGGAAGTCAGGCGGGAGCTTATAAACGGCTCCGACATAGCCTTTCTGTGTCTGCCGGACGACGCCGCGAGGGAGTCCGTCGCCATGTGCGTGAACCCCGATACCGTGATCATAGATACTTCCACGGCGCACCGGACGGCGGAGGGCTGGGCGTACGGTTTCGCCGAGCTGTCGCCGGCTTTCCGGCAGAACATCGCAGAAAGCAAACGTATCGCCGTGCCGGGCTGCCATGCGAGCGGTTTTATCTCGATCGTTTATCCGCTTGTGACCGCCGGTATACTGCCGCCGGATTATCCGGTAGTATGCTACTCGCTCACGGGCTACAGCGGCGGCGGCAAAAAGATGATCGCCGATTACGAGAACGATTACGCAGAAGGGCTGTCCGCTCCCGGACAGTACGGTATATTGCAGAACCACAAGCACCTGCCCGAGATGCAGGCGGTCACGGGGATCTCCTGTCCGCCGGTCTTTACGCCGATAGTCGCAGATTACTACAGCGGCATGGCGACGAGCGTTAATCTTCGCGCCGATCTGCTGCCGGGTAAACAGACTCCGCAGACTGTGTATGAGGCGCTTTATTCTCATTACGCTTCTTCAAAGCTCGTTTACGCATATCTGTTCACCGCCGACAACGCCCGAACGATATACGCGGACGAAATGGCGGGCAAGGACAGCATGCGGATATTCGTGTCCGGGAACGACGAGAGGATATTCATCACAAGCGTGTTCGACAATCTGGGCAAAGGGGCTTCCGGCGCGGCGATACAGTGTATGAATATTTCGATGGGTGTTGATGAAACGACGGGATTGGTTGTGTAAGCGGCAGCAGTTGACGGTTTTCCGTTCAATCGGAAGACAGTTTGATTAATGTGTTAATTGCTGATTATTGGAATGAAGGTTCAGCTGATCAGAAGGAAGTGGAATAATATGAATTATATAAATGGCGGCGTCTGCGCCGCGAAAGGCTTCAAAGCCGGCGGAGTGCACTGCGGCATCCGCAAGAACAAAGATAAAAAGGATCTCGCTTTGATTTTCAGCGAGGTACGGGCGAGCGCGGCGGCGATATATACGCTCAACCTTGTAAAAGGCGCGACGATAGCCGTCACCTGCCGCAATCTGAGCGACGGCGCGGCGCAGGCGGTCATCTGCAACAGCGGCAACGCCAACACCTGCAACGCGGACGGCGAGACTGTCGCCGCAAAAATGTGCGGACTTGCGGGAAACGCTCTCGGCATTCCCGCATCCGATGTTATCGTTGCTTCCACCGGAGTCATCGGTGTCCCTCTTGATATCACTCCCATAGAAAACTCCATGGATGAGCTTGTCTCATCTTTGGGGGAAGACAACAGCGCCGCAGCGGCTGAGGCGATAATGACCACCGATACGATAAAAAAGGAAGTCGCCGTTGAATTTGAACTCGGAGGAAAGACTTGCCGGATGGGCGGCATAGCCAAGGGTTCCGGCATGATACATCCGAACCTCGGCACCATGCTGGTGTTCATCACCACGGACACGGCTGTCAGTCCGGAGATGCTTGATAAGGCGATCCGCGCCGACGCCGAAAAGAGCTTCAATATGGTTTCCATCGACGGCGACACCTCCACCAACGACACCGTGGCGGTCATGGCGAACGGCATGGCGGGCAATCCGGAGATAACCGCCGAAGGTGAAGATTTCGAAGTCTTCAAAAACGCTCTGGGCATGCTGACGGAAAGGCTGTGCCGCATGATAGCCGGGGACGGCGAGGGCGCGACGAAGCTTATCGAGTGCAGGGTCGCAAACGGTCCGGACTGGCACACTTCCAAGACCGCAGCGAAAGCCGTCATCTGTTCGAGCCTTACAAAGGCCGCCATGTTCGGCGCGGACGCCAACTGGGGAAGGGTCCTCTGCGCCATAGGTTATTCCGGCGCGGACGTGGACGTGAACAAAATCGACGTGACGTTCCGTTCGATAGCGGGCGAAGTCCCGGTCTGCAAAGACGGCGCAGGCATAGAATTCAGCGAGGAGCTGGCAAAGCTCGTCCTTTCGGAGGACGAGATTATCATAGACGTCGATCTTAAATCCGGCGGCGTAAGCGCAGTCGCAAGAGGCTGCGACCTGACTTATGATTACGTCAGGATCAACGGAGACTACAGGACATAATGTGCAATGTGCAATTAGTAATGTGTAATTGCGCTTCGGATATAACAGCATTAAGCTCCCAGCCGCCCCGGAAGATGACAATAAGTTGATGGGGCGGTGAAAAGCCAGTTGGCAATGGAAAGGTGTGTCGCAATTACACATTACACATTGCTAATTGCTAATTCATTAAGGAATGAATGACTATGGATAACAATTTGCGAGCTCAGATCCTTACTCAGGCTCTGCCGTATATCAGGGAATATACCGGCAAAACGATAGTGATAAAATACGGCGGGAACGCCATGATAAACGACGAGCTCAAAAAAGGAGTCATCGGCGATATCGTCCTGCTCGCTTCGATAGGCGTAAAGGTCGTCCTCGTGCACGGCGGCGGACCGGAGATCAGCGGCTTTATGAGCAGGGTCGGCAAACAGACCGAATTCATAGACGGTCTGCGCGTGACCGACCGGGAGACCGCGGAGATCGCGCAGATGACCCTTGTGGGCAAGATAGGCAAGGAGATCGTCGGCATGATAAACAACCGCGGCGGCAGGGCGGTCGGCGTCAGCGGCGTGGACGATTCCATGATCACCGCGGAGAAGCTGGATGACAGGCACGGCTTCGTGGGCAGGATCACCGGCGTGGATACCTCCCTGATAGGGACGTTCCTGGACGGCGGCATCATACCGGTAATCTCCCCGGTGGGCTGCGACGCGGAGGGGAACATCTACAACATAAACGCGGACAGCGCCGCCGCTGCGGTGGCGGGCGCGCTCAGGGCGGAGAGCCTTATAAACCTCTCCGACATCCCCGGGCTGCTGCGCGACAAAGACGATCCCGGGACCCTTATTAAAAAGCTGTACGTCAGCGACGCGCCGGAGCTCGCGCACGAAGGAGTCATCTCCGGCGGCATGATCCCCAAGGTCGACTGCTGCATAGAGGCCATCCGCCGCGGCGTGAAAAAGGTCTTTATCATAGACGGACGCGTGCCGCACGCCATATTGCTGGAGACCCTGACGGACGAGGGACTTGGCACCATGTTTGTGGGATAAACTTTTAGCTTTTAGCTTTGAGCTTTGAGCTTTGAGATTGAGCTTCTCTGATCCGAAAAATCGTATCTTTACCGAAAAAACTCAATGCTCAACGCTCAACACTCAAAGCCAGATATGCGGAAGGTGATATAATTGAGTATTATAAATGACTACGGCAAATACATAGCCGGCACCTACTCCCGTTTCCCCGTGACCCTCGTGGAGGGCAAGGGCGCGACCGCGTGGGATATCGACGGCAAAGAGTATATCGACCTCGGCTCCGGCATAGGGGTCAATTCCTTCGGCTGGTGCGACGACGAATGGATCTTCGCCGTGGAGAAGCAGCTCGATATGCTCCAACACACGTCGAATCTGTTTTACACTCTGCCCGGACTGGAGCTCGCGAAGCTCCTCTGCAAGAAGTCCGGCATGGAGAAATGCTTCTTCGGCAACTCCGGAGCGGAGGCCAACGAGTGCGCCGTAAAGACCGCGCGCAAATACTCCCTGGACAAATACGGCGATCCGGAGAGGAATGTCGTCGTAACGTTAAAATCGAGCTTTCACGGCAGGACCCTCGCGACCCTCGCCGCCACCGGTCAGGACGCTTTCCATACCACTTTCGGGCCTTTTCCGCAGGGATTCGTCTACGCGGACGCCGGAGATTTTGAACTGTTCAGAGCGGCTGCGGAACAGAACGGAAAGGTCTGCGCCGTGATGATGGAGATGATCCAGGGCGAGGGCGGAGTCAACGTGCTGGAAAAAGATTACGTTCGGTCGGTCGTCGATTACTGCCGCGAAAACGATATACTCGTTATCGTGGACGAGGTGCAGACCGGCAACGGCAGGACCGGGAAATTCTACTCTTATCAGCATTTCGGTTTCGTTCCGGATCTCGTTTCCACTGCGAAGGGCGTCGCCGGCGGTCTGCCCATGGGCGTATGCCTGTTCGGCGAAAAAGTGAAAGACGTTATGACTCCCGGTTCCCACGGCTCCACCTTCGGAATGAATCCCGTGGTGTGCGCCGGCGCCGTGTCGGTGGTAAAACGCATGGACGACGAATTCCTCGCTTCCGTTACCGCCAAAGGCGAGTATATACGCGAAAGGCTTTCGGCGTGCAGAAACGTAACGGGTATATCCGGCATGGGGCTCATGCTCGGAGTGGAAACTCCCCGGGACGCGAAGGAGGTCGTTTCGGAATGCATCGCGGCGGGCGCGCTCCCGCTGACCGCGAAAAACAAAATCAGGCTGCTGCCTCCGCTCAATATCACGGAGGCGGAACTGGAAAAAGCCATGGATATTCTTGTAAAAGTGTTGAGTGTTGAGAGTTGAGTGTTGAGATATATAAACGATCAGCAGTCTTTTTCTCAAACCCCAACAGTCAAAGCTCAAAACTCAAAGCTCAAAACTCAATAAGGTGATAGATTCATGAAACATCTGCTTAAACTGGGCGACCTGTCCGAAAAGGAGATACTCTCCGTACTTAACCTTGCCGATCAGCTCAAATACGAAAAACGCAACGGCATAGAGCATCATCTGCTGAAGGGCAAGACCCTGGGAATGATATTCACGAAATCCTCCACGCGCACCCGGGTCTCCTTCGAGGTGGGCATGTACGATCTGGGAGGCAGCGCGCTTTTCCTGTCCAACGCCAATACCCAGATGGGAAGGGGCGAGCCGGTGGAAGACACCGCCCGGGTGCTGTCGCGCTATCTCGACGGCATCATGATCAGGACCTTCGATCAGGAGGACGTGGAGACCCTGGCGCGGTACGGCTCTATCCCGATCATCAACGGCCTTACCGATTACTGCCACCCGTGCCAGGTGCTGGCGGACCTTATGACGATCCGCGAGCGCAAGAACACCTTCAAGGGTATGAAGCTCTGCTTTATCGGCGACGGCAACAATATGGCGAATTCGCTTATCGTCGGCGGATTAAAGGTCGGCATGAGCGTCTCGATCGGCTGTCCGGAGGGTTATCATCCCGACGCGGACATAATCAAATGGGCTGAGACGACCGGCAGATTCGAACTGACGGACGATATATACGCCGCGGCGAAGGACGCGGACGTGATGTATACCGACGTATGGGCGTCCATGGGCGAAGAGGGCGAAGCGGAGATCAGGAAAAAGGCGTTCGCCGGCTATCAGATAAACGCGGATCTTATGAAGGCCGCCAGGCCCGACGCCATGGTCCTGCACTGTCTGCCCGCGCACCGCGGCGAGGAGATCACCGCCGACGTGCTGGAAGCCCACGCGGAAGAGATATTCGAGGAGGCGGAGAACCGTCTCCACGCGCAGAAAGCGGTTATGGTGAAATTGATGGGGCAGCAGTAATGCAGCTGTTTTTCAATCTGTATGCGGATCAAGAGTAAGTATGAAGTATGAAGTATGACCGCGGGCATGAGCTTTCTGCCGTTCATGGATGGAAATCATATCCGAAAACCTGAGAAATCAACGGCATAAGCAAACGGGGCGGAAAAAGAATATTTTTGCGCAATTGTTCAGCTCAATTTCATACTTCATACTTCATACTTGATACGACCGGTCAAGGAGTAGTTTATGAAAAAAAGATATCTTATCCTCGCCACCGGCGAGATATTTGAGGGTGAGGCCTTCGGCGCGGACGCTTCCGCCGTCGGCGAGCTGGTGTTCACCACCGGCATGGACGGCTATATTGAAACTCTGACCGATCCGAGCTATTACGGGCAGATAGTCATGCACACCTTCCCGCTTATAGGCAATTACGGCATGATAAGCGAGGATATGGAGTCCGACAGCTCAGTGGTGCGCGGTTACGTCGTAAGAGATCATTGCGTCAGCCCCTCCAATTTCCGCAGCGAGGGGGATATCGACGCGTTCCTGAAAGCAAAGGGCATACCCGGGATCTGCGGCGTGGACACCCGCAGGATCACAAGGATCATCAGGGATTCCGGAGTTATGAACGCATGTATCACGGACGATCCAGCCGCCGCGGACATGACCGCGGTTAAGGATTACAGGATAACCGGCGCCGTGGCGCAGGTGAGCATACGCGAAAAGCATGTTTTTCCGGCAGACGGAGAAATGAAACACCGGGTCGCGCTTCTGGATTTCGGCGAAAAATACAATATAGTCCGCTCCCTTCAGGCAAGGGGCTGCGAGGTCACCGTGCTGCCTTATAACACAGGCGCGGAGGAAGTCCTTGCTCTCGATCCCGACGGTATAATGCTGACGAACGGCCCCGGCGATCCGGCGGAGAATACCGGAGTCATAGAGGAGCTCAAAAAGCTGCTGGGCAAAAAACCGATATTCGGCATCTGCCTGGGGCACCAGCTGCTGGCTCTCGCCGCCGGAGCGAAGACGGAAAAGCTCAAATACGGCCACCGCGGCGCCAATCAGCCGGTCAAGCGTCTTTCGGACGGCAGGGTGTTCATCACCAGCCAGAACCACGGCTACGCGGTAAAAAGCGACACGCTGGACAAGTCCGTTGCCTTGGAGAGCTTCGTCAACGCCAACGATTTTACGAACGAAGGCATCGATTATCCCGCGTACCGCGCGTTCACGGTCCAGTTTCATCCCGAGGCCTGCGCCGGCCCCAAGGACACCGGATTTTTGTTTGACAGATTTGTCGAGGAGCTGAAATCATGAAGGATCCCTCAATCAAAAAGGTACTTGTTATCGGTTCCGGCCCTATCGTGATAGGGCAGGCGGCGGAGTTCGACTACGCCGGCACTCAGGCTTGCAGAGTCCTGAAAAACGAGGGCGTCAACGTCGTGCTGGTGAACTCCAACCCGGCGACTATCATGACGGATAAGGCGCTGGCGGACGAGATCTACCTTGAGCCGCTGACTCTTGAGACGGTCATGCGTATCATTGACAAAGAAAAGCCCGACGCGGTCCTTGCCGGTCTGGGCGGGCAGACCGGTCTTACCATCGGTATGCAGCTGACCAAAAACGGTTTCCTCGCGTCGCGGGGGGTCCGCCTGATCGGCACCAACGCCGACGCTATCGACAAAGCGGAGGACAGGGAGCTGTTCAAGGAGGCTATGGAGGCCATCGGACAGCCGGTCATACCGTCCGATATAGCCAACGATGCGGATACCGCCCTTGCCATAGCGGACAGGATCGGTTACCCGGTCATAGTGCGTCCCGCCTTCACCTTGGGAGGCGCCGGCGGCGGCGTGGCATATAACCGCGATGAGCTTCTGCCCATCGTCAACAACGGTCTGCTGCTTTCTCCCATCACTCAGGTACTTATCGAAAAATACATATACGGCTGGAAGGAGATCGAGTTCGAGGTCATGCGCGACCACGCGGGCAACACGATCTCCATCTGCTCCATGGAGAATTTCGACCCGGTCGGAGTTCATACGGGCGACAGTATAGTTATAGCCCCTGCGGTCACGCTGTCCGACAAGGAGTATCAGATGCTCCGCTCCGCGTCCCTGAAGATCATCGACAGCTTAGGGATAGAGGGCGGATGCAACTGCCAGTTCGCGCTCGATCCGGAATCGTTCGAGTACGCTGTCATCGAGGTCAACCCCAGGGTCTCGCGTTCTTCCGCGCTGGCGTCAAAGGCGTCCGGTTATCCTATAGCCAAGGTCACCGCGAAGATCGCGCTGGGCTATACTCTGGACGAGATAAAAAACGACGTCACAGGCGTGACCTGCGCCTGTTTCGAGCCGGCGCTGGACTACGTGGTCGTGAAACTGCCCAAGTGGCCCTTCGATAAATTCTATACGGTAAAAAGACAGCTCGGCACCCAGATGAAGGCGACCGGCGAGGTCATGGCTATAGCTCCGACCTTCGAGGCGGCTCTTATGAAGGCGATAAGAGGCGCGGAGATCTCTCTTGACACTCTCAATAATCCTCTTCTCAAAGATCCCAACCTTGATATCATCAAAAAGCTCTATGATATGGACGATATCAGGGTGTTCACGGTATTTGAAGCCATTCGCAGAGGGGTGCCCACGTCTGTTATACACGACATTACCAAGATAGACGAGTGGTTTATCGATAAAATCAGGCTGTTGGCGGAATTTGAAAATACTGTGCAATGTGCAGTGTGCAATGTGCAATTGTCGGAGGAACTCTATCTCCGCGGAAAGCAGCTGGGCTACACCGACGCGGCGTTGAAGAGGATCTCCGGCTGCGAACTGCCCGCTCACCGCGACGCCGTTTATAAGATGGTCGATACCTGCGCGGCGGAGTTCAGGGCTCAGACACCGTATTTCTATTCCACATACGACGACGAATGCGAAGCGCGCGAAATGCTCGGAGAGAACGACGCAGCCGGCAAATCGAAAAAGCGTATAATCGTTTTGGGTTCCGGCCCCATCAGGATCGGACAGGGCATAGAATTCGACTATTCTTCCGTTCACTGCGTGTGGACGCTCAAGAGTCTCGGCTACGAGGTCGCGATCATAAACAACAACCCCGAAACCGTTTCCACCGACTTCGACACCGCCGACAGGCTCTATTTTGAGCCGCTCACGCCGGAGGACGTTCTGAACGTCATCAACGTCGAGAAGCCGGAGGGCATAGTCGTGGCGTTCGGCGGGCAGACCGCCATAAAACTGACGAAATTCCTGGACGAAAACGGCTTCACCATACTCGGCACTTCCGCCGAGAGCATAGATATCGCCGAGGACAGGGAGCGCTTTGACTCTCTGCTTGAGCAGTTCAATATCCGCCGTCCGAAGGGTATGGGCGTCCTGACGCTCGACGAGGCGCTCGCCGCCGCAAAGACTCTCGGTTACCCGGTGCTGCTGCGGCCGTCCTACGTTATCGGCGGGCAGAATATGACTATCGCCTACAACGACGGCGACGTCCGGCAGTATATGAACATCATCCTTTCCGGCAGCATAGAGAATCCCGTGCTGGTGGACAAGTACATGATGGGTTCGGAACTGGAGGTCGACGTTATATCAGACGGCAGGGACGTGCTCATACCGGGCATCATGCAGCATATAGAGCGCGCCGGCGTACACTCGGGCGACTCCATAGCCGTCTATCCGCCCTATAATCTGCGCGACAGCATGAAAGAAACGATCATCGAGTGCTCCACCAGCCTCGCTCTCGCGCTTAAAACAAAAGGCCTTGTAAATATCCAGTATCTTATTTACGACAAGAAGCTTTACGTTATAGAGGTCAATCCAAGGGCGTCAAGGACGATACCGTATATCAGCAAGGTCACCGGCGTGCCCATGGTGGATATTGCCACAAGAGTCATGACCGGTTCGCCTCTTAAAGACCTGGGCTACGGCACCGGACTCTACAAGACTCCTCCGTACTTCGCGGTCAAAGTGCCGGTCTTCTCTTTTGAGAAACTGCTTGACGCCAATTCCTCGTTAGGACCGGAGATGAAGTCCACAGGCGAGGTGCTGGGCGTGGGCAAGACCATGCGCGAGGCGCTGTTCAAGGGGCTCGTCTCCGCCGGATATTCCATCTCTCCGAAATCGGATATCGGCGAACAGGGCGTATATATCACCGTAAAGGACGAGGATAAACCAGAAGTCGTTCAGCTTGCCAAAAGATTCAGCGATCTGGGTTATAAGATCTACGCTACCGAGGGCACGGCAACGGCTATCCGCAGCATAGATATAGACGTGACTGTGGTAAACAAGCTTTACGATCACGCAAATACCAGTCTTGATCTGCTCGAGGACGGCAGAATAAAATACATAATCTACACCGGCACGCCGATGGACGTTATAGACGACTTTATCCGTCTGCACAGGCGCGCCCTGCAGCTCTCCGTGGCGACTGTCACATCCATAGACACCGCCAACGCCCTGGCGGATATCCTCGCGGGGGGATATAATCAGGGCAATACGGAGCTTGTGGACATCGCCCGTCTTCGCACGCAGCCCCAGAAGCTGCGCTTCGCGAAGATGCAGTCCTCGGGCGATGATATAATCTTCTTCGACAACCGCGACGGCGCAGTCCCCGCGCCGGAGGCTCTCGCCGTCACTTATTGCAGCCGGCATTTCGGTATCGGCGGCAACGGCATAGCTCTTATAGAAAATCCGCGCGACGAATCTGAGGACGCTTTTGTCAGGATGTTCAACAAGGACGGTTCGGAAGGCGGCATCGGCGCCAACGCCATTCTCTGCGTCGGTAAATATCTGTTTGATAACGGTATCGTCAATAAAAAAGAAATGAACATCGGCACTCCCGTAGGGAATAAACGCATCAAGATACACACCGAAAACGACAGGGTCAAAACCGTCAAGGCCTACATGGGCAGGGCGGATTTCAGCGCCGCGGCGGTCCCTGTAAACATAAACAGACGTCAGGTGGTGGATTATCCCATCAAGGTGGGCGGCAAGGTCTGGAACGTGACCTGCCTTTCCATGGGCAACCCGCACTGCGTGGTGTTCGCAAAACATATCGACACCATAGACGTGAAGGCTGTCGGACCCGGATTTGAGAATTCCGAGTATTTCCCGGAGCGCGTGAATACCGAGTTCGTCCGTTTCGTGAACCGCAGTACACTGCGTATGCGTACTTTTGAACGCGGCAACGGCGAGACCTACGCCTGCGGCACCGGCGCCTGCGCTGCGGTCGCTGCGGCGTGCGAGCTGGGCTACTGCGATTACGGCGACGACATTACCGTCAAGATGAAGGGCGGCGACGTGATAGTCCGGGTGACTGACGAAGGCATAACCATGACCGGTCCCACGGAGCTGATATTTGAGGGGACGGTCGAGTACTGATATGAAAAACCGGTCTGCGGTCAGCAAAGCGTATAACCCCGAAGTCGATTTCTGGAAATTCATATTTGCCGTTTTTGTACTTCTTCATCATCTTTTTCATCTGGTACCCGGTATTTACTTTTTCAGAAGGGGCTATATATCGGTAGAGTTTTTCTTCTTTGTCTCGGGATATTTTCTCGCCGCAAAAGCATGTTCCGGCGGTAGAGACGGCGTTTCTCCGCCGCCGACGCACAGATTTCTGTACGGCAGGATAAAATCGCTGTATAAGCCGTTTATCGCTGCGTTCCTTATTACTTTTATCGTGCGGGAGATCGCAGTCGGGAATTCCATTTTTGCTATGGCGAAAGACCTGCTTGTATCCGGTTATGAGACGGGACTGATGAGACTATCGGGGTTTGAAATCGGCACCTTTTTCAACGCGCCGACCTGGTATCTGAGCGCTATGTTTCTGGCAATGGCGGTGCTCTGGCCTCTGGCTGTAAAATTCAGACGGCCTTTTTTCAGGATAGCGTGTCCGTTGATCACGTTTTTTTTCTGGGCACTGGTATTTGCAAAAACAGGCACGATCGGTCCATGGAAATCGATTGTTGCGTTTGATTTTCTGCAGTCCGGGCTTGTGCGGGCTTTCGCGGGTCTGGCATTCGGAATGTTTATTTATGAATGCTGTGCCATGTTGAAAGAAACCAACCTCAGACCGACGAAAATCGCGAATGTGTTTTTCTTTATCCTGGAACTTGCGACCCTTGCAGTTGTCGTTTTTTATATGAGCTATGCGGAAAAACACAATTGGGACAGAAAATATGATTTCTGTGTCGTATTATATCTTGCTCTTTTTGTGTTTATAATGTTTTCGGGACTTTCCGGAATACGGGACAGGTTTGCGGGAACCGATCTGTCCGCGCTGTCAAAGGCCAGTCTGTATATCTATCTTTGTCACTGGGCGTCTGTTCAGCTCCTTGGCGCAATATATGGCGATGCCGTACCTCATCTGCGGCAGGTCATACTTCCGTATATCGGAGTGACACTGTGTTCTATTGCTCTTTGCAGGGCTCTCGTATTTCTGTTCGATCTGTTCCTCGCCCGGTTGTGGCCGGGAATAAAGAATAAATTGTTTGTGAAGGTATAATATGGATGCAATGATCACTCTCAGCCCGAAGCCGGGCGATATGACCGACGAGATACAGGACGCGATAGACCGCGCCCATGAAAGCTGCGGAGCCGTCTTTTTCGCTCCCGGCGTCTATGAGATCGGTCACTCAAAATACAAAACGGATGATTACTGTACGATGCACGCTCTC
>JAILQN010000044.1 GCA_024699005.1 Clostridia bacterium
CGTATATTCCGCGCCGACAGCGACTATATAATCGTCCGTAAGCCCGGACTGCGCGAAGGCGTCGAGACTTCTTATTATAACGGGCCGGCCGGCAAGATCCAGAAACTGCTTGGGCAGATCCGCGCCGAAACGCGTCCCCCGACCTCCGGCGGCAAATGCTGCTATGACCATATCGTTACCTTTTAAAAAAGAACCCCGTTACAGGGGCTCTTTTGTTTAGACCTGAAATCTAAATTACGAAGCCGCGGCAACCTCGGTTGTGAAGTCGTCGTCACAGCAGGAACAGGAAACGTAGTTTTCCTCTGTGTTGCCGATGTTCTGCTTTTTGGCGAGAACCTTTTTTACGACAAAATAAACTGCGGCGATTACGCCGGCGATTGCGGCAACGATTGCGATAATTTTAAGCGCTTTTTTCATGTTTAAACTCCTTTTGGCATTATGCCGATTTTTGGTTGAGTTTGACTGCAAGTGCCGATTTCTTGTGCGCCGCGTTGTTCTTGTGGATAAGACCCTTAGCGGCTGCCTGGTCGATCTTTTTGGACGCCGCCTTGACAAGAGCTTCCTTGTCCGCCGCGTCTGCCTCGATAGCCGTGTTCGCCTTTTTGATGGCTGTCTTGAGAGCGGACGACTGCGACTTGTTGCGCGCAGCGCGCTTCGCGTTGACAAGAACACGCTTCTTGGCGGATTTAATGTTGGGCAATACGATACACCTCCTTACATATTTAAATACAATGTATCGTACCACACAAGAGTTTTGATTGCAAGCATTATTTTAAAAAATTTTGATTCCGGCGATCTTTTTCCCGGATCGCTTAATATTTTATAAAAAAAATCTGAATTTACTCTTGAATATTGCGTACAATATATTGTATAATACAGAGGATATATTAAAAAGAGATACATAGCGCGATCGCAGTTTTCGAATTGCGCTGTATGATTGACTGATATCTCACGGATTGTAGTAAAAAGAAGAGGAGCAGTTTTCAATGTTTTCATTCATAAAAAGACCCCATTCTCCGGTGATCAGGTATATCGCCTCAACTGCGGCGACCATCCTCATCTGCGCGGCATTTCTGATAATCGCCATGATGCTCCGGCGGGGCAACACGAACGTACAGGCAAAAGCGGAACAGTACAGCGTGGAATGCGTCGAACAGTCCGAGAGGAACGACGAGCTTGTCAAACTGCTGGATCCCGAACACGAATCGGAGCTGTTGAGCCGCGCCGCGCTTGAAAACGGCTACGTAAACAGCGAGGATTTCATTTTCAAAAACAAAAACTGACACATACAAGCCGCGGCGTTAGATACTCCGCGGCTTGGCAATATCGACGAAAGCGTAAAACAATATGCAGCTTTGGCAGGGACGGTTCAGAAAAGAACTCAGCAGTATCACAAACGACATCAATTCCTCCATACGCACCGACAGCCGGATGTATCGGGAGGACATACAGGGCAGCATCGCCCACGCCGGCATGCTGGCTGACTGCGGCATCATTACGGAAGAGGACAGGAAGGCGATAACCGACGGTCTTGATTCCATTCTCGCGGATATAGACTCCGGCGCCCTAGTCATAGACCCGGCGGCGGAGGATATTCACACTTTTACCGAGGGCGAGCTCACGAAGCGCGTCGGCGACGCGGGCAAACGCCTGCACACCGCCCGCAGCAGGAACGATCAGGTGGCTCTTGACGTCCGGCTTTATCTTAGGAACGAGATACAGGAGACCGACGGGCTGATAAAAAAGCTGCTCGGCACTCTCGCCGATCTTGCCGAAAAGTATTCCGACGCGGTCATGCCCGGCTATACGCATCTTCAGAGGGCGCAGCCTGTCACTTTCGGCCATTATATGCTCGCCTGGGCGGAAATGCTCAAACGCGACAGAAGCAGGCTTGCGGACTGCCGCGAAAGAATGAACGTATCGCCTCTGGGGTCCTGCGCTCTCGCGGGGACCACTTATCCCATCGACAGATTCGAAACGGCGTCCGCTCTGGGCTTTCACGCGCCCTGCGCGAATTCTCTTGACGGAGTTTCCGACCGCGATTTTATTATTGAGCTCTGCTCCGTCCTGTCCATAATATCCGTCCACCTTTCCCGCTTTGCGGAACAGACGATCCTGTGGTGTTCGCATGAGTTCCGTTTTATAGAGCCTGACGACGCTTTCTCGACGGGCTCGAGTATCATGCCGCAGAAAAAGAACCCCGACATAGCGGAGCTTGTGCGCGGCAAATCAGGCAGGGTCTTCGGCGATCTGACCGCCATACTCACCGCGATGAAGGGCATCCCCCTCGCCTATAATAAAGACATGCAGGAGGATAAGGACTGCGTATTCGACGCCGTCGACACCGTAAAAGCCTGCCTTACCGCGTTTGAGCCGATGCTCGCGACCATGACAGTGAATACCGGGAATATGCGCAAAGCCGCCGGCGCCGGATTCATCAACGCCACGGACTGCGCCGATTATCTCGTTTCCAGAGGCATCCCGTTCCGCGACGCCTACAAAATAACCGGCTCCGTGATCGCCTACTGCATAGAGAACGACTTCGTGCTTGAGGGGCTGCCGCTGGTCGATTACCGCAAATTCAGCGAGAGCTTCGACGAAGGCGTTTACGACGCCGTGGATCTTGACAACTGCGTGAACAGGCGCACTTCATACGGCGGACCCGCCCCCGTTAACGTACGCATGCAGGCCGAACTGCTGCGCGAATACCTTGCGACCGAACAATAATGCATAAAACGATATCCGTACTCAACCAGAAAGGCGGCGTGGGAAAAACCACCACCGCGGTAAATCTCTCGGCTGCCGTCGGCGCTGCCGGGCACAGGGTACTTTTGTGCGATATAGACCCGCAGGGCAACTCTACCAGCGGCTACGGAGTCAATAAACGCGACCTGAAATATTCTTCGTACGATCTGCTGACGGGTTCCTGCAAAGCGTCCGACGCGATAATCAGAACCGGATTCAGCAACGTCGACCTTCTGCCCGCGAATATGGATCTTGCCGGAGCAGAACTGGAGCTTATTGAACGCGAAAACCGCGAATCCGTTCTTAAAAACGCTCTTATCCCGATATGGGACGATTACGATTTCATTTTCCTCGACTGCCCGCCGTCATTGGGCATAATCACCCTTAACGCCCTTACTGCTTCGGATACGTTTCTCGTTCCGATACAGTGCGAGTATTACGCGCTGGAAGGGCTGTCGCAGCTCATGGCGACCGCCCGCAAAATAAAGCGCATGTATAACCCCTACCTCGATATCGAGGGCGTGCTTCTTACGATGTACGACGGCAGACTCCGCCTGACCACGCAGGTCGCCGCGGAAGTCAAAAAGTATTTTCCGAAAAAAGTCTATTCCGTCACCATACCGCGAAACGTCAGGTTATCCGAGGCGCCCGGCTTCGGTCAGCCCGTTATCTATTACGACAAAAACTCCGCCGGCGCGAAAGCGTATACCGCCGCCGCGGAAGAATTTTTAAAACAGCAGCAAAATACATAAGGAGAAATATCATGAATATTCTTTACGCCGTAAGTGAGTGCAAGCCCTTTATCGCGAGCGGAGGTCTGGCGGACGTCGCCGGATCTTTGCCGCAGGCTCTGAGAAAAGAAAAAATAAGCGTACGGGTGGTATTGCCGCTGTACGGCGGCATCGGCGAGAACTATCGCCGCGACATGAAATTCCTTATGAATTTTA
>JAILQN010000102.1 GCA_024699005.1 Clostridia bacterium
GAAAAGATCAGAGGTTTTTATCACGAGTGCGAAATCATAAAAGTCCTTACCGGCGTCAGAAGATGCGGCAAATCCTCCATCATGAATCTTGTTATCGGCGAACTGCTGGATTCCGGAACAAGCCGGGATAATATCCTGTATTTCAATCTTGATAAAAAACCGTACGATAAGATCACGACGGCAGATGAACTGGACCTGTTGATCGAAAAGAACAGCAAAGCACCCGGCAGAAAATACCTGTTCATAGACGAAATACAGAACGTCAGAGACTTTGAACAGATGATCAACGCCTGGAGAGAAGAGGGAGACTTTTCGATCTTTATAACCGGTTCCAATTCCTATCTTCTTTCCGGAGAGCTTGTGACAAAGCTTACGGGCCGTTATATTGAGTTCAGCATACTGCCCCTGTCGTTTGACGAATACTTAAACGTGAAGCGTTTTCTCGGGAAGAAGGTGTCTTCGGATAATATGGCTGAACTGCGGAACTACGTCTATGAAGGCGGTTTCCCTTACGTTCTGAGGCTGAACTCGATGAATGATAAAAGACGGTACGTTCAGAACCTGACAGATGAAATATACGAAAAAGACATAAAAAAAAGGATCAAAATCAGAAACAGGTCGGCTTTTGAAACCGTAATGAAATATGTAGTCAATAATTTCGGTTCAACGACGAGCGTGCAGAATATCGCCGACGATCTTGCGAAAAACGGGACTCCCATCAAAAATGAAACCGTCAATCGTTATATCAGCGCGCTCGTCAGCGCGAAGGTCATCATGCCCTGCGACAGATTTGATATGAAGTCCAGGAAATCCCTTAAAGGCGAAAAGAAGTATTATCTCTCCGATCTGTCGTTCTACTTTGCCCTGAATACCGACAACCGTATCAATTTCGGACCGACTCTTGAAAACATCGTTTACACCTATGCCGCAGGCAAAGACTATATGATCAGCGTCGGCAAAATCGGCAAACTGGAATGCGACTTCATCTTAAGAGACAATAAGATGAATTATTCCTACGTTCAGGTGGCTTATACGATCCTGGACAGCAAAGAAACAGAGGATCGGGAATACAGGAGTCTGGAAAACATCTCGCGGGACAATTATCCCCGGTATCTGCTGACTGCCGATACCCTGCTGCAGAAACGGAACGGAATACGTCACGAGAACCTGCTTGAATTTATGATTCAAAACAAAAGCTTCTGATATGTTAAGGGGGTCAATCCTGCAAAATCCGCAGGATTGACCCCCTTAACCTGACAAAAACCCCGTTAAACGGACGACAAATCTCAGAACTCAACGCTCAAAGCTCAGCGCTTTCCTTCTGCGCCCGTCTCTCCGCCAGCAGGCGTTCCACCTCTTCCTGATGTTCCCTGCTGTCCTTCACGAACAGGATGATCACCACGTACAGCGCCTCGCCGATGACGGGACCGAGCATAAAGATCGGATACTGCCAGCGGTAGAACTTCTCGCTCTGGTGATGGATGTAATCCTTGTCGCCGGGAACGGCGTTATAGCCGAGGAACCTGTACAGCGTAAGATTGCTGATAAGAGACGTCAGGCTCGACGTGATCTTTCTCGCGAAGTTGACCGCCGAGGCGGAAATGCCCTCGGTACGGAGTCCCGTTTTCAGCTCGACCTCGTCTATGGAATCGTTGATCAGCGAGCGGTGGGCGATCTCCATAAAGCTGGTGAAAGCGCTGCTTATGCCGATGATCGAGCACATGATCACGTAGCCGTGCACGGTATCGAAACGGGTCGCGGGTATCACGCCAATCGCGTAAGCGATAAAGCGGGCGGAGATGATCGCGATCTGCGAGATCACGAGGGCGCGTTTCATCCCGCCGAACTTCGTGATCAGTTTGTTCGCGAAAAACACGGAACACGCTCCGGGGATGCTGGAAAGAGTTTCGTACATCGTCTCCGCGGTGCCGCCGCCCATCGCGCCGGTATTCCGGAACGCGGACTGATAAAAATACGTACGGTTGATGCGCGGGTATATCTCGTGTATAGTTTTCGCCGCGCCAATAAGCAGAAGCTTGGGGTTATGACGCAGCACGGCTATGGCCCTGAAAAAGCTCTCCCCCTCCTGCACGGGAGAAGCGACCCGTTCGCGGAACACCGCGGCGCGCATGGAGAGCAGCTCTCCGCCCAGACCGAAAACAAACGCGAACAGAATGAAGATCAGTTTCTCGTCCATTCCGTTTTTTTCCATGATATCCCACGCCACGGGGAAGACCTTGGGCAGATATCCGCCCAGGCTCGCGCCGATAGTGACCCACTGAGTCACGCGGGCGCGGTCGGCGGAATGCGGCGAAGACAGCGGCAGCATGCCCCACATGCCCGTCTCCTGGAACGAATAGAGCAGGTCCCAGCAGAAATAGCAGAACGCGAGCCAGACAAGCCTGAGCACGTTGCCCGGGAACACCGACAGGAACATCGCGGCGCTCAGGACGCCTATCACCGGCGGGAACCAGAGCAGGAACGGACGCATCTTCCTGTAGGGTTCGTGCTTCCTTCTGTCCACAAGTCCGCCGACGAGAACGTCGTTGATCGCGTCCCATACGATGGAAGCCGTCATGATCTTGCCGGCGTAATGCGCCGATTCGCCCGGCACCACGTGGTTCTCATAGAAATACGTCACTCTGCCGGATATAAAGCCGGACGAAGCGTTCTGCCCCATCGCTCCGACGGCGTAGGCAAGGATCTCACGGTTCGCCGGTCTTACGTCGTCCCCGTCCCGGGAGAAGAAATATGCCAACGGGTTTTTGATAAGATCACATCCTTTTACAGCACCTTGTTTTTCTCTTATTCCATTCTTATCAGAAAGGACACAGAATGTCAAGAATATGACAAGGAAAATAATTATTGTATTATTATATGTTCTGTGTTATGATTGATTCAGGATGGTGTATTTTATGAAAGCAGCAAGATTTACAGCGTTATTTCTCTGTATAGTTCTGATTTTCGGCGGGGTGACTGTATTCTCCGCCGAGGATAAGACTATACCGTACGATCAGCGGGTCTCGGTGGACGAGTGCCCGGGGCATGAATTCTATATAGAGCCGATCTTTTACGGCACTTGCTCCGCCACCGGCATAGGCAACCAGTACTGCCGTTACTGCAAATATTACAAATTGGGCGTCGTGCTGCCGATCGATCCGGATTTCCATCTCAAACAGCACCTGTCGGATAAATACTACACCGCGGCGACCTGCGTCGAACCGCAGTACAGCTATCAGATCTGCTCCGACTGCGGGCAGGTCGTGAACAAGGAGCCCATCGGCGCGCCGGATCCGAACGCCCACAAATCCGACGGAAAGTGGTATGCCGTGACCCCGGCGACCTGCAGAACAGACGGCGTATCGGCGTTCAAATGCGAACTGTGCGGCGCCTACTTCAACTATACCACGGAACCCGCGGGAGACAGCCACCACGTCTCCGCGCCGGACGCCGAATGGGAGCTCCTGAGGGAGCCGAACTGCACCGAAGCCGGTCTTCAGGTAAAATACTGCATATACTGCGGAGCGATCGCCGACAGCGAGGAGCTGCCTGCCGTCGCGGGGAAGCACGTTTTCTCCGACGAATACACGGTCGACAGGCCCGCGACCTGCAAGGACTCCGGCTCGAAATCGCGTCACTGCACGGTATGCGGCGCGAGGACAGACATAACCGAGATACCGGTCGATCCCGACGCACATTCCTTTACCGATAAATACTATACCGACAGGGAGCCCACCTGCTCCACCCCGGGCGAAGAGTCTCAGCGGTGCGTTTACTGCGATGCCAAAGGCGCGCCAAGATCGATAAGCCCGGATCCTGCGCTGCACGTCTGGGGCGATTGGATAACCGACAAACCGGCGACCTGCTCCGAAAACGGCCTGCGCCACAGGGTCTGCTCTTACTGCGGCACGAGCAGTCTGAAAGAGGAGACGGAGAAAACCGCGCATAATTTCAGCAGATACGTTGTGATCTCCGTTTCGGAGGACAGGAAATCCCAGCTTATAGAGTACACATGCACGGTATGCGGTGAAAAAAAACGCATGATACGCCCGATCGGCGAGGAGGAACTTGTGCCGACCCTCCGCCTTATCGAGAATTCCCCCTACACCATACTCCCGGAAAGCAACCTGATATACGGGATCATGGAGAGCACGGACGCGCGCTCGTTTTCGGAGCAGTTTGCGAATATGTCCGATTTTGCTCTCACGGATCCTGACGGCCGCGCGTACGAAAGCCCCGAAGCAGTGGTAGGCACCGGAGCGGCCCTGACCGCCTCTACCGAGAACGGCATTCTTATATATAAAGTCGTGATCATGGGCGACGTGGACGGTGACGGCCGCATCTTTGCCGCCGACGCAAGACTCGCGCTGCGGGCTTCCGCGAAGCTTGAAGAACTCAGCGAAGAACGCTCCGCCGCCGCGGATTACAATTTTGACAAAGAGCTCACCGCCGACGACGCAAGACGCATCCTCCGTCGTTCCGCGGGGCTGGAGCTGTAAAGTCAGTTCATAGTTCCAAGTTCCAAGTTCCAAGCCGGCGACAATAAAGCTGTTTCCGTTCACATTCGGTTACGCAGTTGATTCATCCGGAAGAACAGCATTTGTCTCTGTTGAGACCTTAGGTAAGCACTGATTTATTCAACTGAATGGTACCCGTTTCAGAGTTGAGAGCTTGGAACTTGGAACTTGGAACTTGGAACTATTCAACACCTTAATCAACACTGAAAAGGCGCAACTATGATGTCGCCGTCTTAAAACTGAAAGATGCAGATACTTACAGACTACTGGTACTTATGGCTCGTCCTTGCCGGCCTGATACTACTCCTGATCTGGTCGAGCAAAAAGGCCTTTGCCGCCGTAAAGAAACACAGCGAGATAGTCACGCGAGAGCGCGCCTATCTCGAGCGTTTCACCATGCTCACGAAAAAATACCGCGATCTTGATCACAACCTTGCCGAACGGTCAGACGCAGCG
Organism: Clostridia bacterium; assembly: GCA_024699005.1. The sequence goes on from JAILQN010000102.1 coordinate 4,974, forward strand.
GAGCTGATGGAAGGCGTCACAGCCTGCCTGCAGCGCGAGATCGAAAAGGCGCCTGTAAGGCTGGAGGCTTTCAACAGCGCGGAGGAATGGCGCAGAAAGGTATACGCGGTTTATTATTTTACCGAGGACGCGGGAAAGAGCCTGTCGGAATACTTCAGAAACAATACCGAGCCTACGGCGGGACTTGCGGTCGGCCTGATCCGCGATATCTGCCCGGAACGGCTGTCGAGGATCGTAAACGAGATGTATTCCATGTACGACAGCGACAACGACAGAGTCTCTTACGACCCGAAGAGGATCGAAGAACTCGACGCACAATTCGCAAAGGAATACGATAAGACGGACTTCTGCAGAGACGTCAAAACGTTTATTCTGGAAAACATCTCCTGAGAACCGGAATCATTCTCAAAACTCAACACAAAACACTGAAAACCAAAAACCAAAAAACCGAAAGGACGATACAATGTACAGACCCGAATACCCCCGCCCGCATTTCGTGCGCGGCGACTGGCAGAACCTGAACGGAAAATGGGATTTCGCCATAGGCGACGGCGACTTCGACAAACAGATCGAGGTGCCGTTCTGCCCCGAATCGAAGCTCTCCGGCATCGAGCACAGGGACTTCATGGACCGTGTGAAATACCGCAGGACTGTCGACGTGCCCGCGGATAAGCTCGCGGGGACGGTGCTTCTGCGCTTCGGAGCGGTGGACTATACCGCGACCGTATTCGTGAACGGAGCCGAAGCCGGCTCCCACTCCGGCGGTTACACGCCGTTCTGCGTTGACATAACCCCGTATCTGAACGGGGGCGCCAATGAGCTTACAGTTATCGCGGATGACGATACCGGGAACAGGGATTATCCCTCCGGCAAGCAGTCCGACAGACCGGAGAGCTACGGCTGCTCCTACACCAGGACCACCGGCATCTGGCAGACCGTCTGGCTGGAGTTCCTTGGCAAAAGCTATATCGAAAGCACAAAGATCGACGCCGACCCCGATTCGAAGAAAGTCACCGTCGGCATAGCCGCCGTTAACGCAGACGGAGCAGAGGCGAAAGCAGTTATTTCGTATAAGGGCGCACCGGCAGCCGAAGGTTCCGCCGTCATCAAAAAGGGTAAAGCGGAGATCACTGCCGTGATCGGCGGAGAGATCAGTCTTTGGGATATAGGCAAGCCGGAACTCTACGATATCGTCCTTACGCTGTCGAAGGACGGAGAGGAGCTTGACAGGGCAGAAACTTATACCGGTTTCCGCAAGGTCGAACTGAAAGACAAAAAATTCCTGCTGAACGGCCGCCCTGTCTTTATGCGTATGATCCTGGACCAGGGCTTTTATCCGGACGGCGTATATACCGCGCCGACGGCTGAGGACCTGGAAAAGGACATAGATATCGCCCTTGCTTTCGGCTACAACGGCGCAAGGCTGCATCAGAAGGTCTTTGAAGAACAATGGCTCTGGTATGCTGACCATAAGGGCTATATCGTCTGGGACGAATTCCCATCCTGGGGCATAGACACCAACAAATTCCGCAAGGCAGCCGTAAACAACTTCCTCAGGGAGTGGGGCGAGGTCCTGAAACGCGATTATAATCACCCCTGCGTCATCGGCTGGTGCCCGCTCAACGAGGTCTGGGGACCGGACAGATGCGACGGTTTCGCGCAGACTCAGATCTATTCACTGACAAAGAAGGCGGACAGGACCCGTCCGGTCATCGGCTCCAGCGGAGGTTCGCTGTACGTGACGGATATAAACGACTATCACGATTACGCCCACACGGCGGAAGATCTTAGGAAGAAATTCGATACGACTCCCAACGGACAGTATACCGAACCGAAGATCGCCATGCTCAACAAGCTGAAAAAAGAAGGGCTTCTGACTCACAGGGAGCTTGCCCGTCTGCCGGTGTTCCTGTCGGAATACGGCGGCATCGGATTCAGGCGTCAGGGCGAGAGCTGGGGCTACGTGGACGACGAGACCGAGGAAGCGTTCGTGGAAAGATTCTGCGAGCTAACCACAGCTATAGCTCAGTCCGGTTTCTGCGGCATGTGCTACACGCAGCTTACGAACGTGGAGCAGGAGCAGAACGGACTTGTGTTCTATGACCGCTCTGCAAAATTCTCGGACGCGGCTATGGCGAAGATCCGCGAATGCAATATGCAGAAAGCGGCGTGCGAGGAATAAATCAGAGTGCAGAGTAAAGAGTGGAAAGTGGGGTTATCTGCGCGGCAATGAGCTTACTGCTTTCCGATCTTCAAAGCGTCATTATCAAAGACAAAAGCCACAACTCCACTCTCCACTATCCACTCTCAACTCTCAACTCGGAATATAAATATATGTGATCATGAAAAACGACAATCTTACTGAAACATTCGTCTCTTCCGAAGAGATCTGGAAAGGCAGGCTTCTGCACGTTTTCTGCGACACCGTGGAGCTGCCCAACGGCAAACGCTCCACCCGCGAATTTATTAAGCACAACGGCGCCGTCGCCGTAGTCCCGATCGACGAAAACGGCGACGCCTATATGGTCAGACAGTACCGTCATGCCGTCGGGCGCGTCACGCTGGAGATCCCCGCCGGCAAAATCGACCCGGGCGAAGAGCCCCTTGCCGCCGCCGGGCGCGAGCTTTCGGAAGAGACGGGACTGCTTGACGCCACATACGAACACATCGGAAATCTGCTGCCGTCCGTGGCCTATACCTCCGAAGTGATCTATATGTATATCGCCCGCGGATTCACCGCCGGCAGGCAGCATACCGATCCCGACGAGTTTGTCGACGTAGTGAAGATCCCTCTGGCGGATCTTGCCGATATGGTCATGTCCGGACAGATCGAAGACTCAAAAACCCAGGCGGCGATCCTGAAGGCGTATCTTATCGAGAACGGAAATAAATGAGGAATCAGGGATCAGTGGTCAGCGGTCAGGGGACAGATCTTCTGCCGTCAGATTACCATTCGGTATTCGCGCGGTACATTCCGACTGCTGCCGGAATCTGCCCCGCGCGCTGTCCGCTGCTTACTGTTCGCTGTCACCTGTTACCTGAAAAGGAGCCGACATGAAACACACACTTCGCGGCGTTCTTGCCGCGGTACTGACGGCGGCGATACTTGCCGCGGCGACAGTCCCCGCTTTTGCGCAGAATGCGGTCGATTATACCCTCGTCTCCCCGTACGACAGCGTGGACTGGGGCGAATGGGATTATTACAAGGCGAATCTGCACACGCACTCCACCTATTCGGACGGCGAATTCACTCTGCCCGACATGGTTGAAAAATACTACGCGCTCGGATACGATATCCTTGCAATGACCGACCACGGCGTCATCAATCCGGGCTGGACAGAGGACAGGCAGACCTATCCCCCGTTCGACTGGGTGAACCACGTGGAGGGGCACGAGTTCAGCTATATCTATCACACCGAGGCAAAAATGACTCAGGAAGACTATGAGCGCATCACCACGGGTTCCGACCGCGGCGGGCGCGGCATGGTCGACGTGACGGGCGGCATAGAAATGAATATGGCGGTCATATCCAAAACGCACGTCAACGCCTATTTCACCGAATTCGGTTCCGGCAGATGGGGCACGGAAAACGACTACGCCGGAGCCGTGGAAGGCGTTGAAAAAAGCGGCAAGGGCTACACCGTACTCAATCATGTGGGAGACTGGCTCAAATCTCACAACCACCCCGAAAGGGCGCACGATCCGGTAAACATCGCCTATTTTGCGGATATCATGGTCAAAAATCCATCCTGTCTCGGGATGGAGATCATCAATAACACAGACCGGGTCACCCGCTCCGACCGCGCTCTGTGGGACGAGCTTCTGAGCGTGGTCATCCCGACCGGGCGCACCGTCCTCGCCTTTGCGGACGACGATTCCGAGGTGGAAAGTGATATCGGCAACAGTTACGAGATGTTCGTTCTGCCGGAAAACAACCTCGACAATGTCCGCGACGCAATGGTAAACGGCAATTTCTTCTGCTGTTCGCGCTTTGACAATACCGACGCCAACGCCCGCACCGAGGGCGAAAAAGGCGGAGCAGTACCGCTTGTGTCTGATATCGTGTGGAACGACATCGAAAACACGATCACTCTTACCTTTGCGCCGGACGCCCCCTGCGACAAGGTTACGTGGGTATCCGGCGGCGCGGATATACTGGTTCAGACCGACCCGGGTACTTCCGTGACGATCGACCTGAACGACTATGACGGCAGACTGGGCAATTATATAAGATTCAAGCTGAACAACAAAAACGGCGTGACCTACTCTCAGGCAATGGAGCTCCGCTACGAAGGCAGACCTGAGCCGGAGATCCCCGGCGACGCGATCGCGAAATATCAGACGTTTTTCGGAAAGATCATCATGAGGCTGTACCAGACCAGAGCATGGGCGATCTTCAATCTTATCAAAGAGAAGATCTGGGAAAAAACGAACGGCAACTGAAATTATTTTAAAAAATTGTTGACAAATTAGTCAAATAATGTTAATATTTTGTTGATTAAAATTCAAAGGAAAGGATTTTTCAAAATGACAACTTTTAAGAAAACCCTGTCGGCGCTTCTTGCCGCGATTATGATTCTTTGTGCGATGTCTGTTGCGACCGTCGCATTCGCCGAGGACGTCGTTTACTATGTTGACGGCAATTTCAAATTCGCCGTTATCGGCGAGGACGGCGCCGAGACTGCCAGGATAGTCAAACTCAATCCCAAGGCCGGCAACAGTATCGTACTGCCCGTATCGGTCACCATTCCCGCCACGGATGATTCCGAAGCCAAGACCTACCTTGTAAGCGAGGTCGCGGAAGGCGTATTCGCTCCCGAGGCAGAGGGTGACGCCCTTGAGAATGATATCATAGCAGTCAGCATCGAAAAGCTGATGACCGATCCGCTCGCCGATTATGACGTCTTCGTAAACGCCTACAAAGATGCTTTTAAAGACATTGATACCGTTCTGTACTTCTACATCCCCTACGTTCTCAAAGACTTCGCCAAAGATGTCAAGACTGACGCAGCCGCAGCTCTGAGCGCGGCAGACATCTCCTCTCCGGAGCAGCTCGTCGATTATATCGCCGCCTCGTATTACAAATACACCACCGCGGTCTGCGATGCTCTCGGTCTTGATTACATCACGGCTTACGTGCCTGTCAGCGCAATGAGCGATGAAGTCGTCAGCGCAAACAACGGCGTTCTTTACACCGGCGGCGTCAGCACTTTCTATATCAACGCCCGCGAAGCACTTGACGTTACGGCCATTCCCACTACCCTTCTCGTAGTTCCCAAGGGCAAAACTGAGTATGCCGTCAACAGCGGCACAGAGAGGATCTCCGGCTATGCTTTCACCAACAGGACCGTTGATAAGCTCGGTATCCCCGAGTCTGTAAAGACCTTCGGCAAAGGCACCTACGCAGAAGGCGATGCGGCGCCCGCAGAGCATAACACCTTTGATACCGCTACCGTCAAATACGTCGAGAACAGGTCCAAAGAGTTCACGGCTATCGAAGCGAGCGGACTTATCAAAGCTGGTATCGAAGTTTACTCCGTTGATGATTTCGGTTTCAAAGAGTACGTAGAGGACAACGGCGGCACGTACACCGCTGCAGAGAAGACCAGGATAGAGGAAGCTTCCAGCGTCCTTCAGAGACTGGCTGAGTTCTTCAGCAAGATCGTCACCTTCTTCAAACAGCTTCTTGAGAGGATCAAAGGCTGATTTACAGGTTATTACTCTGTAAGATTCCGCACATAATATTCCGGCGATCCGTTTAAAACGGGTCGCCGAAATATATATCTTTGATATTGAAAAAACGAAATAATAATGTTATACTTATTATTCAATAAAGTATTTTAATATGGGGAAATATAAGTATGCGAGACAGCAAAAGGTGCGGCTTTCCGGCGCGGACGTTCGTTCTTGCCGCGCTCTGTCTGTGTCTTTGTTTCGCACTCTCCTCCTGCTCGCCTGCCGCGTCCGGTACAAGTTACGTACAGACCCCTGTCACGGTATTGCCGTCCGCCGCGAGGACGGAGCACCACTCCCCCGGCACGAAAAGAGCGGTCATAGCGCAATCGGATTACTTAAGCTTTGAAATAGACGAGACGACGGGGTGTCCGATAATAAAGGACGACTCGACCGGCAGGCAATTCAGGGCGCTGCCGGTCGACGAAAACGAATACGCCGCCGTGCTTGAGATCAGCCTGCTCACCGAAAACGGCTTGTATATCCTGAATTCATCCGACAATTCCGCTGTTTTCGGAGGTGTAAAAATCACTCCGGCGGCAAACGGCTGTTCGGTGACCTACACCCTATCGGATTCGAAATCTACCGCAGACAAACTGCCGGAGGAACTCGCCGAGGGCGATATACGCGCGACTCTGACGCTGGATTATTCACTCGCCGGGCAGACCCTCAGGGTCAGTTCCGACATCTCCGCAGCAAAAACCGCGCCGGGAGCAAGGATAATCTCCGTCACCCTGCTGCCTTATTTCGGCTCCTCGCTTCGCCCGGCTGACGGCGATTATATCCTGTTGCCGGACAATTCCGGCGCCATACTGCGCTCCAATACCGATCTGACAGAGGACGAACTGCTGTTCGACGTCTACGGCGCGGATCCGTTCGTGCCGGTGCAGGGCGGAGCAAGAGCATACCTGCCCTGTTTCGGCGTAAAATCCGGAACTTCCGCGTTCGCCGCAGTCATAACCGAAGGGGATGCGCTCTCGCATATCCACGCAAACGCCGCGACCGGCTCTTCCCCTGCGCGGGCTTACGCTTCTTTCGACATAATCAGGACCGCGGCGGACGACGCAAAGGGCAGACTTTATACCGGCAGCGCCTACGACGGCAGGATCGGCATGGCTTTCAAGTTTTTATCGGAAGACAACGCGAATTACTCCGGTATGGCGATCGCCTCCCGCGAGGAACTGATACATATGGGTTATCTGCCGGCCGATCTCAGCTCCGCCTCCGGTGCGATCGATATGACGGTCACGACCGTAGGATCATATGACGGCGAAACTTTCTGCTCTGCGGAAAATACCCAGAACCTTGTCTCATCGCTTCTGGGCAGGGGCATAAGCCGTGTTTCGCTCTATTACAGAGGCGCGCTTACCGGCGGTCTTTCACAGAACGAACTGTATTCAGCCGGCTTCAGACTGTCTCTCGGAGGTTCGGGAAAACTGAAGGATCTGCACGAGTTCATGCGTTCGCGCTCCTGCCCGCTGTATCTCGGCGCGGAAGCAATTCTCGCGGTTAAGGGTATTCGGGATTCCCGCGCCGTTTACGATATTTTCGGAAACAGAGCCTACGGCGCGATACTCGATCCGCTGTCCGGCTATCCGTCAGGCGGGGCAAGGCTCTCCGTAAGAGTCGGGGCTGCCGCTGCCGCGCAGGAGAGTCAGATCAGTCCATCGCTCTATCCCGGCACCGGGACTATACGCGCCGGACTAGCCTCCGTTTCTGCTGTAAACGAAATCTTCGATTCCGTGACAAACGAAAAATACTTCAAGAACTCCGACGGACTGCTGTTCTCGGATCTCGGCAGGATACTCTCTTCGTACGGGGACACCGACCGGCAGACCGCTGCTGCCATAACCGGTGAGATGCTTACCCGCTTTGCGGAGACGGGGACCTATTCCCTTACAGGCGCGAACGCCTACGCTCTTGCCCACGCGGCAGCCGTGACCGGGCTCGGCTTTGATACTCAGTACACCGAAAGCGCCGCATACGAGCCGGTCCCCTTCGCAGAGATCATCCTGCACGGCAGGATCGCCTATTCCGGCAATCCCGTGGACGCCGCAGCTCCGCTGTACCGTTTCGATATGCTGCAGGCCATAGAGTACGGCGCGCTGCCATCTTTCATGTGGGTGTGGAGCGACAAATCGGCTTACTCATATACATATTATCAGCAGTCCGACCTTATGCCCGTCATCGCGGAGTATTATTCGACTGCGAATGAGATACTCTCCGACCTCGCCGGGCGTGGGATCATCCGGCATGAAAGGGTCCTGAACAGTTCGGACGGCGGAGCGCTGACCGGCGTATACAAAACTTCCTACTCCGGCGGCGCATGCGTGTACGTGAATTACAACCCGACTCCCGTCACTACAGCCGACAACGTAGTGGTCGGGGCCTATGACTGCGTAAGAATAGACAGGTGAGAGAATATGCCCATCAGAATAGCCAACGATCTGCCCGCAAGAGGCGCTCTGGAGAACGAGAACATCTTCGTGATGACGGAGAACCGCGCCGACACGCAGGATATCCGTCCGCTGAAGATCGTGCTCCTTAACCTGATGCCCACAAAAATAGAGACGGAAACACAGTTTCTGCGTCTGCTGTCCAACACTCCTCTGCAGATAGATATAGAGCTGCTGCAGACTGCCACTCACCGGGGCACCCACGTTTCCAGCGAGCATCTTATAAAATTCTACAAGACTTTTGACGATATCCGAGACCGCAGGTTTGACGGTATGATCGTCACCGGCGCGCCGGTGGAGCAGCTGGAATTCGAGGACGTGGATTACTGGGACGAGCTCTGCTCCATCTTCGACTGGGCGGACAAAAACGTATATTCCTCCTTCCACGTATGCTGGGGGGCGCAGGCGGGGCTTTACCACCGCTACGGGCTGCAGAAGCACCGTATGCCGAAAAAGATCTCCGGCGTGTTCGAGCATATCCCGCTGGATCTGTATCATCCGCTGATGCGCGGCTTTGACGACGGTTACCGCGTACCGCACTCACGTTATACAGAGACACTTATGTCGGAAGTGGCGATGATACACGACCTGCAGGTGCTGTCCTACTCCGAAGAGGCAGGCGTGCAACTCATCTCCGACATGGCATGCCGCAACTTTTACTCCACAGGACACTGGGAGTACGACCGGGACACCCTGGCGCGGGAATACCGCCGCGATCTTGAAAAAGGGTTGAACCCCGACGTACCCGCTCACTACTTCCCGGATGACGACCCGAACGAAACTCCCGCCGTGACCTGGCGCAGCGCCGGGACCCTGCTTTTTACAAACTGGGTGAATTATTTCGTCTATCAGAAGACGCCCTACGACCTTGCAAATTTATAAGCGGACAGCGGACAGCTGATATGGTTCCGATCATATACTGATCAAAAACCTTATGATCTCAAAACCCGATATGAACAATGAACAACCGGATGCTTTCCCCGTAAGCGACAGTGTGAAAGGCGTCAGAAATTCCGACGATATCAAAATACTGGTCTGCTACGCCATTTGCGGAGCAGGCGCGCCGACGCCGCGCAGGGTCTGTCTCAACGCTCTGTACCGTGACGGAGTCGCCAATTATTTTGAAATAAACAGCGCGCTGGATGAACTGGCGGCAGCGGGAGCGCTGAATATCGGCACCGTTGACGGCGAGGATATGTTCACCGCTGCGGAAGGCGCCGAGAATATCGCTGCCGGACTTACGGACGAACTGTCTGATTACGTAAAGGAAAAGGCGCTGAAGGCTCTGAAAAAAGGTCTTGACACCGACAGGCGCCTGAAGGAGAATACCGTTTCCGTAAAATCGGACGGCTCGGGCGGAGCGCTGCTCGACATAACCATGTACTCCGACGCTGCAAAGACAAAGGAGTTGCTTTCTCTCAGACTCAGCGTTGCGAATACTCAGCAGGCGGAGGAACTTGAGCGAGCGTTTCTGAACGATCCGACAAAACTTTATGAGGGAATAATAAACGCTCTGACCTGAACAGCGGAAAGGAACGGACATGAACAAGCCCTACGCAGTATTTCTGGATATCGACGGCACGCTATACGTCCACGGGGCTGTGCCGGAGGAAAACATCACCGCAATCAGGGACGCGCGCCGCATGGGGCATTTCGTGTTCATAAACACCGCGCGCTCCCACGCCGCAATCCCCGACAGTCTTATGCGGGCGATCAGTGTTGACGGGATCGTGGCAGGCATCGGCACCGATCTGCATCTGGGAAGCGAGCAGCTGTTCCTGCACACTCTGACCATAGGTCAGCTCAAAGAAATAACCGCCCGTCTCATGCTGTACACGGACGAACGGGATGTTGTTTACGAGGGTGTTGACTATAATCTGCGCTTCCGCCCCGAATATAAGCGCGACAGGACTTTTACCCTGCGGTCGCCGAAGGAATTTGACGGGATATACAGGAACGCGAAGATCTGCAAGATGTTTGTGAAAGACGGTCTTACCCCGGATGAGTTCGATTATTTTTCAAAAGAATATACAGTCTTTACTCACAGGACCTATTCCGAGTTTGTTCCCAAAGGATTCAGCAAGGCGCAGGGCATGCTGAAAATGCTCAGGGCTATAAACGTGCCGGTGGAGCGCTGTATCTGCATGGGCGACTCCGCCAACGATGCGGATATGCTCGCCGCCGCAGGGATAAGCGTCGCGATGGGCGACGCGATCCCGGAGATAAAACAGATGTGCGATCACGTCTCCGCCGACGCAGCGGACGCCGGGGTCGGAAAAGCAATAAGGGAGCTTATTCCCGGCATGAAAAGTTAAAAGTCAGGGGCAGAAGTTGCGGTTCATTTTGCTTCGCAAAATATATTAATATGATCAAAACCTATTTAACTTCTCTTTCCTCTCTCCAAACTCCTCACTTCAATTCCCGATTCAGTCCTCGACTTTGGACTGCAGAAGAGGCCTCAACTCGTCCATGAACGAATTAATATCTCTGAACTGCCTGTAGACGGATGCGAAGCGGACGTATGCGACCTCGTCTATCTTCTTGAGTTTTTCCATGGCAAGCTCGCCGATCTTGACCGAGGACACCTCACGGTCGATGGAGGACTGCAGCTCCGTTTCGATCTCGTCCACCGCTCTCTCAAGCACCTCGTAGGGAACGGGACGCTTCTCACAGGCCCGGAGGAAACCGTGCATAAGCTTTTCCCGGTCGAAGGCCTCTCTGGATTTGTCCTTCTTGATAACGACTATCGGCAGCGTCTCGACCGTCTCGTAAGTAGTAAAGCGCTTTCTGCAATCCTGGTTAAGGCACTCACGGCGGCGGCGGATCTTCTCCCCCTCGTCTGTCGGGCGCGAATCTATAACCTTGCTCTCTGTAAAACCGCAAAACGGACATTTCATAGTATTATCACCTTTTTTAATATAAACTTTATAAATTTTAGCACAACGCTTTTCATTTTTCAAGTAAAATTCTTTTTTAGTCAGGAGTTTCCGTCAGAAGTCAGGAGTCGCGGTTCATTTTGCTCCGAAAAACGCAATAACAGGATCAAAACCTTTTTAACTCCTCTCTCCTCACTTCAAACTCCTCACTTACCTTATCGACATGACCGACATACCATATTCAATCGATCTTCCTTCCCCCGTATCAAAAGTCCTCTCGCGTCTCAACGCCGCGGGATGCCGTGCTTACGTGGTCGGGGGCTGCACCCGCGACGCGATCATGGGCAAAACTCCCGCTGACTGGGACGTCACCACCGATGCCGCGCCGGACATAGTCAAGGAGATATTCGCCGACGAACGTGTGATCGAAACCGGAATACGCCACGGCACAGTAACTATCCTCTCCGGCGGCATGCAGATAGAAACAACAACCTTCCGCGTGGACGGCGAATACACAGACTCCCGCCATCCGGACACGGTCAGCTTCACACGTTCGCTGACCGACGATCTCTCCCGCCGCGACTTCACAATGAACGCCATCGCATACAATCCGAAGGAGGGTTTTCTGGACCCCTTCGACGGCATGGCGGACATCGGCAACGGTATCATCCGCGCGGTAGGCAGCCCAGAAAAACGGTTTTCCGAGGACGCTCTGCGCATAATGCGGGCGGTCAGGTTCTCGTCAACGCTCGGATTCGGTATCGCCCCGGAAGCGGAAGAGGCGATAGATTCCTGCCGGGGGCTGCTGCTGAATATCTCTGTGGAAAGGATCGGATCGGAGCTTCTCAAGACCCTGTCCGGCAGCAATGCGGAAAACGCGGTCCGCGATCACGGCGGGATGTTCGCCGTGATCATACCGGAGCTTCGGCCGCTTATCGCCGACGATGCGCTCTGGACAAAGACCGCAGCCGACGTCGCCGCTGTCGATCCCGAGGACTGCCTGAAGCTCGCCATGCTCTTCCTGCGCTCCGGCGAAGTAGTCTCAAAAATTCCGGTTATTTCCGCGAAGCTGAGCGCCGTTACGGCAAAGACCGCACTCAGACGTATGAAGTTCCCGAAAAAGACAATCCTGACCGTGTCTGTTCTTGTGGACGCATCCGGCAGGCCCGTCCCCGGCAGCAAACCGGATATAAAGCGGATGCTCAGGGATATCGGACCGGATAAATTCAACGGTTTCCTCAGAATAAAAACCGCCGTGGACGAAGACATAACAAAAGCGGAGAAACTGCTGAGCGAGATCGAAAGAAACCGCGAGCCGTATCTGCTGAAGCACCTTGCGGTCAAAGGTTCCGATATCCCCCTGAACGCCCCGGGCGGGACCACGGGCGAGATACTTTCCTCGCTCCTGGATCTTGTCATAGAGCACCCGGAGATGAACGACAGAGATACTCTGTTAAGCAGTCTCAATTAACAACACACCGGCGTTTTCGGCGCCGGTATGCTGTTTTGAAGGAGTATATTATGAAAAACGAAAGGAGATATCCTGTTAGTTTTGAATTTTAAGTTTTTGGTTTTTAAATTCATAAAACCAAAAGCTCTCTTTCGTATACAATATCATTTAAGTGTAGTGTTTTTTTGCCCGATATATGAATAAATTGTAAATTATTTTTTTAAAAATATACATTTCCGGGCAATAAAGCATTGCATCATGATCAACGAATCTGTTATAAGAGCAATATCAAATGAAAGGTGCAAAGTCTGTGAAAACAACAAAAAATTCTTTGCAATTCTTATAACCGTTCTGATGATCATTTCGCTTTATTCCGCCGCGTTTGCAGAAGACGAAACCCGAGGCCCGATCAGAACGAGCGGCGACACACTTGAAAAGGCGACCTCTGCGTTGACCTCGCGTCGGTGAAGGACACGTATATCGGGATGGCCATCTGTCAGACCCTCTGCGACTGCGTGCATCCCAAAGATGCGAACCGGAATGCCGGGGCGATCCTGAAGGCACATTCAACAACTATTCCGTCGCGGCGTGTGAGAAGCTTGCAGCTCTGTATCCGGCCCTTCGGGACGCCGCTCTTCAGGAAAGTTACGAGGCATATCCCCGTTGGAGTATCGACGGGTTCTGCACCATCCGGAGAGCATGGAGCATTCTCTTTGATAAAGTCCCCGAAGCGCACCCGGAGCTCGCCAAATACCTTTCCGCATAAGATCGACTGAATGATCAGGACCGCCGGTTCAACCGGCGGTCCTGATCATATCCAAACACTAAACACTATAAACTAAAAACTAAAAACTCACTCACCCGCTGATCTCTTCCTGCGAGAAGAAGTAATCCTCCCTCTCTTTGGTATTGATGACCGCGACGGGCTTTACCTGATTGAGCACAACTCCGCGGGAGCGCAGCATCTCCTTATAACCCTGATACGCACCGTGCTTAAGCACTACGATCTTCGGATCGCCCAAGGTGTTCCAACGGCGGTATTTATCGTACTTCTCGTTGGCTATGGCAAGATTTTTGTCAAGCGCTTCTCGTATCGCGGGGATCTGATCTTCGGTCACGTCGCCTATGGGCTCGAACAGCAGAACGTAGCGGGATGGGGTGACGCCCGTGTCGGCGAAATAGGAGTGTCCCTCAATCTTTATGCCCAGGGAGTGCATGGTCTCGTCCACAGCCCAGTCGAGCATCTGGGTGGTGCTCTTCTCGTTGGCGACGTTCATATCCAGATTGCGGCGATAGACGAACTCCACTCTCGGGGTATTGTTGTGCATGCCGGTGACCTTGACCACGTCGTAAAGCCTGTATCTGTAAAGTCCGGAGCAGTTGGTGATGATAAGCTCGTATTCCCTGCCCTGCTCCAGCTCGTTGAGCAGCAGCGGACGCATGCCCTCAGGCGCGTCTACGGGCAGAAACTCAAAGAGGACGGACCTGGGCAGAAGCGCGTAGTCCGAAGCATTCATCTCCACCGGCATGGCGAAAAAGCCCTCCGCGGCGGCGTAGCCCATATTGTGCATCGGCAGATCGTCCCCCAGCCAGCGGCGGGCGCGCTGCACGTATATGGTCAGGGTAGAGCCGAACATACCGTAACCCCAGACGAGCTTCGGCCAGATACGCGGGCAGATGGGCGTCTCAAAGCCTTTTTCAAACTCGCGCCTGAGTTCCGCAGCCCGCTCCGGATCCGGTTTCAGCTTTTTCTCCAGTTCGGCGCGTATTTCGGGCGGACATTTGACGGACGGATCTATCGTGCCCTTCTCAATATCGTCGCAGAGCATGGGCCATTTTTCCTCCATCGTCTCAAAGAAATTGGACAGCAGCGTAATAACGACGGATCCGATAAAGGTAACGTCCCTGCAGGGCAGAGCGAAACGCAGCTGCAGATAAACGGTATCCATCAGCTCCTCATGCTCCGGGTACATTATCTCGAGGGGCGAGGTGGTGAACCACTTTGAAAACGGCTTGAGATACAGCAGCGGTACCTGCCCGGCGCCGTTGGACATCATGCCGTTCTGCAGCTTGTGACCGGTGAGTATCAGCACCAGCGGCCCGTAAAGCCGCGGCACCTTTTTCCCGCGCTCCTTAAGGTACTCCGCCAGCAGCCCTTCGGGAGCCACGAGCCCCATAAAATAGGTGTTGCGGTTATCCTTGGAGCTTTTGGGCACCAGCTTCGGCTTACCCACGGAGCCGGAGGAGGCGCAGTAACGCGTGACCTTGAAATTCGTAAGCAGGTTCTTCTCTCCGTTTTCGATCTCCCTGTCCACGTAGGGGGCATAGTCGTCGTAATCAGTCAGCGGAACGATATCCTGATACTCGCGGATGGAGTGAACTTTGGAAAAGTTATGTTTTTTGCCGTACTCGGTGTCTTTGTTCTTCTCCATGAGCATAGTGAGCAGCTCCTGCTGGGCCTTCATGGGCTCGGTCGTGACTTTTTTATTCACCGCGTAAATGAGCTTTCCGCCCAGAACGCCGAAATCGGAAAAATGGATCATGATAATCCGTCCTCTCTTTTTTTTCCTGTTTTATTATATTACCATATCCTGCGGTCGATTGCAACAACGAAAAGACAGACACAATTACATTTTTGTCACCTTACCGGAATGGTGTTGCATTCCGGGCAGTTATATGGTATATTCTTTTCAACCCACAAAAACGGAGGTATAAATATGAAAAAGCTTTTATCTGTCCTGCTGGTTCTGACGATTTGTCTCTGCTTTGCCGCCTGCGGCGGCGCCGGGACCGGAGAAGACGCAAGCGAAGCACAGGCAAATGACGTGACCGCCGCCG
>JAILQN010000103.1 GCA_024699005.1 Clostridia bacterium
CGGCGGCGGCAGCAGCGCTGAAGAACCGACCACCGTCGCTGAGGAGTCCACCACTGTCGCTGAGGAATCCACCACCGCAGCTCCGGAGATTCCGCCGGAACCCACCACTGTCTGATCAGACCGGAATAAAACGATCGGGGCATTTCGCCCCGATGTTTTTTATGTAAAACAAACCGATACTCCCCCGTGTAAAGCGAGGGAGTCAACTGTTTAAAGCTTCTCCACCGCTCCTATAAACAGCGGAACATTGAACTGATTATCCCATATGGCGAAAACAAACGGTCTGTCGAACACAAGCGTTTTCCGATACTCGGGAGGAGCGCTTGTCGGAACGATAACGATATCTGTCACAGCAGCGGCTTTTGTTCCGTTCTCCGTCACAGAGATAAACGTCTTATGAAGCACTTCTCCCACACAGAGACTTCCGTCCGCTTCATCGTATTGTGCCATTCTGTTGAAATCAGCCTTTTCCGGCAAAAAAGCGTCTGTAACCCCCATAGACGAAAGTTCATCGACAAGTGAGTCCGAAAATGAGAGTTCTAATTTCGGAAAGGTCAGATTGACGTCGGCATATTGCGCACTGTGTATCAAATAATGAAGAGTCTTTGTTTTTCTGATCCACTGTACAAAATCGCAAAGCTTTATATTCGCGTCCGATGGCATCAGACCCACAAAAGAATAACGAGGATCCTTATAATCCTTTATAAAGCCGACTGCGTCTCCGCTCTCGATATATTTTTCTTCACTGCCCCGCATGTAAGATACCATCCGCTTTGAGCCGTCGAAGTTATTGAAGACGCCGTCTTTTACATATTTGCTCTGATAATTCCTCCACCATTCGCAGTCAAACGTCATTGCGTTGATAAGCATCAGCATGGTCTCCGGATTGAACTCGCTTATTATCTGCGGGATCATATCGTCCGTTTTATCTTTTACCCAGCCGTTGACTCTGCCGACGGTTTCAGAGTCAAAATGCTCCTTAAAAACATCCGCGCCGAAAATGTCCGCATTCTCTTTGATAAAGCTTTCTTTGACATTAAGCAGTTCATCATCGCAAAGCCAAACCGAATTTGCGAATGTCAACGTCCCGCTGTCTTTAACAGATGACATATATGCCGCAACATCGGTCTTTATCGTCTGATAATCCGCTCCGAGTATTTTTTCAAGCTGAGAAAACGTATTTCCGTCCGCTCCGGCGGAAAGCATGGCAAGCGAGATATATACCGACATAGGTGAAACCAGCGTGTTTTTCCCCTCTTTGTATACTGCGTCGAATAAGCTTTCCCCGAATCCCGGCACCGTGAAGTATAACGATCTTGGCGTCGGATAAGGTTGAGGCTGCGAAGATGGTTCGCTCGGTTCTTCGAACAGTTCGGTCTCCTCAAGTTTTGCGGATATGCGCAGCGCAAGTCTGGCGTCATCGGCGTGTACGTACGTGTCTTTGTTGACGTCTGCCGCAGCAGGATCAAAAGATTCCGCAACCGTAAGTTTAGCGGAGAAACGCAGTATCTGTCTGGCGTCGTCCGCATAGACCGCGCCGTCTCCGTCCACGTCGCCCAGAAGCGCCGCCGACGGCATAAGCGCCGCGAACGCGGTCAAAAAGGCCATGGATAACCCTAATAAAAGAGCTGTAATTCTTTTCATTTTAATTTTCCCCTTTTTCATTTATCACAAAATCGTTTACTTTCGCCAGAAAACTCTCCGCGCTGCCGCCGCCGGTAAAAATGACGCGCATTCCGTCGATCCTGAAAGCAGCGTCAGGCATAAAATAGCGCGTATTATCGTCGCCGATCATAGAAAAGAAATATCCCGTTGTTTCGCCGAAGGTCGTAAGGGGCAGTTTCCGGGCATTAAAAATATCCGCCTGTTCTTCCGAAAGAAGGGTATAACCCAGCTCATAGTCCGTTTCGATCCAGTCGGCGTTTACAAGATACCTGACACCGGAAATAACCGAACACTTATATTCCGGTAAAGAAACCGGTTCCTCCGCGCCGGTGGGACCGTCTGCCCCTTCTTTCGGTTCCTGCGGATCGGAAGTGGTATATACCGGATGCAGACTATCCGTCGTTGTCGTTGTCGTAGTCTTTTCCGTTTCATCATGATATCCGGTCACCGGATTATCAGCCGGTGCCAACGTCGGCGCCATTTGCGTTGTCGGATGCATCGTATTATACGGTTCATACGGAATAACTGTCTGCACGGAGGGATTTGCAGAAGCGGTTTCCGGCTCATACGGCGCGGCTGCGGGTTCGGACGGACTCGTCGGACTCGCTGTTTTTACCGCAGTTTCATCTCTCCGAACGGAAGTCGCTTTTTCGGTACGCGGCACAGCGGCGTCTTTTCGCACGGAAGTGTTTTCCGTAACGGTCAAGTCGGATCGGGATTGTCTGTTGCCGTCCGCAACGGCGCTCTGTGTTGAGACGAAGGACGGCGCCGTGGTGTCAACAGCGATTTCCCGAGGGTTTGTAACTGCACTCCTGAATACGACCACCGCAAAAACAACCGCAGCAACCGCGGCCGCAGCTCCGGGAACCGCGATGATCAGCCTGCGCTTGTTTGCGCTGCGGCGTTTTCTTTCCGCTTCGGCTTTTTCAAGCACACTTGCCGTAAACTCATCATAGGTCTTCACCGCTTATCCCCTCCTTTTCAAGCTCTTTTTTCAGCGACGCCTTAGCCCTGTATAAAAGCTGTTCGACCTGCCGCTTCGATTTTTTCAGAATAACGCTGATCTCGCTGTTGGTGAACCGTTCAAAATACGAAAGATAAATAATCTGCCTGTAATCCGGGTTTATCCTGTCAAGAGCCCTGTGAATGATCGCCTTCCTTTCATTCCTGATATATTCCGTTTCCGCGTCGGTATGATTACCGTATATAAGCGTCTCATCCGCCGTTTCCGTCTTTAATCGTTTCGCGCGTCTCATACGGTCAAGAGCCAGATTCCGCGCTATCGAATAGAGCCAGGTTTTAAATGAGCTTTCGCCCCTGAATTCAGGTCTTTTTATTATCATCTTTACAAATACGTCCTCTGCTATATCTTCAGCGGTATCAAGATTTTTAACATAACCGTTTATATAGAGTATAAGCCCGTCACGGTACGTCTCGATCAGTTCCGAGATACCGCTGTTATCCCCCGACAGAAATCTGTCGTAGCTTTGCATGGGCTCAGACATAAATACTTTCCCCTGTTTATCTTTCACTTATAAGACGAAATTAACGCGAAAAACTCTCATCCGAATTATTGTTTTTCTTCAAAATACCCATTAAATGATCGGGGCTTAGCGCCCCGATTCATTTTGTCACGATATTGTCTTAATTGCGGTTCTCGATATCTGTTATCAGATCGACCCTGCGCTGATGTCTGCCGCCCTCGAAGGACGTATCAAGGAAAACGTCCGCAAGCTCGCAGGCAAGTCCGCCGGCTATTACTCTCGCGCCCATGCAGAGCACGTTGGCGTCGTTATGCAGACGGGTGTATTTCGCGCTGAAGTAATCCGAGCAGCATGCCGCCCTGATACCTTTCACCTTATTTGCCGCCATGGAAATGCCGATGCCCGTGCCGCAGCAGAGTATGCCGAGATCCGCCTCGCCCGAGGTGATCTTAAGGCACGCCTTTTCAGCCTGCAGCGGATAATCCACGGACTTTGTATCGTAAGCGCCGACGTCGGTATACTCGATCCCCCTCTCTTCAAGGTGACGGCGTATCTCCTCCTTGAGCGGATAACCTGCGTGATCGCAGCCAAGAACGACTTTCATTGAGTGATCCTCCTTATAAATCTGTTCTGCTAAATAATAACTCATTATTGAGTCAAGGTCAAGCAATAAATCGATATCCCCGCCGGTCCGGACAGGGATATCTTTTTATTATTTACCGCGCTTCCCTGAAGTAGTTGAGTCCGAGGCTCATAGGCGGCTGAGTCTCTCTCTTGCGGCGCATGCTGGTCGCGATGAGCACGAGCAGCGTGACGACGTAAGGAAGCATCTTGAACAGCTCCTGAGCGCTCCTGGACAGACCCGGAATAAAGATATATACGACGTACAGTCCGCCGAACAGGATCGAACCGATAATACCAACGTCCGGATTCCAGATCGCGAATATGACCAGCGCGACGGCGAGCCAGCCGCGGTCTCCGAAACCGCCGTTGGACCATATGCCGCAGGTATAGTCCATGATAAAATACAGTCCGCCGAGACCCGCTATCATACCGCCGAGGCACGTCGCGCCGTATTTATACTTCGTGACGTTGATGCCGGCGGCGTCAGCTGTCGCCGGACTCTCGCCGACCGCTCTCAGATTGAGTCCCAGCCTGGTGCGCTTTAAAACAAAAGCCACGATAACGGCTACGATTATCGCAAGATAAGCAAACGCGCCGTATGAAAAAAAGATCTTGCCGAATGATCCGAGTTTAGACGCAAAGGGAAATGTAGTCTTGAATATGTCGCTGGTCGCCTTTAAAGAGAGCGCTCCGCCCTCGCCGTACAAAGTCGCCAGCGAACCGCCGAAGAAGTTGCCCACGCCTATGCCGAAGGTGGTCAGGGCAAGTCCGGCTACGTTCTGATTCGCCCTGAGGGTGATCGTCAGGAATGAATAAATAAGGCTCATCATCAGCGAGCCGAAAAGCGAGGCGAGCAGAGGCACAAGTATCGCAATGACCGGATTGAGCACTCCCGCAGTGTTCTTCTCATAGAAAAACGCGCCGATGACCCCCGAGACAGCGCCCACATACATGATGCCGGGGATACCAAGGTTCAGGTTTCCGGATTTTTCGGTAAGTATCTCGCCGGTGGAGCCGTAGAGCAGAGGAATTCCCTGAACGACCGCCCTCTGGATAAAGTTGGCTATTGTCGCGAACATCGATCACCCCTCCTTATGACGGAACTTAAGCTGGTAATTCACGAAGAACTCGCAGCCTATGATAAAGAACAGTATAATCCCGGTAACGATATCGGCTATAGATTTGTTCAAACGGAAATCCATCGCGATCTGCCCTGCGCCTTTGTCCAGGAATGCAAGCAGCAGCGAAGAGAATACCATAACCAGCGGGTTGAATTTAGCCAGCCATGACACCATGACCGCCGTAAAACCCTGCCCGCCGACGGAATCCGGTGAGAGACTATGATCTGTGCCGGCGACGATGATAAGTCCCGCAATGCCGCAGATTGCTCCGGAGAGCGCCATTGTGCGCAGTATTACTTTTTTGACGTTCATACCCACGTAGCGGGCTGTGTTCTCACTTTCGCCGACAACGGAGATCTCGTATCCGTGCTTGGAATACTTAAGGTAGACATACGATGCGACGGTTAAAACAGCTACTATCAGGATATTGAACAGATATTTCTGCCCACCGATGACCGGAAACCATCCCATCTTGGTTTTCATATTTATGATACCGATATGCGAACTTCCCGCAGGGTTTTCCCATACCGTGGACAGGTACGACGCCAGCTGGATGGCTATATAGTTCATCATAAGTGTGAAGAGGGTCTCGTTGGTGTTCCACTGTGCTTTGAAAAAAGCCGGGATTATAGCC
This sequence comes from Clostridia bacterium, assembly GCA_024699005.1. The sequence continues at coordinate 5,529 of JAILQN010000103.1, forward strand.
CAGATAACGCCCGCAGCTATGCTCGCCAGCACCATGACTATCATCAGGACCGGAGCCGAAAGAGACTTGCCGAGCAGTATCATGCAGGCGGCGGTCGCGATACAGCCCGCCATGACCTGACCCTCCGCGCCGATATTCCAGAACCGCATCTTGAACGCCGGGGTCACGGCGAGGGAAATGCACAGAAGCAAAGCGGTGTTCTGGAATGTGGACCAGCATTTATTGACGGATCCGAACGCCCCTTTGATCATCGACTTATAAACCTGAATGGGGTTGAGCCCGGTTACTATCATAACGAAAATGCCCGCGATGACAAGCGCCAGCAGGATCGAAACGATCCTTATCGCCCATGCCTTGACGGGGGCGATCGGAGCGGTCCTGGCGGACACATGGAAAAGCGGTTCGCGCACCTTTTTGGTTTCTGTCATTTCTTTGCCCCCTTGCCCTTGGTCATAAGAAGTCCGATCTCCTCTTTGCTGACATTGCGCGCGTCCGCCAGTCCGGTCACATGACCGCCGGAGAGCACAAGTATCCGGTCGCAGAGCTCTATAAGAACGTCCAGATCCTCTCCGACAAATATCACGGCGACGCCGTTTTTCTTCTGTTCGTTGAGCAGATTATAGATAAGATAAGAGGAGTTTATATCGAGACCCCTGACGGGGTACGCAGCCATAAGCACCGTAGGGCCTTCCGATATCTCCCTGCCCACGAGCACTTTCTGGACGTTGCCGCCGGAAAGCTGCCTTACCGGAGTGGATATGCCCGGTGTCTGGACTTCCAGGGCTTCCACGACCTGTTTAGCCAGCTTCCGGGGCTCCTTCTTTTCAAGCATAGCAGTCTTACCCTTGCGGTAAGAGCGCAGCAGCATATTGTCCGTTATATCCATGGCGCCGACGAGCCCCATACCGAGCCTGTCCTCCGGCACGAAGGACAGCCTGACTCCCAGATCCCTGATCTGCCGCGGAGTCTTGCCCCTCAGATCCTCCTGTTTGCCTGTCTTTGGGTCGTTGTAAAGGATGTCGCCGCCTGCCAGGCTCTGAAGCCCGGCAATACCCTCAAGTAGCTCCTTCTGACCGCTGCCTGCGATACCGGCGATACCCAGTATCTCGCCGCCGCGTGCGGTAAAGGAGATATCGTCAAGCACCTGCACGCCTTCAGAGGTGTAACAATCCAGCCCTCTGACTATAAGCCTGTCTACGGCATCCTTCGGTTCGCTGCGCTCTATATCGAGGCTGATCTTCTTGCCGACCATCATTTCCGTAAGCTGGTTCTCATCTGTATCGGCGGTATTGACGGTATTGATATACTCGCCTTTGCGAAGTATGGTCACGCGATCGGAGATAGCCATGACCTCGTGCAGTTTATGGGTGATTATTATGACGGCCTTGCCGTCCTCCTTCATCCTTCTGATTACCGCAAAGAGCTTTTCCGTCTCCTGAGGAGTCAGCACGGCGGTAGGCTCGTCCAGAATGAGTATATCCGCACCCCGGTAAAGCACCTTGATTATCTCGACAGTCTGTTTTTCAGAAACCGACATCTGATAGATCTTCTTGTCGGGGTCGATCTCGAAGCCGTATTTCTCGCTTATCTCGCGTACTCTGACGGCAGCTTTCTTAATATTATATTTACCCTTTTCCTCAAGCCCCAGTATGATATTCTCCGTAGCGGAAAACACGTCCACGAGCTTGAAGTGCTGGTGGATCATTCCGATTCCGTAATCGAAGGCGTCCCTTGGCGAACGGATAACGACCTCGGTGCCTTCGATGTATATATGCCCTTCGTCCGGGAAATATATACCCGAGATCATATTCATAAGGGTGGTCTTGCCGCTGCCGTTCTCGCCTAAAATCGACAGTATCTCGCCCTTATATACGGTAAGATCGATATTGTTGTTTGCAAGGATGCTTCCGAAGCGCTTGGATACACCCTTCAGTTCAAGTGCCGCATGTTTCAATGCTATACTCCTCTTAAAGGATATCAGGCAGAGGAAGTGTTATCCCCCTCTGCCTGAAGTATTTTTTTCGGAATTACTCTTCGGTGATAACGGTGATGCCGTCTATAATTGCATCAAAATACGGGGCGGATCTGTACTCAGACTCGTGGAAATAACCGTCTTTGACGGCTTCTGTTTCATGGACAAAGTCAGCATCGCTGTCAACATCCGCCAGGTAAGTGTCAAGAGCAGCGCCGTTTACAGTGAATGTGGAAGTGTCGAATACGTTCAGAGTACCAGCCTCGATGAGAGCTTTGATCTCATCGATCTTTTCCTGTGTGCCGGCAGCTGCGACATCCTCGTTAAGCTCTGCAAGTTCGACGGAACCTGTGGCGATGGTGCCTGTCCAGTCAGTGGCAATTTCACCGCCGTTGACAACGGTATTAATGCAATACTCATAGTAGGGAGCCCAGTTGATCCTGGAGGAAATGATGTAGGTGGTGGGGCCTGCCTGCTTCGTGCTGCCGTTGTAGGAAACGTTGGGGATACCCGCCTCTTCACAGGCTGTGGGAGCGCCGAGTGAATCTGCATGCTGGCTGATAAGGACACAGCCGTTCTGAATAAGATAGTTGGCTTTTTCTTTTTCTATACTCTCGTCATACCATGTACCGGTATATACGACATCCATAGTGGCGGTGGGGCAGATGCTTTTTGCTCCAAGGTAGAAAGATGTGTAGCCGGAAATAACCTCAGCATAAGGATGAGCGGCCACATAACCGATCTTCGCGCCGTCCTCAGCGATCGTACCGTTCTCGATAAGTTCGTTGAGCTTCATGCCGGCAGCTACGCCCGCAAGGAATCTGCCCTCATAGATAGCGGCAAAAGCGTTGTGATAGTTGGCAACACCCTCGGTATGGGCTTTTGTGCCGGTAGCATGGCAGAACTGGACATCGGGGAACTCGATAGCCGCCTGAAGCATATAATCCTCATGACCGAAGGAATCGGCGAAGATAAGGTTGCAGCCTTCTTCAACAAGGTCACAGGCAGTTTCGTAGCATTCACTGCTCTCATCAACATTGTCTACGATTTTAACCTGATCGTCCGAAAGACCGAGTTTGGCCTGTACTTCCTCCATGCTGTCGATGAAGTTCTTGTCATAGGTAGAGTTCTTATCGTGCAGGCAGATAAGACCGATTTTAAGCCCTGCGAGAGCGTCCTCATCGGCAGGAGCCGCAGTTGCGGCAACAGCTGCGGGAGCAGCGTTGGATGCGCCCTCTGATTCGTCCTCTGTGCCGGGAGCGCCGCCGCAGGCTGCGAACAGGGCAACTACCATAACGACCGAGAGGACAAGACCAATTAATTTAAGTGCTTTTCTCATTTTGATTTCCTCCATTAAAAATGGTAAAATATGTTTTACGGAAATTCCGTTAAAACCTGAGTGATCAGGGATCAGTGGTCAGGGATCAAAAAACCGTCAAACCCTTTATCTGTATCCCTTTTATCTACTGAGTATTATCTGATAACTGCTGCCTGAATCTGATCTCGCAGTTATCCATACTCTCTATGACAGCGAGCGATCGGACATCCACGCCGGCGGCTTTAAGGAGCCCTTCGCCCCTCTGGAATCCCTTTGTTATCGCGATCCCGACGCCTTCCACGACGGCGCCTGCCTGATCACAGACAGACTTGAGCCCCAGAACGGCCTGCCCCTCGGCAAGAAAATCGTCTATTATAAGGACATGGTCGCCCGGACCGATATATTTTGAAGATACCGCGATTTCGGTTGTCTTGCCTTTGGTAAAAGAAAAAACCTCAGCTGTATAGACGCCCGAACCGACATTTTTGTGCTGACCTTTTTTTGCAAAAACCAGCGGACAGCCGAACTGTTCCGCAACGTAGCACGCTATGGCTATTCCAGACGCCTCGACAGTGAGGACTTTATTGATTATATTCTGCTTGTCTTTGAAAAGTTCATAGAACTCCCGCCCCATTTCACACAGGAGCTTGACGTCAATCTGATGATTCAGAAAATTGTCGACTTTGAGGATATTGCCGGGCAAAACTGTCCCGTTTTCAAGAATCCTGCGTTCAAGACAATTCACATGAATCACACCCTTTCGTAAGACAAAATCATTATATATTCGCTTTTTACATATTTCAATTACAAAATTGTAAACTTTGCCGTTTGCGGGTTTATTTCTATGTTTTAAACAAAAAAGAACCTTTTTATAACCAAACTTTCAAACTGCTTGACATCTCGGTTAAAATATTGTATCATATGGTTAATTGTTGAAAAACAATAATATTTCCGGAAAGGATATGGTTAATCAATGAAAATGTCCAAACGTGTTTTGGCGATCACACTCTCCCTTGTTATGATGATATCGCTTATACCGATGTCGTTCGGCGCAAAGGCAGACAGAAAGACGGCTTCGGTAGAGGAGTATATCTCTCCTGCCAATCTCGGAGTGGTAGCTGAAACCCTCCTGAAAGACTTAGGCGTAAGAGCCAAGAAATTCGCTCCCGCCGCGCTGGCTCTTGTTTTCAAACTCGCCGGGCCCATGAAGGAGCAGGCCGCGGCGGACGGTATAGAAGACGCTTATACCGCCAGCACCGAAGAGCTTTGTAAATCCCTTATCAAATTTGCCGACGCAAAGCTCGCCGAACTTAACCTGAACGGTCAGATCGGTTCCTACTCCGGCCTTATCGGCGCTCTGGGAATCGACGTCAAGGATCTTAACAGTGTAAACGGCATCTTTACCGCCCTTTATACCGCTCTCAACAAGACCATCAACAACTCCCGTACATGGGGCGATCTTGCCGATCTGAACGAGAAATCTCTCGGAAGGACGTCCGGCAGGAACACCGTCGTCATGCAGACCACCGATAAGGTCGCGACACCCAACTACGATATGCTCAACGGTCTGTTCGGCTTCCTGTCCGACAACGCCGCCGTTATAGGCAGAGTCGTATCCAAGGGGCTCAACCTCGGTTCGATCAACGGCACAATAAAGACTTTCGCAAAGATAGACGCCGAAGATCTTGTCAACGGCTATATCAAGAACCTGCCCGCCATTCTCAAAGAGCTTGTCTATGACAATCTGCTTGCCGAAAAGAATGAGGACGGCGATCCCACTCCCGCATATGCAGACAGCGCTTACAAGGCTTACACAATCGACGAGCTGCTTGCCTCCGCTCTTATCAATCTTGTAAACACCGGCAACAGCAAAGGCGGTGTCGTTCCGCAGGCAGAAGCGAAAGCCGCAACAGGCATGACTCTCTATCAGCTGATAGGCGCTTATGCGGACAAGGCCATAGCCAATTTCGCCATCGATCCCCTCAACAACAATCTGAAGGAAGTTATTGCCAACGCCATTTCCGGCGACCAGGAGCTCAAGGCCACAGTCGAAAAGATCCTCAACATGGATTACAAGTTCACTGATAAGACCTTCAACTTTGCTTCTTATGCACAGAGCGGACTGTTCGAGAACCTGAACAACATCCTCGTCACCATTCTCAACACAATGCTCACCGACAGCGCAAAGAAAGCTGTAGCTCTTGAGGCAGGCGATAATTCCAAGCTGACCTCCAACCTTACAAAAGCCTGCAAATTCGCCCTTACGACTCTTGCCGGCTATAAGGGCGGCGATATCGGCGGTTTCGACTTCTCCAAGTACACCGCGGAAGCTATTGAGAAGCTGTCCCTTGAGGATATGGCTGTCAGCGTTCTGGGTCTGTTCATGAATGCCTGGTTCGGCGAGAATCTCCCGGCGAGCGCAACAACTCTTGAGCAGGTTGCAGCATGGAGCGAATACAAGGCCATCGAAAAGTTCTATTGTGCAAAGTATCCCCAGTACAAAGCTGACCTTGAAGCAAGAAAAGATCTTGTATTCAACGGCAATGAGGTCCTGACCGGCAAGTCCCAGGCTTACTGGTACAACACCATGTGCGAGATCGGCATGGATCTTGCCGAGTGGGTGCTTGATTACATCTCCAACGAAGGCACGATCAAAAAATTCACAAAGGCCGCAGCAGGTGCAGACTGGGTCAAGAAGGCCGACAACGTCGTTGACTGGGCTCTCAACTATGTCGACGGTTTCCCGGCGATCACCGATGAGCTCAAGGCGACAGAGGCCGTTTATCCCGAGGCTGATACGTTCGTAGCCTACGGTCCCTTCTACAAGGCAAACGTTATCCTTAACGATCTGTTCCCGCTCAGCTTCATCAACGGCGCTTCCGACGGCTACTTTGCCGTAGACGTTGAAAAACTGTTCTTCGAAAAGCTGCTGCCTTCCATCACGGACTTCACTCTTGACGATTTCGCCACCACGTTCACACAGAACGATAACAAGGACAACCCGTTCAACAAGCCGCTGCTTGAGTCTGCCGTAGGATTTATCGACAACCTGCTCTTCTCACTCTTTGAGTATGACGCACCGGACGATGGCGTAGACGTTGACAAAGCTGCCACGTACTGGAGCGCAGGCTTCAAGGGCAAAGGCAATGCCGCCGATAAGTACTATCTGAAAGCGACGGAAACTCCCGAAAAGCTCCCGATCCCCGCGGACGAGGCACCTGACTTCACCCCCGGCGACATCGACGGCAACGGCCAGATCCTGGCTGACGACGCACGTCTTGCTCTTCGCTGCTCAGCCAAACTGGAGGTTCTTACGGATGTCCAGATGAAAGCGGCTGACGTCGACGGCAACAATCAGGTGCTCGCCGACGACGCAAGGCAGATCCTCCGCTTCTCAGCAAAACTTCAGCAGTCGTTTGATAAGGCTGCCTGATAATCAGGCAACAGGAAGCAGAATGACCTGACATCTGTGACCTGTCACCCAAAAAAGCTTTTCCGGAGGGGGCGTAAGCCTTCTCCGGAAAGATTTTGCGCAAATAATATTGTAAAACCATTCCGACTATGCTAATATACGGAATGTTGATCATAATATGAAACGGAGATGTAACCAATGAAGCGTGTTGCGGCGATTGTTCTGACATTCATTCTGAGTCTCGATCTGCTGTATGCGATCTCTGCCGATAAGATCAGGGCGGCAAACGGCAGTTCCGGCGCCGCCGATCCTTACGCGTTCATATATACAGGCAAACACGTCATCTCCGGTTATCAGGAGAAAAACTCCTCATATATCCCGATGTATTATCTCGGTTTTGCCACACCCATGGACGGAAGAGGATACGCGGCGGACATGATAATACCGGGTCTCAGCTTCAAAGATAATATGGTTCCGCAGGGGATCACATATTATCCGGCAAGAAACCAGCTCCTTATTTCAGCATATTACAAAAACGTCGATGCAAATGATCCGAATCACGCCATAATAAAAGCAAACGAAAGACCCAGCGTTATTTTCGCGATAAATTTTGCCACCGGAAAGCTGGAAGCGGTTTATAATCTTTACAAATCAAACAGCAATGCCTCCTATTCCCACGTAAGCGGTATCGCTGTTTCTCAGAACTGTCTGTATATCACAAACGGAAGCAAAATAGCATATGTTTCGCTTGACGCCCTGGACGCCGGAACCGGAACTCAAAAAAATCTTTACTTCACCGGCAGCTTCGATTTCAAACCTTATTTAAACACTTCAAGCGCTTATCTCAGCTTTTCCCAAGGTACGCTCTGGACAGGTAACTTTTTTGATGAATCAACGTCGGGGCTGAACGTCCCCGCTGCCGACGGAGTTAATTCCCGTGTTATCGGCTACAGCCTCAAAGGGAGCGATTACCGCTCTGAAATCGCAAATCTGTTAAAAGACGGAAAAGTCCGCAAGCCGGATCATATCGTCGACCTGCCGGACGGAATAAAACACATACAAGGCGCCGTTGTTGCAGATGATACGTTGTTTCTGAGCGCTTCTTACAGCAGAATAGATGCCGGGGATCTGTACTACGCGCCGCTGATACTCGCGGAAGTATATTCGGATCCGGCTGACTACAAAAGAGTCGCTGCATTGCCTATGACCGAAAATCTGGCGGTGATCGACGGTTATCTGTATTCGGTAACGGAGAGCGCGGCATGGTTTTTCCATGGCTACACACCGACATTTGTCTCAAACTCCCCGACCGACGTCATATGGCGCATAGACTACAGAAAAATACAGAATAATGACGTGCCGACGGACGAAGACCGGGCGGAAGGAGACGTTGACGGCGACGGTCAGATCCTTGCGGAGGACGCGCGTCTTGCTCTCCGTTTTTCCGCCGGTCTTGAGTATCTTGATGAACCGGCGCAGACAGCCGCCGACGTTGACGGCAGCGGGCTGGTCCTTGCCGACGACGCAAGGCAGATCCTCAGATACTCCGCAATGCTGCAGCATGAATTTGAGAAGACGTATTGATTAAGGCATCAGACGGCAGGCTGAAGGAATCAGACAACAGCCACCTGTCACCTGAAGACAAATACTATCCGGAGGGGGCGAAAGCCTCCTCCGGGGATTTATTATCTTACAACGTATCCGGCAATGCCGGAGGCAACCTGTTACTCCCCGACGATCGCTGCGACGTCGATATGTTTCGCGTCCTGCCAGAGTCTTTCAAGATTATAGAATTCGCGCTGGTCGGGCGTGAATATGTGGATAACCACGGAACCGTAATCAAGCAGTATCCAGCCTGATGTCTTACCCTCTATCCCGCGGGGCTCTATCCCCTCTTTGGAGAGAGCGTCCTCCACGTCATCCGCCAGCGAGCGGACGTGCGTGCTTGAAGTGCCGCTTGCGATGATAAAGCAGTCGGCTATTATAGTGAGCTCTGTCACCTCGAAGGCGACTATATCTATAGCCTTTTTCTTATCGAGTATTCTTATAGCCTGTTCAGATAATTGTAACGTATCCTTATCCATTTTTTCCTCCGAGAATAATATCGTTATATGCCGCTATAGTGTCCGGGTGGATCGCGCGTCTGCGCTGCGCCAGCTCGTCAATAGTATAACCGAGACCGTAGAGCATAGCTTCCTCCAGGCTTTTTTCCGCCTTCTCGCGCATCACGTCAACGTCGTCGTAATCCCTGTCGGCAGAGATGAAATCAGCTATGAAAAGTATTTTTTCACAAAGTTCCATTCCCGCCCGTCCGGTGGTGTGGTAACGTATCGGCATGATTATCTCCGGATCGGTTATCCCCAGAACGGACCGTACGTATACCGAACCGGTAATGGCGTGCCATAGCTTCGGCGCACGTTTTTCCAACGTGGTCAGCGCGATGCCGTAACGGTCGCAGAATTCGGACGTGTCGCTCTCGTTGGCCTCTTTCATGATATCGTGCAGCAGACCCGCCGTATATGCCTTTTCAGGGTCGCCGCCGTACTTCTCCGCAAGCCGCTTCGCGCTCTTCGCCACACATTTGGAGTGGAACACCCTGTATTCGGAGAGGTGTTCCTCCAGGAGCGAAACGTAATCATTGTATGTTTTCGTATCCATATAGTTTGTTTCCGATAATATAATCGCTTACAGCCGGCTCAAGATACTCTGAAGTATCGCCGCCCGAACCGATCAACGAACGGATCGCGGTAGAGCTGATCACATAAGGCTCGGTGTTTATGATATCCACGTTGTCTGTACTGCCGAACAGCCGGAGACAGTATTCATGAAGGACATCGTACTCTTCGTCATAATCTCTCGGAACCGTACAGAGCCTGCACATATCCGCGATCTCGCGGAACCGGTACCAATGCTCGAACCAGAGAAACATATCCGATCCCATGATCAGTGTAAATTCTGCTTCGGGATGTGCTGTTTTAAGTTCACAAAGGGTATCGAAGGTATAACTTCTGCCGCCCCGCTTTATCTCGGTATCGCTGACACTGTAATACGGTTCGGAAAACGTCAGCTCGCACATTCTGATTCTGTGCAGCGGGTCGATATTCCCGTTATCGGACTTCTGCGGGGAGATATTCGACGGTATCAGTATTATCCCGTCAAGCCCCAAAGCCTCCCTAGCGGTCTCGGCAAGCCTTTTATGCCCCTTATGCGGCGGATTGAATGCCCCGCCGAAGATACCGAGCCTCATTCCTTCGCACCGCGTTTGCGCTCGTTGCGCTCCGCCTTGCGTTCGGCGGCTGTCCGGCGCTTCATAGCGTCCGTCGAACGTTTTTTATCCCGTATATACGGGTAGGCGGGAGCTGCGCTGCGCTTCTCCGGTTTTTTGTGCAGCTCCGGGTTAAGGCGGTAAAGCACCACTACCCCGCCGATGATCTGTATGACTTCTGCGTTTGTACGCGCAGCGACAGCATCCGCCGCCTCCCGCGCGGAGACGGGCGAAGTGTCGAGCAGAAGCTTGAATTTTATCAGTTCACGTTTTTTAAGCGCGCCTTCGACCTGGTCTATAAACGCGTCGGATATTCCGCCTTTTCCGATCTGGAACAGCGGCTCCAGTCCGTTTGCCTGAGCCCGGAAAGCCGCCCTCTCTTTTCCTGTCATATTATACCTTCTTTTTTCATTTCTTCAAAGAGCCTGCGAAGTGCGGTACCGCGATGACTTACGGCGTCTTTCTCCGCCGGTGTAAGCTCCGCCATGGAGCGATCCCCTATATAAAACACAGGATCAAAGCCGAATCCTGCGGTTCCCGATATCATATGACCGATCATGCCCCGGCATTCGCCCTCTGCCGTGATCTTCCGCCCGTCCGGGAACATCAGGCAGAGCGAGCATACGAATCGCGCGGTGCGGTCAATGTCAGGCACATCGCGCAGTTCCCCGATCATCAGTTCCATTTTCGTACGGAAAGGCACGTCATGCCCGCCGCCGTATCTGGCGGTATAAATGCCCGGACGCCCGTCCAGCGCGTCCACGCACAGACCGGAATCATCGCCCACTGCAGCTATTCCTGTCTCGTTGACCGCCGCGGCGGCTTTTATCTCCGCGTTTTCGGCGAAGGTCGAGCCGGTCTCTTCCGGCTCGCTCAGGGGACGGTCCAGATCGCCCGCGCCGATGATATCAACGCCGGTTCCTTCAAACATACGCCTGAATTCAAGCAGCTTGCCCCTGTTGTGGGTAGCGACAAGTATTTTCATCAGATAATATCGCCCATTCCGATGAGATTAGATAAAGAATTGATCGATCGAACCGTAGAGGTCGTCAAGCTCGGAATCTTCACTATCGCCGTCCGCAGGTTTATTTTCCCCGCCGCCGTTTTCAGCCTGTGTTTCTTCTGTTTCTCCGGCGGTTTCCTGCGGTTGCGGGTCGGATCCAGCCCCGCCAGGAGCTGCTGTCCTATCATCTTCGGAAGATTCTCCCTCGGAATCATTTTCGAGTTTGTCAGCCCTGTCTGATACAGAGCCGTATCCGCCGCCTTCGCCGTCTTCCACGTCAGGCTTGCGGCCCGCTTCACCGTAGCTGTGGAAGACCTCTGCTTCTTCGGAAGCGCCGACGTCCCTGCCGGCTGCAGATTCACCCTCGCTGCCGGGCTGTGCTTCGGATCCTCCGGCTTCTTCGTCTTCATCTGAACCGAAGAGCTCCTCAAAAACTTCTTTGACGGCTCTTTCAGCTTCGACACGCTCACTGATATCAAATGTTTCCAAAGGCTGTTCATAGACCGGTAACACCTCATCTTCCTTCTCTTTATAATTCTCCGGCAGCTCGTCAAACAGGCTTTCGGCAAAAAGACGTGGCTTGAACGGCTGAAGATCGTCTATACCCTCGCCTACACCGATGAATTTAACGGGCAGTTTCAGTTCATTCTTGATAGACAGCACAACGCCTCCTCGGGCGGTGCCGTCGAGTTTTGTGAGCACTATGCCGGTAAGATCGCACACCTGCATGAATTCGCGGGCCTGATTAACGGCGTTCTGCCCTGTGGTGGCGTCCAGAACCAGCAATACTTCCCTGTCGGAATAGGGCAGCTCGCGGTCGATCACGCGGTAGATCTTGTTGAGCTCGTCCATCAGGTTCTTTTTGTTATGCAGTCTGCCGGCGGTATCGCACAATATGATATCCGTATACCTCGCCTTGCCTGCCTGGATAGCGTCGAAGATGACAGCAGCGGGGTCGGAACCTTCTTCATGCTTTATAATGTCCACCCCGGCACGCTGCGCCCACACGGCAAGCTGGTCTATTGCCGCAGCACGGAAAGTATCCGCCGCAGCCATGATCACCTGCTTGCCCTGCGATTTATACATCGCGGCAAGCTTACCGATGGTTGTCGTCTTGCCCGCGCCGTTCACGCCTATCATAAGAATGATCGACGGCTGGGTGATAAGCCCCATATCCTCGCCGCCTTCAAGCATTTCGGCGACGATCTCTTTGATCTCGTTCTTGACCTGCTTGGTGGACTTGAGGTTCTCGGAATCCACGCGTTTTTTCAGCTTTTCGGTTATTTCGACGGCGGTCTCCACACCGACGTCGCTCATAACAAGGATCTCTTCCAGTTCGGTATAAAGGTCGTCGCTGAAAGATTCGAAGGAGTCAAGCATCTCCTCAATGGCTCCCGCCATTTTTTTACGCGATTTTTTCAGACCGAAGCTGAATTTTTCGAATATAGCCATAATATACCCCCAATACTATTCCAGTCCGAGTTTGTCCGCCATGCGGGCCGTCTCCAGCTTGACAAGAGTGGAAACACCCTTTTCCTGCATAGTGACGCCGTACATTATATCCGCCTCTTCCATTGTGCCGCGCCGATGTGTGATAAGTATAAACTGAGTATTCTGCGCCATGCCGCGGATATAACGTGCGCAGCGGTTCACGTTGATGTCGTCCAGCGCCGCTTCCACCTCGTCGAACAGGCAGAACGCGGACGGCGTGACCTTGAGCATGGCAAATAGCAGAGCTATCGCCGTCAGGCCCTTTTCGCCGCCGGATAAAAGCGACAGGCTCCTGATGTTCTTTCCGGGCGGCTGAGCCTTGATGTCGATGGCGCACTCCAGAATATCCATCTCATTTTCAAGCTTCAGTTCCGCCTTTCCGCCGCCGAACAGCTGAGAGAATGTCTCGGAGAACGCGGCGTTTATCCTCGCGAACTGCTCGCGGAAACGGGTGGACATATTCTCCGTAAGGTCAGCGATTATCCTTCTGAGCTCCGCGCGTGATTTTTCCACGTCCGAGACCTGCTCGTTCATGAACTCGTAGCGGGATGAAACTTCCTTATACTCCTCTATCGCGCCGACGTTCACGTTGCCCAGAGCCTTTATCTCATTCTTGATTTCACTGAGGGCTTTCCTTGCCGCACCTACGCCGCCGAGCTCTATGCCCAGCGCCTCCGCCTCACGGCGGGTCAGACGGTACTCGTCATAGAGTCGCTGTTCTGTCTCGTGACCGGCGTTCTCAAGATTGTTTTTCCTGTCCTCAAGTCTTATAAGCTCACCCGAAAGCTTCTCGCGTTCTTCGGTCAGCGCTCTCTCTCTGGCGCGGATCTCCGCAGAACCGGAACTCAGGCTGTCCCGTTTCGAATTTATCTCAGCTACCGCTTCGCGGGCCGTGGCCAACTTACCGTTGAGATCATCGACCGCGGCTGCGGATTTTTCAAGCCGGGCGCGGAGACTCTCGTTCTCCGCCGTTATCACGTCGATACGTTCCTGTATCGCGCGGAGTCTCTCGGTCTGGGTCACGACGTTCGCCCTGAACGACCGCTGACGCAGACGGATATTCTCGATATCCCTTGCCCGCTCGGCGGCTTTGAGGCGTATCTCGGCCCGTTCGTCCGTTTTTGCAGTGATCGCCTCCACGACAGCGCGCCTTTTTTCGGCGGCTTCGCCGGCAGAACTTTTAAGATCCTCAACTTCGCGCTCCGCTGCGGCGATCCTGATTTTCGCCTCGGCGGCGGCGGCTCTGAAACCTGCGATCCTGTCGCTCGACGAAAGCGATTCGTCCTCCAGAGCTTTAAGTGCCGCGTTTTCGATCTCTATTCTGCCGTCGGTCAGCTTAAGTTCGCCGCTCAGGGCAAGACGTCTTTCTCTCGCCCGGAGCAAGTCGCCCTGGACCCCGTCAAGCTGAGCGCGCAGTTTGTTGCGCTCTTCAGTCGCGGTCTTAAGAGCGGTCTTGGCCTCCACGAGAGCTTTGCCGTCCTTCTCGATCTCGCTTTCAAGCTGTTTTTGTTCATTTGCTCTGACCAGGAAACCGGAATTACGGATACCTGAGCCGCCTGTCATGGAGCCGCCGGCGTTTATGACCTGACCGTCAAGAGTGACCAACTTGAATTTATACGAGTATTTTTTTCCTATTGCTATGGCGGAATCCAGATCGTCCGCAACTACCGTCCTGCCGAGCAGCGAGTCGACGATATCGTAATACTCCTCGTCGCATTTTACCAGTTCCGAAGCGATGCCGATATAGCCCGCCTCATATTCAAGATCTTCGTCCTCAAGAGTCCTGCCCCGCACGGACGACACAGGCATGAACGTTGCTCTGCCAAGGTTGTTGTCTTTAAGATAATATATGGCGCGTTTCGCGTCCTGTTCGGTATCGGTGACTATATTCTGAATAGCTGCGCCAAGAGCCGTCTCGACCGCGACAGAATACTCCGCATCGGTGGAAATAAGCTGTGAAAGCGGTCCGCGTATACCCTTGAGTCTGCCGTTCATACTCTCTTTCAGGACAGCCTTTACGCTCCCCTGATAGCCCTCCATGCTGCGTTCCGTCTCTTTGAGCATGGCGAGCCTTGATTTTTTGCGTTCAAGAGCCAGCTCGGCAGCCTCGGTCTTTTCCCTTTGGGCCGTGAGCTGTTTGCCTGCGTTTTCCAGAAGCAGATTGTAACCGTCAAGAGAGTTATCCAGTTTTGCGATTTCGCCCTCGGCTTCCGCCAGCACGGCAGCCTGCTGCGCTCTCTCAGTCTGCAGCCTGGCGAGATTTTCGCCGCGGGCAGCCTGTTCGTCCTTGACCGATACGCTTCTTGTTTCCACAGCCTTTGCTCCCGCCTCGGCGGAAGCAAGCAGGCTCTCTTCACTGGCAAGCCTGCCCTTTGCGTCGTCAAGAAGATCGGATAATTCAAGAAGCGAGGTCTCAGCATTACCGTCTTCTTCTCTTAAAGAGGCAATTTCAACGTCGAAGGCGGTTTCCTGCTTTCTTAACTCTTCTGTCTGAACGTTAAGGTTTTCTATATCTGTTTCGCATTCGAGGATGCTTTTTTCAAGCTCGGCAAGAACGGAGTTCTGCGACTCAATATCTCTTTGGGCCCCGGATGCTGTCTCGGCGTTGCGCTCGATCGTATTCCGGCTGACTGCGGCGGCAGACTGCTCCGCGGCGATCTGTTCTTCGATATCATGGATCTCCGCGCGTTTCAGCTCCGCCTCATATTCAAGCCTGCCGATCTCGGTGGATTGTGATTCACCCTGAACAATAAGCTCGTCCAGAGAAGCGCATAATTCGTCATAACGCGCTTTTGCAGCCGAGTATTTATTTGCGGCGTCACGGATGGACGCGGCGGATTTACCGAGCTGATCCAGCCACAGACCTATTTCAAGCTCTTTGCGCCTGTCGGAAAGCTCCAGAAACTTCTTAGCTTTTTCACTTTCGGTTTTGAGAGGGCCGACTCTCGATTCCAGTTCCGTGAGTATATCCCGCAGACGGACAAGGTTATCCTCAGCAGCGTCAAGACGCTTTATCGCATCCGTACGGCGATAGCGGTAATGCGATATCCCGGCGGCTTCCTCGAACATCTCGCGGCGGTCCTCGGACTTGGCGGAGACCATCTCCTCGATACGCCCCTGAGACACCATGGAATAGCCGTCGCGGCCTATGCCCGTATCCATAAACAGTTCGTTTATATCTTTGAGCCTCACGGAAGCTCCGTTTATTCTGTATTCACTGTCGCCGGAACGGAAATATCTGCGCGTCACGGCGACCTCGTCCGCGTCATAATCGAGACGTCGGTCGGAGTTGTCCAGCTTAAGGGTCACCTCTGCAAAGCCCTGCGCCTTCCTGGTGCCGGTTCCGCTGAATATGACGTCCTCCATTTTCGCGCCGCGCAGGGATTTTGTGGACTGCTCGCCCAAAACCCATTTGACAGCATCCGCTATATTGCTTTTTCCGGAGCCGTTAGGCCCGACCACGGCTGTCATACCCTTGCCGAAGTCGAGCTTTATTTTGTCGGGGAAGGATTTGAACCCCTGCATCTCAAGTGATTTTAAATACATTCTTCTATTACAAATTCCCTGCCTGAGAGATTGTCGTCCGGTTTTATACGGGCGTTGACTCCATATTCCGCAAGCTTTTCGATATTGCGGCGCTTTTGCCCGGTCATTACGGAAACTCGCGAGGGATTGACGAATATGACCGCGTCGCCGGAAATATCGTTGTTCCGTATATACCGGCTGACATCGTTCAGTATTATTTCCGATTCAACAAGCTCGCCGAACGCCGGATGATAAGCCCCTGCGATATAACCGTCGGAAACGCCGCCTCCGGAGTGCAGCCCAAGCCGGATCACCCTTATTCCGGCGCTTTCGAACATCGGCACAAGCTTCGCGCAGAGCTTTACCGCCTCATCAACGGTCTGAGGCCGATATTCGCCGCATCTGTACAGCTCCGCAAGTTCGGTCCCTTCGATCACCACAGTGGGGTAGATCCTGATCGTCGCGGGACAAAGCGAAATGATACGTTCCGCGGACCCGATGCAGGTTTCATCGCTGTCGCCGTAAAGACCGGTCATCATCTGCAGACCGAGTTCAAAGCCGGACTCCCTGATAAGAAATGAAGCCCTCTCCACGTCTGAAGCGGTATGCCCGCGCTTATTCAGCCGCAGAACCCGGTCGTCCATGCTCTGAGCGCCCAGTTCAATCGATGTTACACCGAAACGCTTTAATAAAGCTAAAATCTCTCCGTCGATATAATCGGGACGCGTGGAGCATCTTATGCCGCGCACCTGTCCACTTTCCACATAAGGGTACGCCGCCGACAGCAGCTCCGTCATATAAGAGCGGTCTATCGCTGTAAAACTGCCGCCGAAGAATGCGATCTCCGTCGTTTCGGGCGGTGATCCGGACCTTATCGCGGTCAGGACAGCGTCTGTTACGTCCTCGCGCGTGAGCCTTTTAGTTTCCCCCGATATAGCCCGTTGATTGCAGAACGTGCATTGGTGGGGACACCCCGCATGCGGAACGAACAGGGAAATATTGGCGTGCTTTGACATTACAGACTGATCCCCATAAGGAGAAGAGCCTCTTTTGCCGCCGCCTGCTCCGCCTGTTTTTTGCTTCTGCCCTCGCCTGTGGCTATCACGTTCGAGTTAAGGCGCAGCTCCACCATGAAAGTGCGATCGTGCGCCGGCCCCTTCTCACCCACGACGTAGTATTCGAGCAGCTCGCCGGGCGACTCCTGCACGATCTGCTGAAGATGCGATTTGTAATCGAGGCTCACTGTCTCGCGCACGTCGGATCTGCGCACAAAATCCAGCACGAAACGTCTCGCTTCATCCTGGCCGCCGTCCAGATATACAGCCGCGATAACAGCCTCGAATGCATCGGAGAGCAGCGACGGACGTTTGTTTCCGCCGGAATTGAGTTCGCCTTTGCCCAGTCTAAGATATTTGCCGAGGTCTATATCCGTCGCGAAGCCGAAAAGAGACTTTTCACATACCATAGCGGCGCGCATACGGGTAAGCTCACCCTCAGGCAGATCGGAGCGCTCCTTGAAGAAATACTCTGCGACTATCATTCCCAGAACCGAATCGCCGAGGAATTCAAGCCGTTCGTTGAATTTCTCCTTATGGCCGGATTCATTGGCGTATGAGGAGTGCGTCAGCGCGGTCTTCAGAAGGTCGATATTTTTAAATTCGTAACCTATTTTGTTTTCCAGCTCTGCAAGAAGCCTGTTATACTCATCAGTCATTTTTCTTTAAAGCGGCAAGACTGCGTCCGGCAAGCCGCTCATATCTCTCCTGCTTGTTTTTTATTCTTTCATCCAAAGGCGGCAGCAGCCCGAACGACGCTCCCATAGGCTGATAATTCGCCGATTCGCTGCCTGATATATATCTCTGAAAAGCGCCGACAAGCGTAACGTCCGGAAAAAGCAGTTCGCTCAGCCCCGAAAGGTACCGCAGGCAGTGGATACCGGCGGTGATCCCCGATGCGGCGGACTCCATATAGCCCTCGACGCCCGTTATCTGACCGGCAAAGAAGATATCCGGCCGGGATTTGAGCGATTGATTTGCGGCAAGGACCTTCGGTGAATCAAGGAAAGTATTTCGGTGCATCACACCGTAACGCGCGAACTCCGCGTTTCTGAGAGCGGGTATCAGAGAAAAAACGCGCTTCTGCTCCCCGAATTTCAGGTTGGTCTGGCATCCCACGAGATTATAGAGAGTGCCCTCGCGGTTCTCTTTCCTGAGCTGCAGATTTGCCCAGGGACGGTGGCCTGTGGCCGGATCGGTCAGGCCTACCGGCTTGAACGGACCGTAGCGGATAGTATCCGCGCCGCGCCGCGCCATGATCTCTATGGGCATACAGCCCTCGTAAATGTGTCTGTCAAAATCGTGCAGCTCCGCCTGCTCGGCGGAGATCAGTTCCCTGTAGAATACCTCGTATTCTTCCCTGTTCAGCGGGCAGTTGATATAGTCTTCCGCGCTGCCGCGGTCGTAACGCGACTGGGTGAATGCGCAGCTCATATCTAT
Source organism: Clostridia bacterium (assembly GCA_024699005.1). Next base: position 24,010 of record JAILQN010000103.1, read on the forward strand.
ACTCTCGCCCGTGACTATCGGCGCCGCCGCGTCAAAGAAGCTGAGAAACTCCCCGCCGCATAATTCTGCGACTGTACCGGACAAAGCGTCGGAGCAAAGCGGCCCCGCGGCGATGATCACCGCATCAAAGCCCGACGGGATCACCGTCACTTCTTCGCGCACAATGTGTATATTCTCAGATCCATTGATTCTTTCCGTGACAAGAGCGGAGAATTTGTCCCTGTCGACAGCAAGAGCACCACCCGCGGGCACGGCCGTTTTTTCGGCGCAGTCGACAGTCAAAGAATCCAGCTCCTTCATCTCTGCCTTCAGCAGTCCCGAAGCGGAAGACACCCTTATTGCCTTGAATGAATTTGAGCAGACAAGCTCGCAAAGCCCCTCGCTTTCGTGCGCGGGTGAAAATTTTGCGGGCTTCATTTCAAAAAGGGTCACGTCCACTCCGTGTCCCGCGAGGTACGCCGCTGCCTCACAGCCGGCGAATCCCCCTCCGACGACGCATACTTTGTACATTCAGTCCTCTTTCTTCACCTTATACCCGCAGCCCTCTTTTATGCAATGAGTGCCGACGCCGCGCTCGCGCACCATACACGAGCCGCATACCGGGCAGGGCAGATCGATTGAAGAAATAAAATCACAGTTGGGATAATTCAGGCACCCGAAGAAGTTCCTGCCGCGCTTGCTGTGCCGCTTTGCGACTTTTCCGCCGCACTTGGGGCAGACTGCCGTTATCTCCTCGTTGACGGGCACAAGTCCCCTGCATCTCGGATAATCGGAGCAGCCGTAAAACTTGGAACCGAAACGGCTTGTTCGCAGGATCATGGGTTTTCCGCATTTCGGGCAGAGCACGTCCGGATCCGGTTCAGGTTTTTCCCGAATCTCTTCACGCGGCTCGGCAACAGACCCGTCGGGATTCATATTGGCTTTAAAATCACAGCCTTCGCCCCTTCTGGTCCAGTTTTCGCAAGCGTAGAACGCGCCGTATTTGCTTCGCTTTAAAAGCAGATGTCCGCCGCATTTAGGACAGATGATATCGGTACGGCTGTCCTCTTTCTGTCTGGCGTTTGCAGCTTTCAGCGTGGACTCGAAATCCTGCCAGAAGGTCGAGAGCATATCTGTATAGCCCAGATCCCCTTCCTCGACCCGGTCAAGCTCCGATTCCATATCGGCGGTAAATTTAGCGTCTACGATATTCGGGAAATTGCTGACCAGCGACCCGACGACCTCCCGCCCGGTGGATGTGGGTATGAGCTGCTTCTTCTCTCTTGTTATATATTTGCGCTTAAGAAGCGTGGTCAGTATCGACTGGTATGTGCTGGGTCTGCCGATGCCCGTTTCCTCCATCTTTTTGATGAGGGACGCCTCGGTATATCTTGCCGGCGGCTGGGTGAAATGCTGCTCAGGAAGCAGTTCTTTCAGAGTGAGGATCTCGCCCTCTTTCACCTCCGGCAGTTCGTTCACCTTCTCGTCCTCTGTGTCCGAACCGAGCCCCATAACGGCAAAACCGTCAAATTTAACGGTATATCCGGACGCCGTGAATATACAGTAATCGTCCGCACCGGGGCGCCTTGCCTCTATTTTGACGTTCCTGGTATTCTGCACGCAGTCCGCCATAAGACTCTGCATGAACCTCTTCCAGATAAGGTTATAAAGTTTGTACTGTTCGGGAGTAAGCGAAGCTTTCGCCTGTTCGGGAGCGAGCTCCGGAATAGTCGGTCTTATGGCTTCGTGACCGTCCTGTATCCTGCCGCGGGATTTGAAATAATTCGGCTTGGCAGGGAGGTATCTGTCGCCGTAGGTTTTGCGGATGTATTCCTCCCCCGCCTTACGGGATTCGTCGGAAATACGTACGGAGTCAGTACGCATATAGGTGATAAGACCTGTCACGCCGTAACCTTCAACAGTCACGCCTTCAAACAGCTGCTGCGCAACCTTCATTGTATTCTGCCCGGTAAAACCCAGCCTGCGGGACGCGTCCTGCTGCATGGTGGATGTGGTATATGGCGGAAGCGCGCCTTTTTTACGGGTACCGTTTCTGACTTCTTTTACGGTATAAACGGCATTGTCCAGCTTGCGCATATAGGCGTCGGACTGATCCTTTGAAGTGATCTTCACCTTGCCGTTCTCATCGGACGCAAGCTCAGCCCGCAGCTGACGCTTGTTCAGGCGGGACAGAAGTTTTGCGGTAACAGACCAGTACTCGTCCGGCACAAACTTTTCGATCTCTTCTTCCCTTTCCACGATAAAACGAAGAGCCACGGACTGCACTCTGCCGGCTGATTCGCCGCCGGTGACGGATTTCCTCAGGAACGGGCTGAGCTTATAGCCCACGAGTCTGTCCAGAATACGTCTTGCCGCCTGAGCATCAACCATGTTCATATCTATATGAGCCGGATGTGACATGCCGAAATCGACGCCGTTTTTATTGATCTCGTTGAATTTGACACGCTTGACGACAGCCGGGTCCAGACCCAGGCAGCAGGCGGCGTGCCAGGAGATAGCCTCGCCCTCACGGTCGGGGTCGGTCGCAAGGAAGACTTCATCGCTTTTTCTTACGTATTCTTTCAGATCCTTGATCGTTTTTTGCTGTTCCGGCGTGGATTCGTAAGTCACGGCAAAGTTGTGCTGCACGTCCACAGCGAGCCTTTTTGAAGGCAGGTCGCGTATATGACCGACAGTTGCCTTGACCCGATAACCGTTTCCGAGTATTTTTTCTATAGTACGCGCTTTGGTAGGCGACTCCACAATAATTAGTTTAGGCATATTATCACTCCTGTTGAGGTATGATTACATAGTTTTTGCCGTCATGCGTCGTGACGGCGCCGAAAAGCTCCAGCTCTGTAAGCGCTGCAAGCGCAGTACCGATATCGATGCCGGATTTCACGGAAAGCTCGTCCGCTTCCATCGGATCAAAGCTCATAAGCTCCCACAACGCGAACGCTTCGGGGCTGACGCCTTCCGGAGCAGCGGGTTTAACGGCCGGAGAGGACTGCGATACGGTTGCGTCTGAAGGTTCATTTCTGACCGCGCCTCTCTGTTTTTCTCCGTAAGGCTCGGTTTTGCTCTGAGTCCGCTTTTTATTCAGATTCTGCGCGGCGTTCCGGGCCTCATCACCGGCAAGCTTTGCCGCCTTCTGGCGGCTCTGTTTGTCCCTCTCCCGAAGATACCGGGACAAACGAGGATAGTCGTCAGCGTAAAATGCTATTATATCCCTTCCGGAAAAAACCGGGATCGCGCCGTCTCTTATCAGCTCGTTGGTACCCGCATACTCCGCATCTGTAACGTCGCCCGGCACAGAGAACACGTCCCTGCCCTGATCCAGAGCCGCGTGAGCTGTTATGAGCGAACCGCTTCTGACGCCTGCCTCCGCAACGACTGTGCCGAGACTGATTCCCGAAATCAGTCGGTTTCGCATCGGGAAAGAAGCCTTTAAAGCCGGCGCAAACGGCAGATATTCGCTCACCAGAGCTCCGTTTGACGCGATCACCGAGCGAAGTTCCGCATTCGATTTAAGGTACGGATTCCCGAGACCGCATCCCAGGAAAGCGATCGTCCTGCCTCCGGCACTTAGCGCAGCCCTGTGTGCTATGCTGTCAACGCCTATCGCCCCGCCGGAAACAACGGTAAAACCCGCCTCCGCAAGGGAGAAAGCAAGCGAGGAAGCGACTTTTGCTCCGTAAGCCGAGACGTTTCTGGTGCCGACAAAGCTTATCATAAGCTCATCTTTAAGACACGCGACGTCGCCGCACACATACAGAACCAACGGATAGCCGGATATATTCCGGAGACTGTCGGGGTATCCGCCGCTGTCGGGAGTAACGATACTCCAGCCGTTTTTGCGGCAGATATCGATCACCCGCTCAGCGTTTCCGATATCATACCCCGAAAGAGCGTCCGCTGCAGCGACGTTCAGCACGCCGGAAAGCAGCCTGTCGGAACGGGACGCCCCGTATAAGTCCTCAGGACTGCCGAAGTAATCAAGTATGGCATCACAGCGTCTGCCGGCTCCCAGAGCTCCCTGCAGCCATATCCAGTATTCCGGGGCGCTCATCTTGTCATCTCCCACATGATCACGGCGGCTGCCTCCGCGGCGTTCAGCGACTCGGCCCTGCCTCTCATCGGTATGGTCAGTCTGTACCGGCATGCGCTTATTATCTCCTCGGACAGCCCTGCTCCCTCGTTGCCCACTACCGCGATCATACCGCCGGAAACCATATCCGTAACGGGAACGGCGTCGCCTCCAGGCACGGCGGCATATGTGCTCATACCTTTACGGGACGCATCTTCAAGCAGCGAGGCAAGGTCGTCTGTCTTTATTATTTCAAGCCGCAAAAGAGCGCCCATAGCCGCTCTCTGCGCCTTGGGATTGTAAATATCCGCACCGCCGCATACGATCATACCGGTTATCCCGAACGCCTCGGCTGTGCGCGCCGCCGCGCCCAGATTCCCCGGATTCTGCAGGTTTTCAAAGGCTATATATCTTCCGGAAGCGTCTATTGAGACCTTCGATGCACAATCCTTTGCCGCACATACGCAGAACACGCCCTGAGGGGATCTGACGTCCGCAAGCTTCAGAGCTATATCATCCGTGATAAGGCAGCATTCCCCCGCCGAACGGCTTATAATGTCAATCGCTTCAGGGTAACGCGACCTTGCCGCCTCGGTAAAGAAAGCGGTTTTTATAATTTCGCCGCTCATGGCGGCGTCGGCGCACAGGCGCGCGCCTTCCAGAAAAAACTCCGATCTTTCATCCCGCTCGCGCTTGGATTCGCGCAGACGCACGGCGGCTTTGATTTTAGGGTTCCCGGTTGCGGAAATAATGATCATCTTAAAAAATCAATGAGAACGCGCGAGGCATTCTCATTAAGATTTATGAACGTTTCGTCTCAGTTAAGAGCTTCTTTCGCTTTGTTTACAAGAGCGGTGAAGCCCTCGGGATCGGCTATCGCTATCTCGGACAGAACCTTCCTGTTAAGGTTTATGCCGGCTTTTTTGAGCCCGTTCATAAAGGTGGAATAGTTCATATCGTTAGCCTTGCAGCCGGCGGAGATCCTGACGATCCAGAGCCTGCGGAAGTCTCTCTTCTTTTGCTTGCGTCCGATGTATGCGTAGTTGCCGGATTTCATGACCGCCTGTTTAGCGGTCTTGAACAGCTTATGTTTGGAGCCGTAGTAACCCTTGGCTGCCTTGAGAACTTTATTTCTTCTTTTGCGCGTCATAACGGCGCCTTTGATTCGTGCCATCTGTTTACCCTCCCGATATTATTTGTAAGGAATAAGTCTCTTGATCTGCTTAACGTTTGTCTTGTCCGCGACGACGACCTTGCGAAGATTCCTTTTACGCTTTGTGGTCTTCTTGTTAAGTATGTGGGACTTATAGGCATGAGCGCGCATCGGCTTGCCGTTCTTTGAAAGCTTGAAGCGCTTTTTCGCGCCGCTGTTTGATTTGATTTTCGGCATATCGATAATCCTCCTGTTTTGTTACGTTACATATATTATTTCCCCGGTTTGGGAGCAATAAACATAAGCATATTCCTGCCTTCCAATTTAGCCGGCTTTTCGATTACGCAGGGAACCTCGGCGTTGACCATGTCGTAGAAACGGTCCATAATCTCGTTGCCGCGCTCCGGATGAGCCATCTCGCGGCCGCGGAAGCGTATGGCAAGTTTGACCTTATTGCCCTGCTGCAGGAATTTTTTGCAGTGATTGGCCTTTGTCTCGATATCGTGAGTGTCGATATTGAGCGAGAACTGGATCTCTTTGATCTCGATCTGGTGCTGGCGTTTTTTCTGCTCCTTCTGCTGTTTCTGCTTATCGAAGCGGTATTTGCCGTAATCCATGATCTTGCACACAGGCGGCTTTGCCTGCGGAGCGATCTCAACAAGGTCAAGATTGCGCGCCTCCGCCTGTTCAAGCGCCTCCTGCGATGACATAATCCCAAGCTGCTCGCCGGTCTCGGTTATTACCCTGACCTCGCGTGCGTGTATCATTCCGTTTATGCGCGTCATATCTTTCGCGCTTTCCCGCTGAGCTATACCGGAACACCCCTTTTTCAGAATTAAAAAAATCGAACGCAAACATACTGCGCCCGAATATACCCGCAAGCGGGTGATATTTACCGACAGGAACGAAATCCGGAGGGTGAGCGCGCATGCACTGCTTGATTGTAAAAAATGGCAGAGGAAAAGGGATTTGAACCCCTACTGGCAGAGTCAGAGTCTGTAGTGCTACCGTTACACCATTCCTCTTCAAGAGCAAAACGATTATAAACGCGTTTTTCCGGTTTGTCAAGACTTATTTTAAAAAATTTTCACATATACATCAGAGCTTGCTTTTTTTGCCCGTTTAGGCTATAATCGGAATAAGGTATTATATCATGAAACCATCAAAAAGCAAGCATCAATTATTATCTTACGCAAAGCCGTTTATCCTTGAGTCCGTCCTCGGTCCCCTTCTCAAGCTGTCGGAGGCGGCGCTCGATCTTATCGTGCCGCTTATAATCGCAGCCATGATAGACAATGGCGTCGGCGCGGGCGACAGGACTTATCTTATAAAACAGTCGCTTCTGCTCGTCGCGGCGGCAGCGGCGGGGCTTTTGCTGTCCGTGACGGCTCAGTTCTTCTGCGCGAAAGCGGCTGTCGGCTTTGCCGCGTCTCTGCGATCGGCCGTTTTCCGGCATATCCAGGGTTTTTCTTACACGGGTCTGGATTCCGCCGGCATCCCCACGCTGATCACCCGCCTGACAAGCGATATGAACAAGCTCCAGAACGGCGTTAATCTGGGGCTTCGGTTGCTTTTGCGTTCGCCTTTTATAGTCGCCGGCTCTGTCGTCATGGCGTTTTATATCGACATACGGTCGGGATGGATCATAACAGTCGCCGTTGCGATCCTTGCCGCTGTTACCCTGGCGATCATCCTCGGCGCAGCGCCGGTTTATAAACGGGTACAGGACAAGCTTGACGGCGTCACGGAGACGACAAACGAGAATCTGGAGGGAGCGAGGGTCATAAGGGCGCTTACCCTGGAGGAGAACGAAAAACACACTTTCGATTCCCGTAACGCCGTTCTCAACAAGACACAGCGTTTCGCGGGACGCATATCCGCGCTGCTCAATCCGCTGACGATCGTAATCATCAATCTCGGCATAGTCGCGCTCATAAACAACGGCGTCATCAGTGTGGAAGCCGGGACGCTGACGGCGGGCGAAGTAGTGGCTCTTTACAACTACATGGCGCAGATTCTCATAGAACTCGTCAAATTTGCAAACCTTGTGGTGCAGCTCTCCGGAGCTATAGCCTGCGGCAGCAGAATACGGGACGTGCTTGAGATGAGTTCGGAGTATCACAGCGAAACACCGGGCACGCAACATACAGAACGCATTTGGCAGGACGACTCCGAAACAATCGTCCGTTTCGACCACGCGTCGCTGAAATACAGCGGAGCCGGCGACAACGCCCTCTCCGATATAGACTTCAGCGTGAAACGCGGTCAGACCGTCGGGATAATAGGCGGTACAGGTTCCGGAAAAACGTCAATTGTCAATATGATCGCCGGATTCTATCCCGCTACAGAGGGCGGCGTTTTCGTTTCGGGACGGAACGCAGTCGATTACGATCCCGGGGAGCTTTTGTCTCACATCGGGATAGTTCCGCAGAAAGCTGCGCTTTTCGGCGGCACAATAAGGAGCAACCTTTTGTGGAGCAATGAGAACGCCTCGGAAGACGAGATGTTCGCCGCATTGAAGATTGCTCAGGCGGACAACATCCCCGGAGATAACGGGCTTGACAAAAAGATAGAACAGGGCGGAAGGAATCTCTCGGGAGGTCAGCGGCAGAGACTCACGATAGCAAGAGCGTTGGTAAGAATGCCGGACATACTCATACTGGATGACAGCGCGTCCGCGCTCGACTACGCCACGGACGCGGCGCTCCGGCGCGCGATAGGCGACCTGCCCGGCGATATGACGGTCTTCATCGTATCGCAGAGAGCGGCGTCCGTTATGAACGCGGATCTGATCATCACCCTTGACGACGGGCAGATCGTCGGCATCGGAACGCACGACGAGCTGCTTGAGACCTGCGAAGTGTATAAAGAAATCGTTTCAGTCCAGCAATCATGAGCAAAAGCAGAGTCCCGAAGGGGACGGTAAAAAAACTGATATCCTATATAGGGCATTATATGCCGTTTCTGATAATCACCGCCGTTCTGGCGGCGCTCGGCGTGGTCTTTTCACTTCTTTTGCCTATACTGTTCGGCAGAGCTATAGATCTGCTGGCTGCGCCGGGGAAAGTCGAAAGAGACGCTCTCGGCAGGCTCATCATCCGTATCCTCGCCATGATCATCGGCGCAGGCGGAAGTCAGTGGATAATGACAGCCGTAAACAACAGGATAACCTACAACATCGTACGCGATATCCGGGCCGAAGCCTTCGACAGACTATGCTCCATGCCCCTGTCATATATCGACACTCATCGCCACGGCGATATAGTATCAAGGATCATCGCAGACGTGGACCAGCTTGCGGACGGTCTTTTGCTGGGATTCACCACCTTTTTCACAGGCATCCTGACGATTCTGGGCACGCTGGGATTCATGTTTTACCTGAACCCCGCGATAGCCGCCGCAGTCGCGCTGCTTACCCCGCTGTCGCTGTTCGCAGCAAGATTCATCGCCCGCAAGACCTTCCGCTACGCGCAGAACCAGATGAGCATCAGAGGCGAGCAGACCGCCTTTATAGACGAGACCCTGGGCAATCAGAAGCTGGTCAAGGCTTTTTCGCGCGAGGACAGCGCCGCGCAGACGTTCGACGAAATCAACGACCGGCTGAGCAAGGCGTCGCTCAAAGCGGTGTTTTTCTCCTCCCTTACCAATCCCACCACCAGATTCATAAACAGCGTGATCTACGCCGCCGTCGCACTTATCGGAACGCTCACGATCATCGGCGCTGCGTTCGCCTCCGGCGCGGGACTGACAGTAGGTATTTTAAGCTCGCTCCTGAGTTATGCGAACCAGTACACAAAACCGTTCAACGAGATCTCCGGTGTAGTAACGGAACTTCAGAGCGCACTTGCAGCCGCGGCGAGGATATATGAGCTGATCGAAGCTCAGCCCGAGCAACCCGACGCTCCCGATGCCGCAGTTCTTGATGACGTACAGGGCGAAGTCAACCTTAAAAACGCAGCGTTCTCATATACGCCCGAACGCGAACTTATCACAAACTTCAGTCTTAACGTCAGGCCGGGGCAGAAAATCGCAATAGTCGGTCCGACAGGCTGCGGAAAGACCACTGTCATCAATCTTCTGATGCGGTTTTACGACGTCAACTCGGGTTGCATCGAGATCGACGGACACGATATACGCGAAGTGACGAGGGCTTCTCTGCGAAAAAGCTACGGCATGGTACTTCAGGACACATGGCTGCGGCACGGGACGGTCCGGGAAAACATCTCAATGAACCGCCCGGGCATCACGGACGAAGACGTGATAAAAGCTGCAAAGGCAGCGCACGCCCACAGTTTTATAAAAAGACTCCCCGACGGCTACGACACAGTCATAAGCGGCGACGGGGGCGGTATAAGCCAGGGGCAGAAACAGCTCATATGTATTGCACGCATCATGGTCCAGCTGCCGCCAATGCTGATTCTGGACGAGGCGACCTCTTCTATCGACAGCCGCACCGAAATGCGCGTACAACGAGCTTTCGGCAAGATGATGAAAGGCAGGACATCATTTATCGTCGCGCACAGGCTTTCGACCATACGCGACGCAGATCTGATAATCGTCATGAACGACGGGCATATCATTGAGACCGGCAGCCATGACGAGCTTATAGCCTCCGGAGGGTTCTATTACAGGCTGTATAACAGCAGCTTTGAATCAGCGGGATAAAAACGCCGTTATCTTTCTGAAACAGGCGATTATGATCCGGTAAAGATCTGCATATTTTCCGATATCCTCTTCCGATAAGGACGGCGTCTCCTGCGAAACGGATACCGGTTCCGCAGAATATGATTCCGACGTTCCGTTTTTCACAGCCCTGACGGTAAACCAAGAGATTACCCGCTGAAAGGTTATCTCCTCACCGTCTCCGTTCAGAGTTTTCAGGTCTTTGAAGTCCTCCAGAACACTCTCGGCGAAGTCATATTCAAGCAGACGCCACATCATGTGGTTGAATATCGCAGCCGCTCTCGGCGCGGTTCTGCTGGTCGTCAGGCGTATGTTGTTCCCGTCTTCGGCTTTATTTACAAGATTCTTCCAGGACGGAGCGACGTAAACACCGTATGCCGAGTACGTGTCGTTTTTGCAGCCGAAGATCCAGACCGAAGTATCCTTCAGTTTCTCCGCCTCGCCCGATGAGATCACGACTCTCGGGGATATGAGCCCGAGTCCCGCGAAATACGACGGGTATTTTAAAACGACGTTCGCTGCGCCGGCGGCTCCTATACACCAGCCGAGAACGTAAATGCGGGACTTATCCACGAAATGATTCTCCGCAAAGTCGTTGATCGCCGCAAAAATCGAAGAGACCGGAACCGTATCGAAGTATACCGGTTCCGGCGCTTTTAATATCTGCAGACAGGCTCCGCCTCCGAGCGCGCGTGACTGAAACTCCTCGCTTGACCAGTTTGCGAAATCGTTGTCCGTAAGCTCTTTTCCGCTGCGGGACCCCTCGCCTGCGCCTGCCATGAACACAAAAAGCGGAAGTCGGTTTTCCCCGGATGCAGATTCCGGTTCATAATAGCTGTACTCAAGGGCGAAACCTCCGGATTCGGGACCTTTGCCGCGTGACCACTGTTCGCGCAGAGCGTCGATCCCATCCTCCAGTCTTACCGCGCGGGCGAATGTCGGGCAGCAGAGCAGAAATACGGTCAGAAACAGACAAAACGCATTAATTCTTCGCAAATACATCTTGCTCTGTACTATCGCAATGAATGGATAAACAGCCCGCTGAGCAGCTTCGGCTCGAACCATGTGGATTTGGGAGGCATCAGTTCACCCGCATCGGCCATCTCCATGAGTTCGTCGATTGACGTGGGATACATGGCGAAAGCCACACGCATATCCGTTCTGCAGCGGCGTTCCAGTTCGCCGAGGCCTCTTATACCTCCGATAAAATCTATTCGCTTGTCGACTCTCGGATCGGTTATGCCGAACAGCGGAGCGATCACGTTTTTCTGCAGAATGGATACGTCCAGCCTGTCTACCGGATCAGGCTCATTGCAGATATCGTCCTTTGCCATAAGACTGTACCAGCTGCCGTCAAGATACATCCCGAATTCATGCCTTCTGCCCGGTCTGTACTGTCCTTCGCCGACGTAGCGCAGGATGAACTCTTCACCCAACTTTTCCATAAAATACGAAACGCTCATACCGTTCAGGTCTTTGATGACCCGGTTATAGTCCATTATGGCAAGCTCTGAAGAGTCGAATGCCACGGCAAGGAAATAATTGAACTCCTCCTCGCCTGTATACCCCGGATGTTCCAGCCTCCTTGCCTGCCCTACGTGGACTGCGGAGGCGCAGCGGTGGTGTCCGTCCGCAATATACAGGGCGGGGATTTCGGCAAACGCATTTTTAAGAGCCTCGTCATCCGCGGGATCATTCACAACCCATACGATATTGCGTACCCAATCCGCGGTAAAATCATAGACCGGATCCTGACATACGTATTTTTCTATGACCCGCCGCACGTCGCCGGAAGGGCGGTACGCCAGGAAAATAGGACCGGTATTCGCGTCGCAGGTATCGACGTGATTTATACGGTCAAGCTCCTTATCGGCACGGGTCAGCTCATGCCGCTTGATCACGCCTGAAAGGTAGTCGTCGATCGACGCGCATCCCACGATGCCGGTCTGGGCTCTGCCGTTCATGATCTGCCGGTAAATATAGTAACATGGGGTCGCGTCCCCGGCGCAGATACCTTCGGAAACAAGCTTTTCAAGATTTTCCTTAGCTTTTAAGTAAACCTGTTCCGAATACAGATCGGTATCCGGCGGAAGATCTATTTCCGCCTTATCGACATGCAGGAAGCTGTACGGTCTGTCCGCTGCGCGGACTCTCGCTTCGTCCGTGTTCATAACGTCGTAGGGCAGCTCCGCTACCCCCGATGCGTATTCCGGCAAAGGTCTTATTGCCCTGAACGGTCTGAAAACTGCCATGATACCTCCGATTAACTGAATCTCGCGTTATTGAAATATATTTCCCCGTCGCTCACATACTGCAGTCCTGCAATGCTCTTATTGGCGACGAAATACGACGCCTCGGTAAACACCGGAACAACCACGGCATGCGATATAAGAGTCTGTTCACACTCTTTGTATTTTGTGATCTTCTCATCGTCCGACAGATTCGCCGTGATTGAATTTACAAGTTTGTCGTAATTGGAATTCATATATCCCGGATAGTTGTATGTATTGCCTGTGGTGAACAGACGGAACAGATCGGTGGTACCCGAGGTATTGATCGTCATGGGAAGCAGACACAACTCATAATTTCTGTTCCGGAAACGCACCGCGGCATCTCCGGCGGTCATTGTCCGAACGGATACGTTCAGCCCCAGCACTCTCTGCCATATCTGGATCTGCTCACGGGCAGCGTCCGCCATATCCTCGGTCGTCAGAAGGGTGACCGATACGGAAGAGTCGAGTTCCTCATTTTCCGCCATCGCCTTACGGTAATACTCAAGCGCCTTGGCTTCATCGTACGGTATCCCTGCAGGTTCAAAACCATAATACGGAGTAAAAGCGTCGGTCAGGATCCGCGACGTCGCTATTTTGCCGTTGTCCCCGTCCTCAGGCAGAACAAGCGTCTTATCGACAAGAGAAGCGAAAGCAATGCGCATATTAAGGCTTGAAAACATCTCCGTCCCTTCGTTGAACCAGTAGCCCCAGATAACATCGTTCCGCATCTGCCGCGAAAGCGACGATGCCGTTGCCATTTCCCCGAGATTGCCTGATGAGACGGTGCAGAAATCGAATTCACCTTTGACGATGTTCTTTTCCACGGATACGGGATCCGTAATATAATACATATAAACCGTGTCGTTTATCGCGGTAAACCTTCCGTTGTAAACCGGATTTTTGCCCAGACGCAGGGTTTTTTTCTCCGCGGATTTTGAATAGATGATATATGGGCCGTTGCATAGGATAAAGCTCATATCCATACCGTAGCGCCCCTCACAGGAGTCAAAGAACACCTTGTTGCAGGGCATGGCGACAGATCGGGAAAGATTATAAAGAAAATCGGGATCGGCGTAATCAAGGGTGATCTTCAGTTCATAATCGCCGAGAGCCTCTACGCCCAGCTCGGTCGCGGAACCTCGGCCCGCCATGATCTTATCGGCGTTTTTTATCGCTCTTAAATATCTGGCGTCTACAGCCCCGGTGTACGGATCAAGCGCGCGGCGTATGCCGAAGGCGTAGTCGGCGGCGGTCACACGGGTATCGATCACATCGGGCAGAACGCCGGACAGCTCTTCCTGCGCGGAGTTGGTGAGATACCACTCTGCGTTTTTTCTCAGGTGGAAGGTATAGGTCAGTCCGTCCGGGCTGATCTCCCAGCTGTCGGCGCCGGCGGGTTCCGGGGTGACGCCGTCTTCGCCTATTCTTGTAAGTCCTTCAAAGCTGTTGCAGACTGCCACCCGCGAAGACTGGGATACCACGATCTGAGGATCCAGACTGCCGAAATCCTCGGTAACTGGCATATAGAATACCACACTGTCGGAATTATCGCGGCAGGCGGAAAAGGAAAATACGGTGATTATTGCCAGCATCAATGCCGATACCGGACGGAGTTTTTTCAATGTGCAATGTGCAATGTGCAATGTGCAATGAAAAAGGGTTTTGATTTTATATAATGCCGATTGAGCAGATGCGCACCCCTGAGCTTTCTGCCGCAAAACGTCAGAACATTTTTGCATCGCAAAAATGAACCTCAATTGCACATTGCACATTGCACATTGCACATTAATCAACATTGTTCACTCCTGAGTCCGCAATGATATCAAAAAGTTCGTCCAATCTTTTTTTATTTCCGTCCAGCCATAGCCTGCCGAACAGAGCCTCCAGACCCGTTGCGGCGTGATACTGTGCTACGGTGCCGCCTTTGGGTCTGTGCGAGGTCTTCGCGTTCCTGCCGGCTCTAAGGATATCAAGCTCCCCCTCTGTCAGAAACGGGATGATCGCCTGAGCCGCCTCCGCCTGAAACGCGGCGTTCGACATTTTCAGCTGTTCTTCGTGAAGAGCGTCGGGGCGGGCATTAAGCCGCCTGACAAGATGATCGCGTACCATGGTCTCGTATACGCTGTCGCCGAGGTATGCGAGGGTAAGAATCGGGATACTATTCGGGTTAAGATTATTCATTGCAATCTGTCCGCTGTCGTCTGTCGGATGAACTCACGGCACATATTCAAATTCCATATCATAGATACTTACCGTATCGCCCGGACGGATACCGCGGCGGACGAGTTCGTCGATTATGCCGGAATTGACGAGCGTGCGCTGAAAATACTGCAGGGATTCGTAGTCGTCGGGATCGGTGCGCGAAAGGATCTTGGCAAGCCAGGTTGCCTCGACTATATAAACGTCGCCCTCGACACGCACCGTGAAGCCGGTACTCTCTTTTTTGCGGGCGATTATTTCGGCTGGGATCTCCTCACGCTCGTACTGTTTTACCGGCGGCAGAGTCGCGAGCATGGCGGCAGTCGCATTGATAAGCTCCTGCGTACCCTCCAGTATCGGAGCGCATATCTCAAAATAACGGTATCCTTTGTCCTCGATATATTTGCGGAAACCTTCGCGCTGTTCATCCGAAGCCATGTCTATCTTGTTCCCGGCGACGATCATCGGCAGGCGGGTCAGCGATTCGTCGTAGGTAGCGAGCTCTTTATTGATTATCTCAAAATCATCGTAAGGGCTGCGGCCCTCGCTGCCGGAAACGTCCACAACGTGTATGAGCATCCTTGTGCGCTGGATATGGCGCAGGAACTCATGCCCGAGGCCTGCGCCCTCGCCCGCGCCTTCTATCAGCCCGGGGATATCCGCCATGACGAACGAGGATTCGGGTCCCATACGGACCACGCCCAGAACCGGCGTGAGGGTGGTGAAATGATAATCCGCGATATTGGGCTTCGCCTCGGAAACGACGGAGATCAGCGTGGATTTGCCCACGTTCGGGAAGCCGACCAACCCCACGTCCGCAAGCAGCTTTAGTTCGAGAGTGACCTCCCACTCCTCGCCGGGAGCGCCGTCTTTGGCAAAGCGCGGCGCCTGACGGGTGGGCGTGGCAAAATGCCTGTTGCCCCAGCCCCCTCTGCCGCCCTTTGCGCAGACCACGGGTCCGTCGCCTGACAGGTCCGCAAGCACAGCTCCGCTTTCGACTTCCCGCACGACGGTCCCCTTGGGTACGCGGATGATCAGATCCTCGCCCTTTCTGCCGTTCTTGTTGCCGCCTTTGCCGGGTTCGCCGTTCGGCGCGGCAAACTTTCTTTTGAAGCGGAAATCCGCAAGCGTGGAGAGATTGGTGTCGGCGACGAACAGGATATCTCCGCCTTTTCCGCCGTCGCCGCCGTCCGGCCCGCCGGACGCGACGTACTTCTCGCGGTGAAAGGCGACGGCTCCGGCTCCGCCGTTGCCCGCTTTTATTGTGATTTTCGTTTTGTCAATAAACATTTTTTCAGTTGACAGTTATCAGTTGACCGTTGACAGTTACAGAATATCATTCGCTTCTCAGCGCTTCCACTGGGTCGCGCTTTGCCGCTATCTTTGCCGGGATAAATCCGCCGATAAGCGTCAGTATGACGCTGACCGCGATAAGCCCCGCCGCGTACAGCGGATTGAGCACCGCGACTCCGGCAAGCCCGGTCCTGCCTTCAATGAGTATATTGATGGGAATGATCAGCAGCCTGGCTATGATTATGCCCAGAAGCCCGGAAGATACGCCTATGATAAAGGTCTCCGCATTGAACACGCGGCTTATATCCTTGCCCCTGGCGCCGAGCGCCCTCAGTATTCCTATCTCCTTGCGGCGCTCCAGAACCGAGATATAGGTGATTATCGATATCATTATAAGCGACACGACAAGGGATATCGCCGCGAAAGCCACAAGCACAAGGGTCACCGCTTTCATGATGCTTCCCGTAAGCTGCGTGACAGCCGCGGACATATCGATATAGTAAACCTTGTCCACTTCATCTTTGGAGTCGTTCCACGCGTCAAGATAAGAAAGCAGTTTGTCCTTGGTCTCAAATGATCCCGGGTACAGATAAATGACAAACGGTTCGGCATCGCCGCCGTATTTGAGCATAAGATCCGAACGTTCCTCTTCATCAAGTTCCGGCAGAGCGGGATCCATGACGTTGACGGACGAGGTTCTGAGTTCTTCTATAAGCGCCGACTCCCGGTTCAGCCCGATCACCTCGGAAACGAGTTCATCGGAATACGCAAGTCCGAATCCCAGAAGCCCCACGGTCTGGCCGTCCTTCAGGCGTACGATACCGCTGATCTTTACGGGAATGGCGTTTTCGCTCTCATACATACTGCCATAATCCGTATTCTGTATATAGAATCCGTACTGTTCCGCCTTGGTATAGAAATCGTCGTTTCCTATAAGGCGGTACTCTTTTCCTATAACGTCGGAGAAAGGAACCGTGCCCGCGGATATATCAAAACCGAGAGCATCCAAAACGCTCTCTCCGATGCTGTTCATGCTGTCAACAACAAGAACAGCATCATGTGGACCGGCAGGAAATTCCCCCTCGAGGAGGTCGTAATACTCCCTGAGGTAACCACCTCCGCCGCCGACAGACTGCGGATATGACGCCAGACCGACGCCGCTCATCTGATAATTCGAAGCGGCCGAGGAATCGTAAGAAGTCATTCCGGAGATACCCGTGGGGAACGTGACCCATCTGAAACTGCCGTCCGGGTTTTCGGTAACCGCGTTCATCGCGACAAGACGCGTATATCCGATCTCATCGCATACGTCCGGATCGGCGGATTCAAGGTACCGGGTATATTCGGCGGAGAATTTATTAAGATGCAGATCTATTTCCGAGCTTTCGTCCGCCGCGGTGACGTAATCGGTGTCGGCGTACTCTCTTTTACCGGTCAGCATCGCGGTCATGTCGTCGTTACTGCGTTGAATATCCTCCTCTGTAAAATTCGCCATTATACGGGATATGACTACCGGGAACTCCGAAAGCGCGCTGTCCTCGTATTTTTCTATCTGTATCCCGAACCCGTCGGAAAGCGAAAGTATCAGCGCGATACCGATTATGCCTATACTTGACGCCAGAGCAGTCAGAAAAGTTCTGCCCTTCTTGGTGGTGATGTTTCCGAACGAAAGCGACAGCGCCGTAAAAAAGCTCATGGCCGTGCGCCGCAGCGTATAACCCTCTTCCGGCACGGACGCAGCCTGATCCTGAGCAGTATCCGCGACGGGTCTGCCGTCCTCAAAACTTATGATGCGGTCGGCATACCGGTCGGCAAGCTCGCGGTTATGTGTGACG
This sequence comes from Clostridia bacterium, assembly GCA_024699005.1. Next base: position 41,512 of record JAILQN010000103.1, read on the forward strand.
AAAATGACCAGCTTATCTTTCGATATCTCTTTGATCAGATCCATTATCTGTTCGCCGGTGGTCTTGTCAAGAGCGCCGGTCGGCTCGTCCGCGAGGATGATCTCCGGATCGTTGGCAAGGGCGCGGGCTATTGCGACGCGCTGCATCTGCCCGCCGGAGAGCTGGGCCGGGCGTTTTTTCGCATGGTCGGACAACCCGACCAGCGCGAGCGCTTCCTCCGCCTTCTTCCGTTTTTCCGCCGCCGATACGCCGGAGAGTGTCATGCCCATCTCCACGTTTGACAGCACGCTCAGGTGCCCGATAAGGTTATAGCTCTGAAAGATGAACCCTATGGAGTTGTTGCGGTAGGCGTCCCAGTCGGTGGCCTTAAAATCCGCAGTGGATCTGCCGTTAATGATCAGTTCGCCCGAATCGGCGGTATCAAGCCCCCCTATCACGTTGAGAAGAGTGGTCTTGCCGGATCCGGAAGGACCGAGTATCGCGGCGAATTCGTTTCTGCCGAACGACAGATCAACGCTGTCGAGCGCCTTTTGCGTAAAGTTTTCGGTGGTGTAGCTTTTTGTGATGTTTTTAAGTTCCAGCATCGTGTGTCCCTTTCGTTTCAGTGGTTTTCGATGTAAGAAAGAGTAGTCAGATAGTTCCCCTCAAAATCGAGATAATCGAGCGACGGCACCTTCAGTTTATCGACCAGGCCCTGCCATATTTCAAGCTGCTCACGCGACTGTTCCGGAGTCCTGCCGTCGTTTGCCGGGATGAAGCCGGCTTTAAGATAGAGGGAAACCGCCGCAATACGCGAATCCCCGGTCAGAAGGAAAACTCTTTCCTTGCCGATGTCAGACAGGATCTTCAGCGCGCAGTCGACCATATACCTGCCTATTCCCCTGCCTGCGTATTCCTTTTTACAGGCGACCATGTGTATATATCCCATGCCCGTGCTCCACATATCCGGCACTGCTGTGAAGGTGGCGACTTTTTTGCCGGAGCATTCGACGAAATACGTGTCGCGGTAAGGATCCGGACCGTCGATGTCGATAAGCTCGCAGCGGAATTTCTCGTAGCCGTCGACCGATTTGCCCACGAGCTCCGGCTCTGAACCCTTGCAGATATCGATCCACGCCGGTATATCGCACGTTCCCGAGAATTTGACTGCCCTGCAGCCATCGGGACATTTTATTCCCATCGGTTTCGGGTCAAGGTTGAACATTTTGATTATCATATCAGAACAGCTCCTCTGCAAACCAGACGTTTTCTATCCGGAACTGTTTGCCTTTAAGGTAATCCAGTATCCCGGCGTTTGTCCTGAAATCGAAGGATATGAGATACGAACACAGACATTGCTTTTTATAGCCGCCGAAACGCTTGTTGTCGGCGTTCCTGCCGTACTTTCCGTCACCCAGCAGCGGGAAACCGGCGTCGGCGAACTGCGCGCGTATCTGATGTGTCCTGCCGGTCAGCAGCTCCGCCTCTATAAGCGAAAGCCCGTTTTTCCTCTTAAGCACACGGTATTTTGTGACGGTGGTCTTGCCGCCCGGCACAGGCGAGGAATAGACCGCTACGGTGTTGGTGTTCTCGTTTTTGACGGTATAGCCGGTAAGGGTCCCGGAATCGTTTTTCGGCGAACCGACGCAGGCGCAGAGATACTTTTTTGTTATCTCGCGGTTCTTGATCTTCTCGTTCAGTTCCCGCAGACTGACGGAATTCTTTGCGGCGATGACTATACCCGCGGTGTTCCGGTCTATCCTGTTTGCGAGCGCGGGAACGAACGTATCGCGTTCGGGATTGTATTCGCCCCTGTCATAAAGATAACGCTGCACGCGCGTAACGAGCGTGTCGGTATATTCACCCTTGTCCGGGTGACACAGCACGCCCTGCTTTTTATCCAGCAGCAGGATATTCTCGTCCTCATAGACTATATCCAGCTTCTTTGGGGCGTTCAGGAAATCGTATTCCGGAGCGGTCTTGCCGAAAAACTCGTCTCTTGCGAAAATGCCGACGACGTCCCCCTCGTGCAGCCTGCAGCCGGCCTGGGTCCTGGCGCCGTTGACTTTTATGTCCTTGGCGCGGATGAGTTTGTAAAGCATGGAGTCCGGCATGGAAGGGCAGATGCCCTTCACGAATTTGTCCAGCCGCCTGCCGGAGTCGGTGCCGGGCACGGTGAATTCACGCATTGTTTTTTATCTTTTTCCTGACGGCGGCAATAAGCACCGCGTTCACGACAAACAGTATTATTCCGACGAAAACGCCCGCGCCGATACGCATCGATACGATCTCCGGCAATTCATTGGCGAACTTTGCGGAGGCGACGATAAGCGCTGCGGCGGCTCCTGCGAAGGCGGCGGCGCTTACAGCGCAGCATATGATGCAGCCCTTGGTGTGGCTGCCGAATGCCCCTATGATCTCCACAAAGAAAGTCAGCACCGCGGCAACCACGCCTACGGCGACAAGTCCGAGCGCGGCATACAGAGCCGTAAAGGCCGCTCCCCCGTGCTCTGCGGACGCCAGCGGCAGCATATCGCCTATGTTGATTTCTTTGTTGACTATGCCCAGGATCACGTTAAGGACCGACAGGCTGCGCGCTCCGGAATTGAAAGGCAGCGAAACGGTATAGCCCGCAAGCGGGATGACCAGCACCACAAGCGGCGCAAAGGTCATGATAAACCGTACCTTGTTCAGTGCCGAGCCGAACAGAGTCTGTTTGAACGCTCCGGTATGAGCGCGGAAGACCCCGAAAGCCTTTTCCGCGTTCACGGAATCCTCTTCAAGGCGTTCCTCCCAGTTATAGTTCGGGATATTCACCCCGCAGACCGGGCACTCCGCCCGGACGTCAAAAAGACTGAATTTATAGTTGCACTTCGGGCAGGATCCCATAACGTTTCCTCCTGAATATCGTTAAGTCAGAATAATGTCAGTTCTGCGACTATAGGAAAATGATCGGACGGATACATACCGTCGTACTTGTCCGTGATCACTCTGTACGTATCCGCAACGCCGTCTGAACTTTTGAAAAGTATGTGATCTATAGGCAGTTCGCCCTCGGTAGAAGTCCTTGTATAGCCGTGGAACGAACCTACAGTGTCAGCCTCCGGCGCAGTATACATGGCGTCGGCGAATCCTCCGTCGATAAGGGTCTTATAGGCCACGGTCTTCGCCTTGCAGTTGAAGTCGCCTATAATAACGACGGGAAGGTCCGGTGCGTATTCCTCGATTTTTGAGAGCAGCAGCTTCGCCGAATTATTCCTTGACGGCACGGATATATGATCCCAGTGAGAGTTGAAAGCCGCAAAGACAAAGCCGGTTTCTTTATCTTTCAGCACGGCCCAGGAACATATCCGTTTATACGCCGAGACCCACGTCGCTGACGGTTCGTCAGGAGTTTCGGAGAACCAGAACGTGCCGCCGTTTATAAGCTCGTATTTGTCTTTCTTATAAAACACGGGGGAATATTCGCCCTTGTTTTTGCCGTCGTCCCTTCCTGCGCCAACAAAATCGTATCCGGTCAGAGCGGAGCTGACGCGCTCCATCCAGTCGGGGTTCGCCTCCTGCAGACCGAGGACGTCCGGATCGGCGGAGAGGATATTTTCTATGACGCCGTCCGCCCGTTTTGCATGGGTGTACGGAGGAAGATCGGAAACGTAGACGTTATAGCTCATTACCGTCACGCCGTACGTGACGGCTCCGGCGGGGACCTCCCCCCGAGACTGAGCGGGCACCTCGGAAATAAGTCCGAAGATTGAGAGGAGAAGTGCGAGAAGTCTTTTTATTACAACCATATATTTTACCTTCTAACAATGAGCGATTTATAATGTGCAATTAGCAATGTGCAATGTGCAATTTTGCCGATCATGTACATAGCAGCCTACAGTTCACCGCACAATTACCTGACTGACATATTCCGGGGCGGCAGAAAGCTTATTGCTGTATAATCCAAAGCGCAATTGCACATTGCTGATTGCACATTGCACATTAGAAGTATGCATTACACATTAAATCAGGTTTCTCTCAAGATTCACAAGACAGTCCTGAATATTGGTAACAATCGCGCTGTAATTATCCGCTCCGCGTTCGCGTGCTTTGTTGACCGTGAATTCGGATATATCGACAGTAAAGAAATACACCGGACGCACGGTGTCGCCCTCGACTCTGTAGGTGGGAGTCGCGTGGGAGAGCGCGACGGTGTTGACCTGGGACGCGAGCGTCACGACCGTGGTCGCCTTTGCCGCGAGAGCGGTAAGCGTGCGCCTCGCCTCGGCGGAATCGGTCACGACGTCGGGTATGGGGCCGTCGTCCCGGACGGAACCTGTGAGCAGCATGGGTATCTCCTCGCGCACGGCTGCGGGGATGATGCCGTCACGCAGGTTGTTCCCGATAACGTAATCCGCAACGGATCCGGTCTTTCTGACGCTGTTGACTATGTCAAGACTGTTGTAAAGCCCGTTTTTCTGCATACGTTTTGTATACACGTCCCTGCCGCAGGAAGTGCCGCAGACAGAGGCTTCCAGATCGTACATGCACAGGGCGTTGCCCGCCACGATCGCGTGGGCGTAGCCGGCTTTGATGAGGTTCGCCATGGCACGGCGGGCGTCGTAGTCGAATGCGCACGCAGCGCCCAGCGCCCACAGGATAAAGCCGTTCTCGCGGTCGTATCTGAGCACCTCATAGAGCGAGTCATAATCCTTCGTCTGGCTTGTCTCGCGCGAATAGCCTGCGCGGTAAAGAGCTGTTTCATCCTCGCTTCTGCCATCGCGGCGGAAGGCGCGGCTCTGAGTATAAAGCCCGCGGGAGCCGTCGTCGGTCCTGCCGACGGCGATAACGTCGCCCTCATTGACATCGCTTATGTCGATACAGACCGGCTCCCCCTCGCGCAGAGCTATTACGCAGTCAGGACGGGAAGCCTCCAGAAGATTCCACTGCCCGCCGATCCTGACGTATTCCGGGAAAACGGTGCAGGCAAAAAATTCGTTAGGCAGCGCGCCGCCGTCTGCGGCAACGAATACCGCGTCCGGGGACGAAACGAACGGTTCCTTTGAAAAATCGGGGTTTATGTATGTGGGAAGTGTAAGCATGGCGTACTCCTTTTCATTAACAAAAGAGAATGAAATAATAATTCAATTTAATATATCACAGCAATCCCCGGAATACAAGTATAACTTGATTTTTGTTTCGTAAAAATGTATACTGTTTTCACTATGTATAAACTTATAAAACAATCCGGCTGCGCCAGACTCGGCGTATTTGAGACAGTACACGGGACCGTAAAGACTCCCGGCTTTATGAACGTCGCCACAAAGGCGGCTATACGCGGCGGGCTTTCTGCTTACGACCTGAAAGACATCGGATGTCAAGTGATGCTGTGCAACACCTATCACCTGCACGTGCGCCCCGGGGACGACCTCGTGCGCGATATGGGCGGGCTGCATAAGTTCACCGGCTGGGACGGGCCCATCCTGACCGACAGCGGCGGGTTCCAGGTGTTTTCCCTCGCCAGCCTCCGAAGCATAAAAGAAGAAGGCGTGAATTTCCACTCCCATATAGACGGCGCAAAGATCTTCATGGGGCCGGAGGAGAGCATGCGCATCCAGTCGCATCTTGCCTCCACCGTCGCCATGGCGTTCGACGAGTGCGTGCAGAACCCCTCCACCCACGAATACTCCGCAAGGTCCTGCGAACGGACGACCCGCTGGCTGGAGCGCTGTCAGAAGGAGATGCGCCGACTGAACGAACAGGAGACGACGATCAACCGCGATCAGCTGCTCTTCGGTATAAATCAGGGATGTGTGTACGACGATCTGCGCGTAAAACACATGAAACAGATAGCCGCCATGGGGCTTGACGGCTACGCCATAGGCGGGCTTGCCGTGGGCGAACCGACCGAGGTCATGTATCACGTCATAGAACAGGTCGAACCTTTCATGCCGGAAGATAAGATCCGTTACCTTATGGGCGTGGGGACGCCGGTCAATATCATAGAAGGCGTAAAACGCGGCGTGGACCTTTTCGACTGCGTCATGCCCTCGCGCAACGCCAGGCACGGGCATCTGTTCACCTGGTCGGGGATCGTGAACATCAACAACGCAAAATATATGCGCGACGACTCCCCCATCGACCCGGACTGCGGCTGCCCCGTCTGCCGCCGACATTCCAGGAGCTATATCCGCCACCTTTTAAAAGCGGACGAAGTGCTGGGGATGCGGCTCTGCGTCATGCATAATCTTTATTTCTACAATACTCTTATGGCCAGAATACGCGAAGCGCTGGAGAATGATAACTTCGGGGAATTCTGCGACAGATATATTCCGTTGCTTGACAGGAGAATCTGAGTTCCTGGTTCCTGGTTCCAAGTTCCAAGTTCACGACAGTAAGCAAGTATAGTTCGGTTTTTTCCGCCACCTGGAATTATTACTCTTGACAACCAAATGATACGGGTATATTATTGCTTTGGGGTGCTGACCTGTCAGTTCAGTTGTCTTTTCCGGGGCATACAAACTTGGAACTCGGAACTTGGAACTTGGAACTCACGGTATGCTGAGACGCGTATACGCGAACCCTTTAAACCTGATACGGATAATGCCGGCGTAGGGAACAGTTTCAAGATCACAAACGGGTTCGTTTATCATCCACCCCACATACAAGACCTTGAGTACCTCCTCGCGCCGGGATCCGGCGCTTTTTTCATAAGGAGGAACAAAAAATGTCCGAACCCAACAAACGATCAAATCATCAGGATCTTATCCGACTTACCGAGAGCGCGATCATGCTCGCTCTTGCCATCGCCCTGAGCTTCGTCAGAATATGGAAAATGCCGATGGGCGGCAGTATTACGCTCCTGAGTATGCTGCCGATCATGCTTCTCGGCATCCATTACGGTCCAGTCTGGGGCTGCGGCGTGGGTCTGCTGAACGCGGTCTTCCAGCTTCTGATGGGCATAGCCGGCGGCAACGTATTCGCTTACACCGAAACAGCGGTAGCTGTCGTAATCGTCGTTCTGTTTGACTATATCGTCCCGTTCACAGGGCTGGGCCTGGCGGGCCTGTTCCGGAAATTCAAACCCATGGTCGGCTGCTATATCGGAGTCGTTCTTGCCGGGCTGCTGCGCTTCATCTGCCACTTCGTGACAGGCTTCACCATCTGGGGGCAGTGGGCGCCCGAAGGCATGAGCAAGTATTATTACTCATTGATCTATAACGGACAGTATATGCTGCCCGAAATCATAATGACGCTCGCCGCGTCTGTCATACTTCTGCAGATCCCCGCCATAAAAAAGCTGATCGGGGCGAATGAGTGGAAACAGGGAACAGTGAACAGTGATCAGTGATCAGTCATTCACAATGACTTTTCCCGTTTCCGTTCACCGCTGCCTGATGCATCATCCGAAAAGAAAGGAAGAATATCGTCATGTCTGAAAAAACCAAGAAAGACGGCTTCTTGAAGTACATAGGCTACGGGGCCGGCGCGGTCGGGCTTGACTTGAGCTACGGTATGTTCTATTCCTTCCTGAACAAATACCTGACCGACGTTCTGGACTTAAGCTCCGCCTTTCTTCTGATCCTGACGCCGATCGCCCGTATCTGGGACGGCGTGAACGATCCCATGATGGGCACGCTCGTCGACGCGCATCCGTTCAGAAAGAACAAATACAAACCCTGGATCTCCATAGGCGCGCTGTCAAACGCGATCATAGTTCTGCTGCTGTTCAACAACCTGTTCGGCCTGTCCGGCGCGGGACTGTATATCTACATAGCCGTCATGTATATTTTCTGGGGCATGACCAACACTCTCGCGGACATCCCCTACTGGTCCATGGTGCCGTCCTTTACCAGCGACCCGAAACGCCGCAGCCTGATAGCCACGGTCGCAAGGACGTTCTCCGGTCTCGGTCAGGGCATCGTGACCATCGGCGCGCCCATCATCATGGGCCTTGTGAGTCTGGAGACAGACCCCGCCACCGGCGAGAAGGTATACGACGCCCGCACGTTCACCGTGCTGTCCATAGCGACAGCCATCGGGCTCGCGCTGTTCTCCACGGTCTGCAACCTGAGCGTGAAGGAGCGTTTCACCACATCCACCGGCGACAGATTCAGCCTGAAAAAGACCATCGGCACCGCGAAGTCCAACGATCAGCTTCTCATCTTCATGCTGTTCGCCATGCTCTCCAACGCCGGTTTCTATATGATCTCCGGCGTCGGCGCTTACTATTTCGACATAGTCGTGGGCGATTCCTCCAAACAGGGGCTGTTCAACACCTTCGGCGCGGTCGGCTCCATCCTGGGTCTCGCGGTGATCCCGATAATGCTGAAATTCACCTCGCGCCGCAGGATATATCAGTTCTCTCTCGCCCTCGCCATGGCGGGTTACGCCGGAATGTGCGTCGGCGGCTGGGTGATGGGCAATCTGACCGTAATGGGCGTCAGCTACCTTCTGGCGCAGATAGGCACGGCGTCCATGTTCGTCTCACAGACGGTATTCCTTGCAGACATAGTCGATTACGGCGAGGTCAAGACCGGTCACAGGGCGGAATCCGCCACTTTCTCCATGAAGGGCTTTCTGCAGAAGATGGCATATACCCTCCAGACGATCATCCTTTACGCCGGGCTTGCCCTGACGCATTACGACGGCTCTCTGCATTCCGCAAACTCTCAGGGGGCGCATACGGCGGTGAACGCCATGATGTTCGTGATCCCCTTCGTGTTCATGGGGCTGTCGCTGCTGGTATATACCCTTAAATTCAAACTCCACGGCAAGACGATGGAGGATATAACGGCGCAGATCACGGCGAAAAGAGAAGAGGCAGCAGGTAATAATCAGTGATCTTATCATCAGCCAATCAACGTTTGACATTTTCCGACAAACGTGTTATAATCATGCAGTAAGCGTTTTATCGCTCAGATTCATATCTTGAAAGGATGAAAAAACCATGGGAAAATTCGTAGTAAAGCAGACCGCAACAGGCATCAAATTCGACCTTAAGGCCAACAACGGCGAGATCATCGCCTCTTCCGAGGTTTATACCACCGAGACCGCCTGCCTCAACGGTATCGAGAGCGTCCGCAACAACTGCGTGGGCGAGATCGAGGACCAGACTGCAGAGGGCTTCGAGACCGTCAAACATCCCAAATTCGAGATGTATCTTGACAAGGCCGGCGAGTTCCGTTTCCGCCTTAAAGCCAGGAACGGCGAGATCATCGCCACCTCCGAGGGCTACAAGGCCAAGGCCGGCTGCCTTAACGGCATCGACAGCGTAAAACGCAACGCCCCCGACGCCCCGGTGGAGAAAGCGGAATAATCCGTTTCCGAATAACGACGTTTCAGAAAGTGATAAACAGCGCCGCAGGAGGGATCAGACCCCTTGCGGCGCTGTTTTTATGAATACAATCATTGAAATACCGATAGTTTTATGATACTATGATTTCAGATAGAAATAACGTTATTCATAAGAGGAAAAAATCATGGACAAGGTACAGCAGCGGCAGGCGATAAAACAGTTCGTAAGAGACTGGACCGGCAGGGGCGACGAGAGACAGGACGCGCAGAATTTCTGGCGGCAGCTTCTGCAAAAGGTCTTCGGCATGGCGGACCCCGAAAAAGGAGTCCTGTTTGAGCATAAGGTCAAAAACGATCTGACAAAATCAACTATCTATATCGACGCTTATATCCGCGACACGAACGTTTTGATTGAGCAGAAAAGCCTCGGGATCGATCTGAAAAAAGGATATCAGCAGAGCGACGGAAACGTTCTTACGCCGTACGGGCAGGCGCGACGATACTCCGGGCTGTTGCCGCACAATATGAACCCGCGCTGGATCGTGGTCTGCAATTTCAGTGAATTCCACATCCACAACATGAACCAGCCAAACGCCGAACCGGAGATAATAAAGCTTGCCGATCTTGAGAAAGAATATACCCGTCTTGAGTTCCTTGTCGATTCCGGCAACGAGAACCTTATAAGGGAGATGGAGATTTCCTTCAAAGCCGGAGAGATCGTCGGCGTTTTATACGACGCGCTGTATAAACAGTACAAAGACCCGGACAGCGAGAAAGCGCAGAAAAGCCTGAACGCCCTTTGCGTCCGCCTTGTGTTCTGCCTTTACGCCGAGGACGCGGACATCTTCGGCAAACACCTTATGTTCCACGACTATATGAACCGTCGGGGCGTCGGCAGCGCCCGTCAGGCTCTTATCGATCTTTTCCGCGTGCTGGATCAGAAGCCGGAGGAACGCGACCCGTATCTGGACGACGACCTCGCGGCGTTCCCCTACGTGAACGGCGGTCTGTTCTCCGACGAGGATATAGAGATACCGCGCGTCACGGAAGAGATATACGAGATCATCCTGCGCAAAGCCTCCGAGGACTTTGACTGGAGCGAGATATCCCCCACCATCTTCGGCGCGGTGTTCGAAAGCACTCTGAATCCGGAGACCCGCCGCAAAGGCGGTATGCACTATACCTCCATCGAAAACATCCATAAGGTCATCGATCCGCTTTTCCTCGACGGACTGAAACGGGAATTTGAAGAGATAAAAGCCGACCCCGTCGCGAAAACGCGCAACGCGCAGCTGGAACTTTTCCACGACAAGCTCGCTTCTCTGACGTGTCTTGATATAAAAACACCGAGATTGATACAATTTAATTATTCCTCCGCCGATTATGCCGCTTGAGGGGTAAGTTAGCGTTTGAGGGGTAAGTTGTGAGAGTCGGGTCGTCACGGCTGTTTTTATCGGTAGAAATGTTCATACATCGTCGGTATAATATACGGCGAGAAATCGAGAGTTGTGAGGTAATCAGAGTGAAACGCAAAACAGCAAAAGAGATACTTGCACAGGCTTTTCGCGAGGTGGCGGAGAGCAAAAACATAGATAAGATCACGATACAGGATATCGCGGACAACTGCGGGTATTCTCCTGCGAC
>JAILQN010000135.1 GCA_024699005.1 Clostridia bacterium
TAATGCGCAATATTTAATGTGCAATGTGCAATTAGCAATGTGCAATTGCGACGGACAAGGTCTCAGCAGTTTGCTTGGCACCGCCCCGTCAGGATCAGTATGTGTTTTTCCGTGGCATAGGTAAGCCGGCTGTTATATATAGTCAGAAGAAAACCTTCCGGGGCGGAGAGAAGTCAGCCGTTATACTTTCCAAAGCGCAATTGCACATTGCACATTGCTAATTGCACATTAATAATCCCTCTTTTCAATGAGAAGAAGAAACGTAAAACCATGGTAATAACTGTAATCGGCGGCGGCGCCTCGGGCTGCGTCGCGGCGATCGGGGCGGCCCGCGCCGCAAAGGATGCGGGCGTCAGGGCAAGGGTGGTCATTCTGGAAAAACTCCCCGTCCTGCTCAAAAAAATTCCGGCGACCGGCAACGGCCGCTGTAATTTGCTGAACCGCGAGCCGGCGCCGGACCGTTATCACGGAGACGCCGGAATATTCGAACGGGTTTTCTCCCGGTCCGGTTACGACAGTCTCGCGGGATTCTATAACAGTCTCGGTCTGCGGCTTGCCGGAGAGGAAGGCGGCAGGATCTATCCCGCGTCCTTCAGGGCGGAGAGCGTCGTCTGCGCTCTGGAACGGGAAATAAGGCGGCTCGGTATAATTGCCGTGACCGGCTGCCGCGTTACCGGCGTGCGGAAAACCGGCGGCGGATTTGAGATAGACACTGACGCCGGCGTCAGGCGTTCCGACGCGGTGATAATCGCGGGCGGCGGCAGAAGTTCCCCGGCGCACGGCCCGGACGGTTCGGCGTTCGCTCTGGCGAAGAGCCTCGGCGCGCGCATCACGCCGTTTTTCCCGGCTCTGACCCCCCTCGTTCTGAAGGAAAAAAATCCCAATCTCAAGGGCACGCGTCTGCGCGGGAGTATCGGGATCATTTCCGGCGGCGCAACCGTCGGTTCGTCGGCAGGGGAGCTGCAGTTCACCGATTACGGCGTTTCCGGCATCCCCGCCCTCGACGTCTCCGGCCCGGCGGCGAAGGCCCTTGCTTCCGGCGAGGTCAGAGCGCGTATCACGACTGGCTGTTTCGCGGATGAAAAAGACGCCGCCGAAGCGCTTCGCGGGCTGTTCGGCAAATATCCCGACGAGCCGGCTGCGGAACTGCTGTCCTCGTTCATTCCCCGCAAGCTTGCGATTGCCAGACTGAAAAACTGCGGGATCGGTACGGAATCCAAAGCCGGAGAAATAACCGGCGGAGTTTTCGATAAGCTTTGTTCGCTTATATATTCCGAGACCTTCACCGTTGCCGGCGTGCGCGGCTATAACGATTCGCAGGTCACGGCGGGCGGTATTGCCGGCGAAAGCCTTACGGAGGATCTTATGCTCATATCCGCTCCGGGCGCGTTTGCCTGCGGCGAAGTCCTTGACGTCGACGGCGTCTGCGGAGGCTATAATCTGACTTTTGCCGCCGCGTCCGGTCTGTTGGCGGGAACAGCGGCGGCGATCCGGCTGAAGACGGCAAAATAATAGTCTGCAATCTTTCTGGCGCAACACGCAACACGCAATTCGCAACACTCGAAAATGATAAGGATCAACGAAATAACCGTCCCTCTCGGAGCGGACGTCACGGAAATAAAAGCCGCCGCGGCAAAGCTTGTCGGGGTGAGTCCTTCGGATTTCCATGAGTTTGAGATCGCGAGGGAGTCCGTGGACTGCCGTAAAAAGTCGGATATAAAAATGATTTACAGCGCGGACGTTTCCCTGCCTGCGGACGAGCGCGCGTTCGCCGCGAAGTTCGAGCCCAAAAGCGTCGTTTACCGGGAAAGATATAACTACGTTTTTCCGGCGGTGAGACGTGTTTCGGCGTTCCGTCCCGTCATCGTCGGCTTCGGTCCCGCCGGAATGCTCTGCGGGCTCATGCTGGCAAAAGCGGGGCTTAACCCCGTTATTCTGGAACGGGGCAACGACGTTGACACCCGCCTTAGGGACGTAAAAGACTTCTGGGAAAACAGGCGTCTCAACGTGAATTCCAACGTGCAGTTCGGCGAAGGCGGCGCGGGCACGTTCTCCGACGGTAAACTGACAACGGGAATAAAGGACGGCAGGGTGCGCGAAGTCTTCAATCAGCTTCATTCTCACGGCGCGCCGGACGATATCATGTATTCGGCTCACCCGCATATCGGGACAGACAAACTCGGCGGGGTCGTAAAGGCGATCCGGAATGACGTCATCGCCCTCGGCGGCGAGGTAAGATTCGGCTGCGCTCTGACCGATATCATAACCGCGAATTCCGCCGTTCAGGGCGTCATATATACCGACGGGAACGGCGGCGTCCGGGATATGGAGACCGACGCCGTGATCCTTGCCACGGGGCACAGCGCGAGGGATACCGTGGAAACTCTGTACCGCCGCGGCGTGAAGATGGAGAAAAAGCCTTTCTCGGTCGGCGTCAGGGTGGAGCATACCCGCGAATTCATAAACAGGGCGCAGTACGGCAGGTTCTGGAACGATCCCCGACTGCCCGCCGCCGTTTATAAGCTCTCGAACCATCCTCTGCACGGCAGGGGAGGCTATACCTTCTGCATGTGCCCGGGCGGCACGGTGGTCGCCGCCTCCAGCGAGGAGGGCGGTATGGTCGTGAACGGCATGAGCGAGTACGCCCGCGACGGCAGGAATTCCAATTCCGCCATCCTCTGCGGCATAGAGCCGGACTATTTCCCCGGTGACGATCCTCTCGCCGGGATTGCTTTCCAACGCGGACTGGAGCGCACGGCGTTCAGGGCGGGCGGCTCCGATTACACCGCTCCGGCACAGCTCGTGGGCGATTTCCTGCGCGGCGAGCGGTCCGTCCGCTGCGGCGGCGTGGTGCCCACCTGCCCCACAGGCGTACGCTTCGGAGATATAACGGAGGTCCTTCCCCCTCCCGTGACTGTAACGATACGCGACGCGCTGATCGCGTTTGACAGAAAGATAAACGGCTTCGCGCAGAAGGACGCGGTCCTGACAGCTCCGGAGAGCCGCTCATCCTCGCCCGTCAGGATAATAAGGGACGATATTTTTCAATCCAATATCCGCGGTCTTTTCCCCTGCGGCGAGGGCGCGGGTTACGCCGGCGGTATAGTCTCCGCCGGAGTGGACGGCATACGCGTCGCCGAGGCGGTTGCGACCGACGAGCGCTGAAAAATACAGAAAAAAACACTTGCAATTCACAAATGTTTGTGATAACATATTCAAGCCAAAATTTTGCGCGGATACGTTCTCCTGCGGCAACGGCCGTAAATATACCGTAAACCGCGCGCAATTCTAAGGAGGAATTAACATGGCAGTAGTATCAATGAAACAGCTTCTTGAGGCCGGCGTACATTTCGGTCATCAGACAAGAAGATGGAACCCGAAGATGAAGCCCTATATCTTCACCGAGAGGGGCGGCATCCACATCATCGACCTGCAGAAGACAGTCCGCAAGCTTGACGAGGCTTACAAGTTCGTAGTTGAGATCTCGGCCAACGGCGGCGACGTGCTGTTTGTCGGCACCAAAAAGCAGGCGGCGGACTCCGTCAAGGAAGAGGCCGAGCGCAGCGGCATGCCCTTTGTCAACGCAAGGTGGCTCGGCGGTATGCTCACCAACTTCTCCACCATCAAGTTAAGGCTCAGAAGGCTCTCTCAGCTCAAGGCCATGGAAGAGAACGGCACCTTCGACATGCTTCCCAAAAAGGAAGTCGCCAAGCTCAAATTAGAGGAAGAGAAGCTTGAGAAGTTCATGGGCGGCATCACCGAGATGCGCAAGATGCCCGCGGCTATGTTCATCGTCGACCCGCACAAGGAGCGCATCGCTGTCCTTGAGGCGAAGAAGCTGAACATACCGATCATCGCCATCGTCGATACCAACTGCGACCCGGACGAGATCGACTACGTCATCCCCGGCAACGACGACGCCATCCGTGCCGTCAAGCTTATCGCCGGCGCGATCGCCGACGCCGTCATCGAGGGCCGTCAGGGCGAGCAGGGCGCTCCCGCGAAGGCGCAGGAAGAGGCCCCGGCAGAGGATACAGTTGAAGAGGCAATGCCCGTAGAGGCGGAATAAGAGGGAGGATATCATGGCATTTACAGCAGCAGATGTTAAGGCATTAAGAGAGAAGACCGGCGTCGGCATGATGGAGTGCAAGAAGGCGCTCG
>JAILQN010000193.1 GCA_024699005.1 Clostridia bacterium
TGACTGGTGCTCTGTTAATTTCCGAAAACTTTGAACTTGGAACTATGAACTTGGAACTAAACCCTCACACATTAAACCTGAACAGAACGATGTCCCCGTCCTGCATCACGTACTCCTTGCCCTCGCTGCGGACAAGGCCTTGCTCTTTGGCTGCCTGCATGGAGCCGCACGCCATCAGATCGTCGAAGGACACGACCTCCGCGCGGATGAAGCCGCGCTCAAAGTCGGAATGTATCTTTCCGGCTGCCTGGGGAGCCTTGGTGCCTTTTTTGATGGTCCACGCCCTGACTTCCGGTTCGCCGGCGGTCAGGTAGCTCATCAGCCCCAGAAGATCATAACTCTTCTGGATGAGCATGTCAAGCCCCGCGCGTTTTATGCCGGCTTCCTCCAGGAACATCGCTTTTTCTTCCTTGTCAAGATCGGCGATCTGTGCCTCCAGCTCGGCGCAGACGGGCAGCACCTCGCTGCCTTCTGCCTTCGCCTTTTCGGCTACGGCGAGATACGCTTCGTTGGTGTCTATATCGCCGGCGAAATCAGCCTCGCTCATATTGCAGGCGTAGATCACGGGTTTCGCGGTGAGCAGGGACACGGTGGAGAGCAGCTCGCGCTCGTCGTCCGTCATATCTATCTCGCGGGCGCACATGCCGTCGTTAAGGCAGTCGCGGACGCGCTCGAAAAACGCGACGTCCTTAAGGAGCGACTTGTCGCCCTTCGCGGCTTTTTTGTCGCGGTCGATCCTGCGGTCGATGATCTCCACGTCGGACATGATAAGCTCGAGGTTGATGGTGTCTATATCCCTGACCGGGTCGATGCTGCCGTCCACATGGACGATGTCGCTGTCCTCAAAGCACCTTACCACGTGTACCACGGCGTCCACCTCGCGGATATGGGACAGGAACTTGTTGCCCAGACCTTCGCCTTTTGACGCGCCCTTGACAAGACCCGCGATATCCACGAATTCGATGACGGCGGGCGTCAGCTTGACCGGATGATACATCTCTGCAAGGCGGTCGAGGCGGTGATCCGGCACGGCGACCACGCCGACGTTCGGCTCTATGGTGCAGAACGGATAATTCGCGGACTGCGCCCCCGCGTTCGTGAGGGCGTTGAACAGCGTGCTTTTGCCGACGTTCGGCAGACCGACTATACCTAATTTCATGGTTTTGAGTTTTGAGTTTTGAACTTTGAGCTTGGAACTTGGAACTTGGAACTTAAATCCTGGAACACAATTCTATCACATCGGATTTTAAAATTCAAGGGCAATACTGTGATACGGCGTATTTTTTCTTTGATTATTTGCCGACTTTTCCGGAAGAACGATGAAAAGAACGGTTTTGAAATAAACTGTTATATATTGACAATACTCCGATAATCGATATAATGGAAACACAACAAACCCGATCCGATATATTTTCAACGGAGGTTCTGACATGAAAAAACTTATCGCTGTTGCGCTTTCGCTTGTAATGCTGCTGCTTCTTGCGGCCTGCGGAGCCGGGCCTTCCCCGACGGAGAGCGTTTCCGAAGCCGTATCGGGCGGCGCCGGCGGAACGGATGCCGCGTCTTTGAATAACGAAACAAAAGCCGATGATAATGCCGTAACCGCGGCTCCCGGCGAGACCACGGCGAAAAACGAACCGGCGGCTGCGACGACAGCTGCTCCCGAGACAACCGCCGCGCCTGAAGAAGTTGACGTGAGCGGTTATCCGGCAGAACTGCTGGGGGTCCGGATGTCTGATATAAGAAGCAGGTATTCCGGAATCGGCGGGGCATACTCGTTCGGATTCGGTTTTGCGGACGAATTATCCGGGACCTTCCCCGGCGTGCATTATCTTGCGGAGTCCGGAAGGTACGGAGCGGATATGGAGCCGCGCGACGACGCGGAGTACGTCACTCTGTTCACGTCGTCGGAAAAGGACGTATACCCCGGGCTTGCCGTCGGCGGATATTATGATGAATACCAAAAGAAATTCAGTATTTCCTCCCCGGAGTACAGCCGGGATTACGGCGCGTATTATGCCCTGATCGATCTGAAGATCAACGGCAGAGACGCAAAAGCGTATCTGTTCTTCTACGACGCGGATGCAAGATGCAGAAGCATTGTGATCACGCTGCTCGGCGAATTTGAATACGAAAAAGTCCCGGTCGCGGAGAATGAAAGGGATAATTATCCCGTATTCTTTATTGGCAGGCCGGCCGAAGAAATGCGCCGGAAGCTGCAGAACAACTTCAGCGCGTATTCGGATTTCAACTACGGTCATTCGATAACGGGTATCGTCTACGACTCCGATCCCGACAGATCTTCAGAGCAGTTCGGTGATGATGATTATATCGGAAACGTCCATATCGCCACAAAGGAGTAC
>JAILQN010000194.1 GCA_024699005.1 Clostridia bacterium
GGCGAGCCCGAACCCGCAGGAGAGGCTCTGGATAAGGGCTTACCCAGTAAAAATATCCCATCTTCTCAACTCGGTTTTCGTCGTCGTGATCCCCCTTCTGGGCAAATTCGACGATATAAACTTCTTCCGCTGGGTGCTGCCCGCCTGCTTCGTGCCGATGGCGGCGCTGACCTTCGTTTTCGCCAGAAACATCCAGGAGAGGATCCCGCAGCCCCCGCTTGAGAAAAAGCAGGACGTCTCGCTCTGGTACGGCATTTCCGAAGTCATGCGCAACAAGTACCGCTGGGTCAACACCATCGCGGATATGCTGGACGCGTTCGGGAACGGGCAGCTGGACATCATCACCATAGTCAAGCTCTACACCCTGCGTCTGGACGGACTGGAATTCAGTCTGCTTACCATCCTGTACACTTTCCGGAGCACGATACCGACCTTCCTGGCGCCTGTCGTAATGAAACGGTTTTCATACAGAGCGCTCAAGGAATTCAACCAGATAACCACGATAATCGCCACGGTCATCTTCATACTCGCGCTCTGGCTTTGCGGCGAGAACGTAACGATGTGCGCCATCATAATTTACATCACGGGCTGGCTGCGCGGCTTCGTCCAGGAAGCGATCAAGGTGGCGCAGGCGGATATGTCCAACCGTCTGGGCGGTTATCAGATGTATCTTTCGGGCGAACGTCTCGAGGGCTTCACCGGCGTTTACGGCTGGTTCACCGCTCCGGTCACCACGTTTATCAGCCTGATCATCCCCGTCCTGCTGCTGCGCGCGGGCTTCAACTCCAACTGGGAGGTCCGTTCCTGGATTCTTCTCGTTTCAACATCCTTGTGATCCCGCTCGTTTTCGACCTTATCGGTCACGTGCTGATGATGATCCCCTACGCGTTCTGGAAGTACAACAACAAACAGCACGACTACGTCATGAAGACCCTTCAGCAGCGCGCGGAACTCGCGCAGGAGGGCGTCTTCCCGGCGGAATACGAAGGCGGGCTCTCCTTTGAGGAGCCGGATAAGCTTTCGGGCGATATCCCGGTCGATATCGAAACGGCTATGGCATCCGCCGACCTGCCTGATGAGGACGAGCTTGTGAATATCAAGATGAATTAGCGTCAAAAAGTTCCGGGCCCCGGATTTCAGAAACCATATCGCGGATGCGCACGATCACCCGGATAAATCATACGAAGAAAACAGACCGCAGGCCCTGATGTCAAGGCTTGCGGTTTGTTGTATCATCGCGCCCTATCGGCAGCGCGAGTGTCCGTCAACAATCAGAAACTGTCAATCAGTTCCGCGACTGTTTTCTTTGCGTCGCCGAGTTTCATTATCGTCCGCGGATTCGTGTAAAGCGGGTTGGGAACGCCGGCGTAGCCGGGATTCAGATCGAAATTGCAGATTATGATATGTTTCGCGTCGCCGGCGTTCAGAACGGGCATCCCGTAAATGGGAGTGCCCTCTGCGGTGTTCGCCGCCGGATTGACCACGTCGCTCGCGCCGATTATGACCGCAACGTCACATTCCGCGAACTCGCCGTTGATGCTGTCCATCTCGTAAAGTTTGTCGTACGGGATATCGACCTCGCACAGCAGAACGTTCATGTGGCCCGGCATTCTGCCGGCGACCGGATGGATCGCGAATTTAACCTCCGCGCCGTTCGCCTCCAGCTTGTCCGACAGATCTTTCACCTGCTGCTGAGCCTGAGCGAGAGCCATGCCGTAACCGGGCACGATGATCACCTTCGAAGCGTTTTTCAGTATCTCCCCGACCGAGAGTTCCGGGGCCTCCTCCGCCGGTTCCTCCGGCGTTTCCGTTTCTTCTTCGGGAGCGGTCTCCGTCTCCTCCGGGACGTCCTGCGACTGTGCGGGAGCGGTCCCGCCGACGGACGTGTTCCCGAGCAGTATGCCGATAAGCTTCCTGTTCATCGCGCGGCACATCACCTGCGTGAGCAGCAGCCCCGAAGCGCCGACGATGCCGCCGACCGCCACGAGAAGGACGTTTCCGACCGCGATGCCCGCGATGCCGCCGGCAACGCCGCTGAGGGAATTAAGGAACGAGATCGTTATGGGCATATCCGCTCCGCCGACGCGTATGGCGAAGAGCACGCCGAACAGCGCCGAGAGTATCGCAACCGCCCAGAGAGACGCCTTTAATACGACGCAGACGACAGTCGCCGCTATTATCAGGGCGATGAAGACGGTGTGACCTTTCAGAACGACCGGTTTCTGCGGCAGGATCTTCTGCAGTTTGCCCGCCGCAACAAGGCTGCCCGTAAAGGTGACGAAACCTATGACCAGCGCGATATACGCGGTGTAGAAAGAGAATGCGTCTTCGGACTGCTTTGCCGAAAGGATGG
>JAILQN010000198.1 GCA_024699005.1 Clostridia bacterium
CAACGGTCTTGTGTCCATCGCCTAAGCGATGAATGCTGATAAGAGGCGAAATACCGTGGTGGTAGACATAAGTCTTACAGAAACGCCGTGTCGACCGAATGCGTCCTGTATTGTTAATCCCACATTTTTCCGTGAAGAGGCTCATTTTTCTTTAACGGACAATAGCCGCGCTACTTTTCCCTGAGCGCTCTGAACGCATTGAGCACGCAGAGCACCATAACGCCGGTGTCGCCGAAAACAGCCCACTTCATGCCTGCGAGTCCGACGGCGCAGAGGATGAGGATGATCATTTTCGCGGCAATGGAGAATATGATATTTTCCCGCGCGATGGACATCGTCTTACGGGCGATCTTTTTCGCATCGACTATTTTCCCCGGGTCGTCGTTCATTATTACTATATCCGCTGCTTCGACCGCGGCGTCGGAGCCCATGGCTCCCATGGCGATGCCTACGTCGCTCAGGGCGAGCACCGGCGCGTCGTTTATGCCGTCGCCCACGTAACAGACCGCACCGTTTTCCGCCCTCGCTTCGTCTATGAATTCCTGCATCTTTTTTACCTTGCCGTCGGGCAGCAGCCCGGAGCAGACGGTATCTATGCCGATCTCCTGCGCTACCCTGTCTGCGGCGGGAGCCGAATCGCCTGTGAGCATGGCGGTCCTTGCGACTCCGGCAGCTTTGAGCCGGCTTATAAGCTCCGCGGAACCCTCTTTTACTTCGTCCGAGATCACTATGCTTCCGGCGAAGCTGTCGTCCCGGGCAACGTAAACGACCGTGCCGCCGTCCGCAGGTTCAAAAGTTATCCCTTCCGCTTCCATAAGGCCGGCGTTCCCGGCAAGCACCGTTTTGCCGCCGATCTGAGTTTTTACGCCTTTGCCCGCGATCTCCTCCTGACTTCCGATAAGCGAGACGGTGATCTCCCCTTCGTACGCGCTCCGGATCGACTGCGCGATGGGGTGGGTGGAGCTGTTTTCGGCGAAAGCGGCGAGCTTCAGCACCTCATCGGCGCTGAATCCCGGGGCGGGATCCACTGTGTGAACGCGGAACACGCCTTTGGTGAGCGTGCCTGTCTTGTCGAAAACGACCGTCTTTGCCCTGTTGAGAGCCTCCAGATAGACGCCGCCTTTTATAAGAATGCCTTGTTTTGCCGCGCCGCCGATGCCGCCGAAAAAGCTGAGAGGTACGGATATGACCAGCGCGCAGGGGCAGGAGACCACCAGGAAAGAAAGCGCCCTGTAGATATAATCACCGAACAGCTGTTTTGAGGGACCGATGATCAGCGGAGGCACGACTGCCACGATCAGAGCCAGCGCCATGACGATTGGCGTGTAATACTTCGCGAATTTAGTGATGAACCGCTCGGAGCGCGATTTCTTCGCGGCGGAGGACTCCACAAGCTCCAGTATCTGCGAGACGGTGGAATCCTCAAACGCTTTGGTGGTGCGGATGGTCAGAGCGGCGTTCTGATTGATGCAGCCCGAGAGTATCCCGTCGCCCTCGTTCACAGCCCGGGGGACGGATTCTCCTGTCAGAGCGGCGGTGTCGACAAAGGAACTGCCGCGCACCACTACTCCGTCGATCGGTACGCGCTCGCCCGGCGCCACGCATATCAGGCTGCCGGGTTCCACGTCCTCCGGATCGACCCGTTCGGTCGTTTCGTCCGTTATAAGCGTGGCGTATTCCGGCACGATATTCATAACCGAGCTGATCGAATTCCGGGATCTGCCTGCGGCGTATTCTTCGAACATGGAGCCCAGACGGCTGAAGAACACGACGAAGACCGCCTCGGGATACTGCCCCACGCAGAACGCGCCTGTGGCGGCGGTGATCATCAGCGTGTCCTCGCTGAACACATGCCCGCGTATTATGCCCCGGACGGCTTTTATAAATATCGGCAGTCCGCAAACCGTAAACGCCGCAAGGTATAAGGCAAGGCTGATATACCAGAGATCATCTGATAAAAGCCGCTCACAGGAGAAAGCCGCCGCAAAAAGCGCCGCCGTTGCCGAGAGGACGATAATGTTTTTTTTCATGTCTCTTTGATTTTTGAGGATCAGGGGTCATGAGTTTTGATGAGAGAGGAGTGAGGAGTGTGGAGTGAGGAGCTACGAACTACGAGATACGAGTTATGAGTTAGAAGTTACAAGTCACAAAGTTGTTTCTCAGGCGGAACAAGGCGAATTTCCGAAGGAAGCTTAAGATGAACAAAAGAATTCTGATCTCCGGGGATTAACTCCTCACTCCTCTCTCCTCGCTCCTCTCTCAATAAACTATCCTCACGTCCGGCTCTATCTTCAGCGTCGCTTTTTCGATCGCGGGGCGTATCGCCTCGAATACCGCCTCATCTGCGATTTCGATCATCATTTTTTCGGTCAGGAAGTTGACCGTGCATACGTCGACGCCGTCGATTTTGCCGACCTTCTCCTCGATCTTGGCAGCGCAGTTTGCGCAGCATAATCCCTCAAGTTTTATTTTCTTTTTCATGATAATTCCCCCGCTTTCTCTTTGACGTGCTCTATGCCCATTTCGATAATAGTGCTGACGTGTTCGTCCTCGAGCGAATAATAAACGTTTTTCCCTTCGCGCCTGAATTTGACAAGACAGGCGTCTTTGAGTGTTTTCAGCTGGTGCGAGATCGCCGATTTTGACATATCAAGCACAGCGGACAGATCGCAGACGCAGAGCTCGCCCGTATCCAGAGCCGCCAGGATACGCATCCTTGTGGAGTCGCCCATGACTTTCAGGAAGTCCGAAACGGCAAAAAGAGTGTCTGTGTCCTCGATATTCTGCAGCGTACGCTTTACGGCGTCGTCGTGTATGACGTCGCAGTCGCACATCAGCGCGTGATCATGGATATCCATTCCGCAGCCCTCCGTTTGATGGTTTTGCAGTGATCAGTTGAATGACTGTTCAACTGACAATCGTATTATAGTTGAATGACTGCTCAATTGTCAAGTGTTTTTTTCAAAAAAATTCCTTGCATTTTATATTTGCCGGGATTAAAATCTGTGTATGAAGCTTGGTCTTATAGTTGAAGGCGGGGGAATGAAGTGCGTTTACAACGCCGGTATCCTCGACCGTTTTCTGGATAACGATATATCTTTTGATTACGTGATAGGCGTGTCCGCGGGTTCCGCGAACGCGGCGTCTTTTCTGGCGGCTCAGCGGGGCAGAAATCTGCGGTTTTACACGGAGCATTCCAAAAATCCGGAATATTTCGGCGCCAGGCCCTTTCTGCGGGACGGCAACCTTTTCAACCTGACCTACGTCTACGGGAATCTTACCAATTCGGACGGCAGCGATCCCCTTGATTATGATGCGCTGATGGTAAATCCGGCGGAATACGAGATAGTTGCCACGGACGCCGGATCGGGTGAGCCGCATTATTTTTCCAAGCACGATCTTAAAAAAGACGATTACCGTATAATAATGGCGTCCTGCGCGATGCCCGGAGCGTGTCAGCCGGTCGAGGTCGACGGCAGAATGTATTATGACGGGGGCGTGTCGGATTCGATCCCGGTCGGACGGGCGCTTTTCAAAGGCTGCGACAGAGTAGTGGTCCTGCTGTCCAATCCCCGGGACTACGTCAAGCAGCACGAGCATCTGCGCGGGGCTTATACCCTGCTTTGCAGGCAGTATCCTGAGATAATCAGGAGGCTTAACCGCAGGCATATCGACTATATGAAAGAGAAAGAATATCTTTTGTCCCTTGAGAGTCAGGGGAGAGCGTTCGTTTTCTGTCCTTCGGAATCGCATATCAGCGCTTTTACGATGAACACCGATGAGCTTAAAAAGATGTATGAGTCGGCTGTTTCGGATTACGACGGCAGGTCGGCGGAATTTGAAAGTTTTATAAAATCGTGAACAAATCGTTAATGATTTGTTCATTTTATTTCGCAAAAAAATTAATTTTCAGTTGACATTTTGATGTATTTGTTATATAATGACACTGTCTGTAAATATAATCTTTCTGCGGAGGAGACAATGATGAAAAAAGCGTTATCGATCGTTCTTTCGATCCTTATGATTCTCTCTGCCTGTGTCGTCGCGTTCGCCCGTGAGGAGTATACTCCTTCAGGAGACTATTCGGACTACACCGGCAAAAAAGAATCCGAGCTTACAAACGACGACATAGCCTCGGTCATCCTGGACTATGTCGACAGGCTTCTGAAGGCGAAGACGTCCGAATTCAACACCTTCGAGACGAATGTATTGGGCGGCAGCGCCGTCAATACGGAGCTGAAGGTGGATTCTGTCGACGGGCTTCTGCGTTACGTTGATTACTTTGACGTGATAGGCGGAGACTTCGCGTCGCTTGACGTAAGCGCTCTCAACAAGACAAGAGCCGCCGACGGCGACGGCGCGGTCATCTATGCCGTGATCCAGTTCGTCGCGGACAACGCCGCCACGTTCGCCAAGCTGTTCCAGTGGAAGAACGGCAAATCCTTCGATTTCGGCAAGGTCGGCACTTACATAGAGAACAATCTCGCCGGCTCCGAGATCCAGAAGTTCTATACAAAGTATCTCAAAAACGGATATAACATCCAGAGCGCGTTTATAAACGAGATCGCTTCGGAGATGGATTATACCCCCGCTTCCGGCGAGACCGTCGATGATATCATTGACAACGGTATCAAAGGCGCTGTGACGGAAATGTTCAAGGACGTGCTGTCCGCGGACGCCATAGCAGCCATAAAGGACGACGCCAATATCGATCTGAAAACCCAGGATATTTATACAGCCGTTCAGAAGTTCATCGAGATAGCGATCGGCGATCTGACCCCTGCGATAGCAACATATTACAGGTACTATCTTGACAACGCCCTTCGTCCGGCTCTCAAGGCGGCTTACGGTTATAACGCCTCTGTTGCCGCTGCGGCAGCCCCGAACAGCGCAACGGTCGTATCAGCATTCAACGCCGCCTATGACGCCGATACTTTAAAGGAAATCGCTTCTTCACCGGTCATTTATCAGTATGACGGCAATTGCTATTCCATGACCGTATCAGACGGCGCAGCCACACAGGCGAACGCCATTACCTGGGATGGCGGCTATGAGCTTACCGCTCCTACTGCAAAGATCTATACCTACGGCTCCGGCAGTTCCGCTGTCACACTGTCCTACGGCGGCAGCACCTATAGGGGCAAATCCATCAGAGAGTATTATCCCAAGAATCAGAATATAACCGTTAACGTATACACTCCGTTCAGGGATCAGGTCACCGACGCGACCCTCTCCGCCCTTATCACGGGAACGGACGTGCC
>JAILQN010000199.1 GCA_024699005.1 Clostridia bacterium
GGAGCCGTCAAACTGTGATATTACGCCGCCTGCCTCGCGTATGATGAGCGATCCTGCCGCGTGATCCCACGGGGATATACCCATTTCAACATAAATATCGGCTTTTCCACTTGCTATCGAGCAGATATCGACCGTAGCCGCACCACAGCGTCTAACGTCCGTGCACAGAAGGAAAAGCTCTTTTGCTATCGCAAAAGTCGCGTCAGTCACGATATCTTTCCAATAGTTTCCCGTACCGAAGAGCACCAGGCTTTTTGAAATCTCATTATTCGCCACGTGTATGGGTTTTCCGTTCAAATACGCTCCGCGGCCGCGATGCGCCGTATACATATCGTCCTGCCAGACGTCGTACACAGCACCGAACGTTTGTTCTTTCCCGTCAAAGAGCGCAACGGATATGCCGTTATATCTGTAATCGTGGATAAAATTGAGCGTCCCGTCGAGAGGGTCCACGACAAAGCAGAGGCCTTCTCCAAGAGCTTCCTTGTCGTTCTCCTGCTCCTCCGACATTATCCTAGCGCCGGGAACGATTTCAAGAAGACGAGGAAGGAGATAATCCTGTATTGCCAGGTCGCAGGAGGTCACGAAATTGGAATCTCCGGCTTTAGACCAGACGCTGAAGTGCTCATGTCCTTCGTCCCGCGCATGCTTTATCATTTCTCCGGCGTAACGCATTGCGTCAAGTATCCGGGCTTCCTGTTCCGGACTGACTTTATACCCCATATTAAATCCCACCTTACCGAATCTGTAATGCGCCGTCTTCCATAACAGCGACCGGAACTCCGTTTTCATCATAGCCGGAGATTTTGAGAGAACCGTCCCCGAAAACAAGCTGCAGTGATGAAATCGAATCTCTTCCTATAAAGACGGAAGGGGAGAAAGATGCGTCAAGAGAGGCGTTATACAGGCTTAGCCTGTCTTTAAACGTCGTAAGTCTTATTTCATCAAGGAAGGCCGCGTTATCGTCGAGCTTGAACGCTGATTTTATGATCTTAGCCCCGCTCCTGCACGCTGTTTCCGTTATCATGCCGTTTTCAAAAATAAGCGAAAGTCCGTCGACCGTTTCTCCGCAGATCAGGAGAGGACGCGTAACGATTATTTTGCCGTTTGCGCTCCTGGGTACTGCCCTGAATACAACGGAGGTATCTGATTTTAATAAATCTTTTTCAACCGAAACGGTAAAATCCGTGCCGTTCCCGGCACTGCAGACCAGCTTGGAAATATTTGATTCTTCAGGTTGGAAATCAGAGTTCTCTGAGGCGTCAATAATGCTATCCCAAAGCGCAGCCACAGCCTTTTCATCCGGTTTATCCGGGAAAACGGTATTCGCCCACGACAGTGACGGTATAGGAGCCTTAACAAAAGACCCGTTTTTCAGCAATTCCGAAAGAAGCCTGTCGACTGACCCTTCGGCAATCTGATACTGACGGATTTTGCCTATCGGAATGTCGCGGAACAATCCGGGAGTTTCCGTCACGAGTTCCAGAAGGGCAGCCCCTTCCGCAACATATCTCTTAATTTCATCATACTTGTGGTAAAGGTCCTCGTTTTTAAAGCTCCCGGCAGTTCCATATCTCACTTTATAAGACAGCGCGGCATCGCCTTTATAAACGACAGAAACGTCCGAAAAGCCCGCTCTGTATGCCTTACCGATGCAAAGCTCCGTAAAATCGGAAGCCGACGGGGGAGCATAAATTACAAGATCTCGGGTGGGAGACATCTTGACTCGGCCTATAATCCGATCAACATATTCAGACACCCGCTCCGTCAGAGTTTTATCAGTATCCCGAGGAAGTTCGTTCTCTATCTCTTCAAGAAGCGCCTTATCGTCTTTATCGGTAAATCTCAGTTTTTCAAACATATCTGGTCGCTTGAGGCGTGTTCTTAATACAGACTGCTTTTTCCTCCAGCGGTCTATATTGCCTTGATGACCGGAGAGGAGCACCTTTGGTACTGAACGCCCGTTCCATACTTCAGGACGTGTATACTGCGGATATTCAAGAAGTCCGCTCCAATGGCTCTCGTCCGTATAGCACTCTTCGTCCGGCAGAACGCCCGGTATAAGCCGGCAAATCGCGTCGCATACCGCCATAGCGGGTATCTCTCCGCCTGTGAGTACAAAATCCCCGAGAGAGAGCTCCTCGTCTACACATTCCTCGATAAATCTTTCGTCGACGCCTTCGTAATGGCCGCAGACGAGAATGATACGCTTGTGTTCTTCCGCAAGACGCTTAGCAACGCTCTGATCGAACGTTTTTCCGCAGGGTGAGAGAAATATGGTATGGATCCGCTCTCCGCAGCTGTCGCATATAGACTTCCAGCAGTCGTGAAGAGGCTGCGCCATCATGACACAGCCGCGTCCGCCGCCGTAAGGATAATCGTCCACCTGATTCTGTTTGTTCAGAGTATAGTCGCGAATCTGATGATACTGTATATCTATAAAACCGCGCTCCTGTGCCCGCTTTAGGATACTTTCTCCCAAAACGGCTTTCATCGACTGGGGAAAAAGCGTCATCAAATGTATCTGCATACCAAAATCCATTTACATACCCTCAATAAGATTGACCTTCACTATCCTGTTCTCGCGATCTTTTTCGGCAATAAATTCGGGCACAAGAGGT
>JAILQN010000221.1 GCA_024699005.1 Clostridia bacterium
CGAGCCCGTCCACCGGTTCGTCGAGCAGCAGGACTTCGGGACGCGCGCTTATCGCCAGCAGGAACGCCGCCTGTTTGCGCATGCCGCGCGACATCCGGAGAATATCTTTCTTAACGTCTATGGCCGGGAAGGATTCTGCCAGCCTGCCGAACGTCTCCTTATCGAAGGAGGGATACATCCCCGCGTAGAAATCACTCATTTCAAGCGCGTTCATACCGCCCGGAACGTAAACGTCGTCCGGGATGAACACGATATTCCGCTTGGTTTCGCGGTTCTCGTAAACCGGCTGACCGCCGACAGTCACCTCTCCGGAATCCGCGCGGTATATGCCCGCGATATGATTCAGCACCGTGGTCTTGCCCGCGCCGTTCGGTCCTACTAACCCGGTCACCGAGCCTGCCGGAACCGTAAACGACGCATCCGACAGCGCCTGAAAGCCGTCAAAGCTCTTGTTCAGGTTTTTTACCTCAATCATCTGCCTGCACCTCCCTGTTTATACCGTTAAGTCTTTCCGCGAGTTCCGACGGTTTTACGCCGCGGTAGATAAGCTTCGCAGCGCACTCGTCGTAGCGCTTAAGCAGACCGTCAAGCTCCGCGTCGGTCGCGGCGCGCTCACCGCTTACGAAAGAACCTTTGCCGGCGACGCGATAGATGTAGCCCTCGTTCTCCAGCTCCCTGTAAGCGCTCTGTATGGTGTTGGGATTGATAGACAGCTGCGCCGCCAGCTCCCTGACGCTGGGCAGCTGCTCGTCGGCTTTGAGCGCCCCGGTTATGATAAGGCGTATAAAGCCCTCCTTGACC
Source organism: Clostridia bacterium (assembly GCA_024699005.1). Next base: position 802 of record JAILQN010000221.1, read on the forward strand.
TGCCCGTAAATGGGCGTGGGGTCGCGATAGTTTATGCTTATCAAATAGATCCGCCTCCTGTCTGTTTGAACTGTATCATTTGTGTTAGTACAGTTGTATTATATGAATTAATTCCGGTTTTGTCAAGTGTTTTTTTAAGCGAACAGCAAACAGTGAACAGCGTGCGGGGCAGATTACGGCAACAATCAGCAAGTACCGTGCGAATGCGAACAATGAAATCTGCCGATCAAAGAACTGTCACCTGTTACCTGTCACCTATATAAACTGTTATCAAAACTGAATAGAAGAAAGCTGCCGAACGAAGAACTGTTTGCTGTTCACTGTTCACTGTTCACTGAAAAAAAGACCGGGAAACCGCAGTTTCCCGTGTCTGTAAAAATAACTTTGCCTTAATTCAAAACGTAAATCGTCGCGCCGCGGACGCCCCACCAGTCGCACTCCGATTCGGACCACATATAGAGGTCCGCCACGGGAGCGTTGTCCCAGTAGATGAACCCGCCGGTGTCTGCAGCTATGCCGTAACCGTAAACGGTGCCGTCGTACGCCACTATCCAGAGCCTGGAACCGTACGGGATGATCCTCGGATTGACCGCTACTATACCAGGATAAACGCCGGTGCCTGTAGATGTGATATATCCGCTCGCGTACGCGGTGGTTTTGCCGCTTACGGTATAGGAATAGTTGAGCGGGATGCCGTTTTCGTCAAATCTGATATAGTCCGGAACGGCAATCGTGGAGATCTGCCCCCAACCAAGGTCGGAAAAACTGAAATCCGTAGGCGGGATGATAATCTCCTCTATTACGTTTTTGCTGCGGGACTTTATCTTGCCGCCGTTGCCGTTTTTGAACTTCAGCATGGACTCAAACGTCATGATCGCGGAATGAAGAAAATCAAGTCTTTCCTTTTCTGCAATCTCCTCCGCGCTCGGCGGTGTAAAATCATGACCTGACTGTTTAAGGATCGACCATTCCGCGTCGCTCTGCTCTCCGGATGAGATCGTAAATGCCGCAGGTTTATCCTTTGCCGCGGCATCGGCTGCCGAAACAACAAGGATCGTCTGAACACTTATCACGGCTGAGAGGAATATCGCAAGCAGAGACATCGCGATGGTGAGCGCGATCCTCCCCCTGTGCCGGTCAATGTATTCAGCCAGCGACTGAATAAATTTATTTCGCATTAAAACACTCCTTTTTTACGTCCGCGAAAGTGTGCGGACAGGCAGGCGAAAGTCTTCAGTATTATATTCAGTATAATAGCATAAGTCAAGTATGGTCTTTTGTGAGTTTTTCACAAAACCCCAAAAAAGCAAAATGCAGATTTTCGCTTATCTTGGGATTTGCATACTATATTTAGGATTATTTCCATTTTTTGGCATTTATTTTTGGCATTAATAACAGAATTGTCATAAAAACCATGTTAAATTGACATTTTACTCCCTTTTTTAGACAAACAAATCAAATGATCTACGAAAAATAAGTAATTTTCCCCTTGACATTCCGTTCCCGGGGTTGTATAATCCTCTTCTGTAAAGATAAAAACCTTTACAGTCAGGAGTGAACACATGGCGAAAAACCTCGACATCATCCTGCTTCTTGATGTTTACGGCAGTTTGCTGACCGACAAACAGCGGGACTTTATATCTTATTATTACGACGAGGATCTTTCCCTTGCCGAGATCGCCGAGAACAGCGGCATCAGCCGTCAGGGTGTACGCGACGCGATAAAACGGGCGGAGACGCAGCTTCTGGATCTGGAAGACAAGCTCGGGATTCTGCGCAAATCAAAAGCCCTCAACAATTCCCTGAACGGGATAATATCATACGCCGACACTATTTACAACGAGAATTTAAACGGCGCGCTCTCCCCGGTCATCAACGATATGACAGTCAGAATCAGATCACTTTGTGAGGATCTTATCAACGAATAAAACGATGAGAGGTGACACAGCATGGCATTTGAAGGTCTTTCCGACCGTCTGGAAAACGCCTTTAAAAAGCTGAAGAGCAAAGGCAGTCTTACCGAAGCAGACGTTAAAGAAGCTATGCGCGAGGTCCGCCTCGCCCTGCTGGAGGCCGACGTCAGCTACAAAGTCGCAAAAGATTTTACCGCTTCCGTGACCGCGAAGGCCATAGGCGCCAAGGTAATGGAGAGCCTGACTCCGGCTCAGATGGTCATAAAGATCGTCAATGAGGAGCTGACCGCTCTTATGGGCGGCACGCAGTCAAGGCTTGCTTCCGCCGCTCACCCGCCGACAATAGTCATGATGTGCGGACTTCAGGGTTCCGGTAAAACGACTCACTGCGCCAAGATCGCCAAACGGCTCAAGGCCAACGGGCACCGCCCGCTGCTGGTGGCGTGCGATATTTACCGTCCGGCGGCTATCAAACAGCTGCAGATCGTGGGCGGACAAGCCGACGTACCGGTCTTTGAAATGGGCACGGCAAACCCCGTCTCGATCGCGAAAGAAGGCGTACGTCTCGCCAAAGACAAAGGCTACGATTACGTTTTCCTTGATACGGCTGGTCGTCTGCACATAGACCAGGAGCTGATGAACGAGCTGAAGAACATCAAGTCCGAGGTCCATCCGCACGAGATACTGCTCGTGGTCGACTCAATGACCGGTCAGGACGCCGTAAACGTGGCGCAGACATTCAACGACACTCTGGGCATCGACGGCCTCGTGCTGACCAAGCTGGACGGCGATACCCGCGGCGGCGCCGCGCTGTCCGCAAGGGCAATAACCGGCAAGCCGATCAAGTTTGTCGGTATAGGCGAGAAGCTGGACGATCTGGACGTGTTCCACCCGGACAGGATGGCGTCAAGGATCCTCGGCATGGGCGACGTGCTTTCCCTTATAGAAAAGGCAGAGCAGACCCTTGATGAGAAAAAGGCTCTCGAGCTGGAAGAGAAGCTTCGCCGCAACCGCTTCGACCTGAACGATCTTATGTCTCAGCTTGAAGAGGTCAGGAAGATGGGTTCCATGAAGGACCTTCTTTCCATGATACCGGGCGTCGGCAAAAAGATAAAGGACGCCGATATCGACGACCGTCAGCTCGACAAGACCCGCGCCATCATCCTTTCCATGACGCCAAAAGAAAGGACGCATCCCGAGATCCTTAACGCCTCGCGCAAAAAGAGGGTCGCCGCGGGCTGCGGCATGAAGGTAGAAGACGTCAACCGCCTGCTCACGCAGTACAAACAGATGCAGAAGATGTTCAGGCAGCTGAACGGCGGCGGCAAGAAAGGAAGACGCCAGATGCGCGATATGCAGCAGTTTATGGGGGGATTTTAAGTTCCAAGTTCCAAGTTCCAAGTTCTAAGAAATCACACGCTGTTTAAGCTATTTATAGCAAAACATATATTATCAAACACAGGAGGACAAACACATGGCAGTCAAAATCAGACTTCGCAGAATGGGCGCGAAAAAGGCGCCGTTTTACCGTATCGTCGTAGCCGACTCCAGATACCCGCGTGACGGCAGGTTCATCGAAGAGATCGGTTATTATGATCCCACCAAGGAACCGTCGGTCGTAAAGGTCGACGCCGATGCGGTAAAGAAGTGGATAGGCAACGGCGCTCAGCCGACAGACACTGTCCGCGCGCTGCTCAAAAAACAGGGGATCATCTGACCTGGCTTCGGGAACCGATAATCAAAAACAATCAGATCGGCTGTATCCAGCAAAAAAAACGATTCAATCCATTAAGGGGAGGAAATTATAATGGAAGAATTATTAAAGGCAATGATCGTAGGTCTTGTGGACGATCCGGCTGCCATCGTGGTTGACGGCGGCGAAACAGACGAGGAAGGTCTCACCACCTATCACATCCACGTCGCTCCGGACGATATGGGCAGGGTCATCGGCAAGGAAGGCCGCATAGCAAAGGCCATCAGAACAGTCGCAAGGGCTGTCGCCAACCGCAAGGGACTTAGGGTCAAGGTCGACATCGACTGATTCCCGGACGTTATAAAACAGACACGGCACGCGCCGCGTCTGTTTTTTTGAGTGCTGAGATCTGACCGTTGAGTTTTGATCAGGATCGCTTATGCCGACGGAAATCAATCTGTTGATAAAAATACCGCAGCTTTTCGCGAAGAGACAGTTTTACTACATCCGTCACGGTCTTCTGCAGAGCCGCCTCCTTCAAAGACGGAGGTTAATCAATGTCCCTCCCCCGAGGAATAAGATGCAAATCCGATTAAGGAATATGGTATTCCAAAGATTGACACGCATAGTGCCCGCGTCGGTGAAAACAGCGTCGGAAATAAGACCGATACTCTCTGCAACATAGTTCGCAATGATCGAGACCTCGTCGGATTCACGGGAAGAAGAAATCGCCATAAAGCAGGTTTTCAAGCTTTGCGGATTTGCGAAGGATCAGTCTTGCATCGTCTGCAGTTATCCGGTTGTCGTTATTGGCATCCGCCTGTAAAAGCGGCAGGGAGGGTCCCAATCCGGCAGAGGATCGAAGTATCGAACGGGCATCATCTGCGGTGAGCCTTTTATCGCCGTCGACATCGCCGAGCATATAGTCCGGATCGTTCTCCGCAAAAACAAGCGGAGCGGTCACGAGCACACAAAGCGTCAGTATGACTGACATGATTCTTTTTAACTGTTTCATTACAGTATCTCCTTTCTGTCAACAATAATAATCATTATAGAGTTGATAACGGACAGCTGAAATGGTTTTTGATATTTATCTGATTGTTGTTTGTAATGTGTTTTTCATTTTAAAAACACTCCTTTCATATTATCAGGTTGCGCCGGACGCAATTACCGTTCGCACTTCCGATTATACCGACACAAAAACCGATTTCAACAGTCCGGGAACCAAAGCGCTTTCCGGAGCAAGGAAAGTGAATTCTGAGTGTTGATTTTTCTGTTTTCCAACTATTCTTTTATCATTCAACTCTGCTTTTACAGGTGTGACGGTTCGCGCTTATCGGAATAACGCGAAAAAAACAGCGCCTGCTTTTTACAGCAGACACCGTATATCGGACCGTTATCCGAACAGTCTTTCAGTAAGAACTGATTGATTCAGGTCAAAAGCCGATCAGGTCCGCGAGGGAGACGGCATATATCACTTGCATTGTCGGTGCTTCGCCGCCGAACGCCCCATTTTCCTGTTGCTCACGATTTATATTTCAGATAACTCATATAGCTCTTGATAAAAGAATCGTAATTTTTCGGGCTTATCACGATCTTCTCACCGTTTGTGAGAGTGATCGTCTTTTTTTCTATCTGAGAAACGTATTTCATATTCACGATATACGATCTGTGAGTGCGGTAGAAATGGGAATTGTTGATCTCTGCCTCGTATTTGGATATCCCGCGGTAAGACCTGTAGGAGCTGCCGGTAGTGCGCACCGTCGTATATTTTCTGTCGGCCTCGATATACATGACCTCGTCAGCGTTTACGTACCGTTCATCTTCAAGCGTGGTTATGATGATCTTTCGGTTGGTCTGATATATCTTCACGAACGCGTCCATCGCATCAAAAACAGATTCCTTTGCAATCGGTTTGACAAGATAACGGAACGTATCCAGGCTGAAGCTCTCGAACACATGCTCCTGATAGGAAGTTGAAAACACTATGAAGATGCTCTCATTTTCCTTACGCACACGCTTGGCAAAGTCGATACCGTTGCCGTCCGGGAGCTGGTAATCCATAAACACCAGGTCGTAATCCTCGTGCACCTTGACAAAGCTCTCGCCGTCGGCAAACTGATCCACACCGCAGAACATATTATTCGCCTTGAAATACTCGTTCAACATGGCTGATATCTCTTCCCTGATGACCTGCTCGTCATCACAAATAGCTATTCTCATTGATTCTTCTCCTGTAGTCTGTATTTCGCAGACCGAATAAACGCGCCTGTATTCAATATATGATACCATGATCACGCGCCATATTCAACTGCGATTTGGTTTTTTCGGTTTTCAGTATAACAGCAAAAAAAACAAATGCAATATCCCGGGAACCAAATCGGATTTCGGAGCAACGAAATGGAGTTTTCAGAATGCTCCCGACGGATAATCCCGACGGGAGCGTTTATATTCCTGAAAAATGACCGGGCAGTCATGCCCTCCCCTGCATTGCGGAACTTCGGTCTCAATACCGGGCACACAGAACTCTTAATCCTATGTGGTCGGTTCATCCTCGGTGATCCTCGTGGCGGTGATCACTCCCCTTTCAAGCTTCTGTTTCACAAGCGGAACCACCAGGGAAACAAGACACTCCAGACTCTTTTCGCAGTTGTCGATGGCTTCGAGGATGTTCTGGGCCTCCTGAGTGCCGGCGATCTCCGTCATATCGATGATCACCCTTGCTATATCCGAATCGATAAGCCACGAGGCAAGGTAGTTGATAACCTGTTCGGAATCCGCGGAATACACCGTCAGATCATTGCCGGCACTTACTTTTTTTGACATCTTAAGCAGGGCTTTCACATCCATATCCGGCATATCTGCATTTTCTTTCCCGGTAATCAGCCCCAGAAGGTCGTCAAGTATATCGTTGAAAGAACCCGTAATGTCGATACCGAAGCCCTTTATCACGTCCGCCAGTACAACGCCGAGATTGGCAAGCTCCTTGTCCTCGAATCCCATGAACGACTTGGCGAGATTGTCGAATTTGCCGTACATGGTCATGGTCTGCATGTTTTTATAAAGAACGCCGGAATCGGTCTGATCAGCGAAATTCACAAGCATAGACGGCAGAACCTTTGTAGGAGAGGCGATCGCCTTGTCCACTGCAGTCAGAACGGGCTCAAGTATCGCCTTCCATATATCGGCGCAGGATGTATAACCTTTGAACTCCTCAACAGACGGGTATTCCGCGGGGGCAAGCCCCAGCATGGCGAACAGCGGCACAAGACAGCCCTCGTATCCGCATACCTTGAGAGGTGTGTAGATCTCCGCCGCGTCCATACCGAGGTTGGCGAAATCCGACCCCAGCAGAACTTTGACAAGATTGACGTTGCAGACGACCGTCTTGCCCTGCATGGTGACCTCCAGAACGCCGCGGATCCCCTCGGACATATCGTTCATCGCAGAGTAAAAGCTTTCCCTGTCCTTAACACCCCATTGTATGGTGTTCCACAGAGTCGTGGAGTTAACCGTGCCGTCGTCCCTGGCAAGGTTAATTGTTGTGTCAAAGTAAGCCCAGTCATCCTCCGCGGCTGTCAGCACGTCCGCAAGGGGCAGGATCGTACCGCTTTTGTCGCACGCCGTGTAACTTTTATCCTTGAAAAGCTCCGCGAGCTCCGCCGGAGTGGGCCAGATTCTGGCAGCGGTGGCAAACTGGAGCATATTAAGATCCACGAGTATCTTTTTGACCAGCGGATACGATATGGACGCAAGGGTGTTGATCAGCGCATCGCTGTAAACAACGCCGCGGATTATATCCCCGATATTCTCCCCGGAGGAGACGTCACCCATAAGATTGCCGGCAAGCATGGCGATGCCCTCTCCGACTCCCCTGCCGATCTCCACTCCGACAGAGGAAAAATCTGCGTTTATGGCAAGATCGCCCGGTTCATTCGCCCCGCCGGAGAACCTGAGCTTAACGCCCAGCACGCCGATGGCGACACCCTCGCCCGCCACCAGAACGGCGAGAACGATACAGATTATTTTTATAACGAGCGGCGACTTTGTCTTCGCGTCGGAACCGCTGACCGAATTGCTCATGATATACCCTCACAAATAATCTGAACTTTGTCTGGATTTTATCATATTGTACCCAATTTGTCAATCTTTATTCAAATTTCTGCAATATTTTCGTACAATTATCAACGATTTACACACATATATTGACTCTTGACTAAATCACAATTTTGAGTAAAATAGTACGGAATCCATTATATGAGGTGTATTATGCTTGATATTAAATTTGTCCGCGAAAATCCGGATGCAGTAAAAGAGAATATCAGAAAAAAGTTCCAGGACGACAAGCTCCCACTTGTGGACGAAGTCATAGAACTTGACAGGCAGTACCGTGCCGGCAAAACCGAGGCGGACACTCTGCGCGGTTCCCGCAATTCTCTGTCCAAGCAGATAGGTGTGTTTATGGCGCAGGGCAAGCGTGACGAAGCTGAAAAGGTCAAGGCGCAGGTCGCCGCGAACAAAGACAGGCTCGCCGAGCTGGAAGTCCTTGAGACCGAACTTTCCGAAAAGATCCGCAAAATCATGATGACGATCCCCAATATCATAGATGACTGTGTGCCCATCGGGAAAGACGATAGCTTCAACGTAGAAGTCGAACGTTTCGGCGAACCGGTCGTGCCGGATTTTGAGGTGCCGTATCACACGGACATTATGGAGCGCTTCAACGGCATCGATCTTGATTCTGCCGGACGCGTCGCTGGCAACGGTTTTTATTACCTCATGGGCGATATTGCGAGACTCCATTCCGCAGTTATCTCCTATGCGCGTGATTTTATGATAGACCGCGGGTTCACCTATGTTGTCCCGCCGTTCATGATCAGATCGAACGTGGTCACAGGAGTCATGTCTTTTGCGGAGATGGACGCCATGATGTATAAAATCGAGGGCGAGGATCTGTATCTGATCGGCACCAGCGAGCACTCCATGATCGGCAAATTCATCGATCAGATCGTCGACGAGGCGAAGCTGCCCCTCACCCTTACCAGCTATTCTCCCTGCTTCCGCAAAGAGAAAGGCGCACACGGCATAGAGGAGCGCGGCGTTTATCGCATTCACCAGTTCGAAAAGCAGGAGATGGTGGTCGTCTGCAAACCGGAGGAGTCACGCATATGGTTCGAAAAGCTCTGGAAAAACACCGTTGATCTGTTCCGGTCTCTGGATATCCCCGTCAGGACCTTAGAGTGCTGCTCCGGCGATCTGGCAGACCTTAAAGTCCGGTCTCTGGACGTTGAAGCGTGGTCGCCCAGACAGCAGAAATATTTTGAGGTCGGTTCCTGCTCAAACCTGGGAGACGCCCAGGCAAGGCGTCTGGGCATCCGTGTAAAGAGTGCGGACGGCAGAAAGTACCTTGCGCACACTCTTAACAATACGGTCGTCGCCCCGCCGCGCATGCTTATCGCGTTCCTGGAGAACAACCTTCAGGCCGACGGTTCCGTCAGGATCCCCGAAGCTCTCAGACCGTATATGGGCGGAAAAGAGAATCTGGAAGCGTAGGTCTCCGCATCAAAAAAAAACACCTCGCCGATAACGGCGAGGATTTCTTTTGTCGCGATCAGAAGGTGATATTGTAGATATGCGTCACATAATCCAGATTCGCATAACCGCTGACCGGAAGTATCGCAGCCTTTGCGTCGGCGTTTATGGTTATGTACATATACTGGTATATCTCAACCGGCTGGTTCGTATCATTGTTGTACTTGACCTCCGCTTTGCAGTCATGGTAAACAAGGTCAAGCTTATTAACGGTGAGCACGCTCGAGAATTTCGCAACCGTTTCATCTATACCCGATTTGGACATAGGCGCAAAGACCGAGCCTATGATGGACGGGCAGGACGTGGCGTTATCCTCAGCGGGGACGGGGTTCGTCTCTTCATTGAGGACTATGGTCACTGTGGAAGTCCCGTCGCCGTTATCGACTATGGAACCGGATTTAAGAGCAGACACGTCTGTAAGCAGGCAGCCCTTTTCGGTGTGGAGCACGGGCATATCGCTCTGCATGCTGTTGCAGTCCTTCTCCTCCGCTTTGTCCTCGCTCGGGATCATACCCTTCGCTATAGGCAGAATAAGACTCGCGACCGTGCCCATGTCGTAATCGCCAAGAGTCATATACTCCAGCTTCTTGCCGCCCGTACCGTTGGCTTTGAGATTGTCCATCACCTCGGTATATTTGGCAAGCGCCGCAGCCGTATCGTTGTTGCCGGAATCGGCCGGAGCTGCCGCGTCGCCTGCTCCGCCCGCGCCGGAAGCCGGGGAACCGGACTGGGCAGAAGACGAACCGGAAGCAGAAGAACCCGAAGACGCTCCTGCCGTCCCGGAGGCCACGGATCCGCCGCTCCTCAGAAACTGTGACATCTTATATGCGGTAAGGCAGCCGCAAAGCGATACGACGCATACGGCAAAAACAACGACTATTGCTACCAGTCTGGTAAGATCATGAGTGTCGTTCTCGTGACTTCTTTTCATATCGAATCAAACCTCCGCTCAATACTGGAAATTATAGAAATGATCCGTCCAGCCGAGATTTGCAACGGCGTTCAGGGTAACGAACGTGACTTTCACTTCCGCGGTCAGCTTGAATGGCATGTCAAGCAGAACGTCGATAGCCTCAAGAGTATCGGTCTTGTATTTGACGGTCACAGTGCAGTCGTGATAGTTGATGACGAGGTTGTTGATATTGACGGCGGGTATACTGGCGACGGTCTCGTCAACGCCTGCGGCAGACATAGGAGCAAAAATGCCGCCGGTGTAAGACGGGGAAGAAGCGCCTCCGTCGGGAGCCGGCTCCGCGTTATCCTCGGCAACGGTTACGATCGTAAGCGTGGAGGTGCCGTCGCCGTTATCGACGATCGAACATGAAGAGATGCCGGCAGTATCCGTCAGCAGGCAGCCCTTGTCGTTGTTCTTAATGGGGAAATCCGCTCTCATATCGGTCTTGACAGATTCCTCTGCGGCGTCCTCAAGAGTGAGCATATTCTTAAGGACCGGACCGATGATATTGGTAGCGGCGCCGAGATCGTAATCGCCGAGCGTATTATATCCGAGTTCGGTAACGGATTTACCGTCTGTCTTTACCTTGTTCATGATATCGGTGTAAGTCTTAAGGACCTCCGCCGGATCGGTAATCCCGGCCGCCGGAGCAGCATCTCCGCCGCCTTCCGAGGAAGCCGGAGCCGCAGAAGCCGCCTGCCCGGCAGGCGCAGCAGTCGAAGAACCTCCGCCGGCAGACTGTGCCGGCTGAGCATCGCCGCCCGACTCAACAGAGGCACCGGCCTTTGTCATTTTTGTGATCTTGACTGTGGTGGATATAGCCGTAATAGTGCATATACATATAGCAATCGTCGCTATAAGTGCTACTGCCTTGACCAATATCGGCAGGTCATTGCCTCTGCTGCGTCTCATAAAAGTGACCCTCTCATTCGCTGTTGTTCATCATGTGCGGAAAACTCAAAAATGCCCACCACACTGATTCTGAAAAATTTTACATCAAAATCGCGTAATTGTCAAGACGTATTGAATGATAATATTAAGTATAAAACAGTATCCATATCAAAGAAACAGCGTTTTTACCCATAATATGCAAATATTTGCCTTACGTTTAAAATCTTTTCCTTATTTTTTTTCTCTTGACATCAGCGCTATTGTGTTGTAAAATCACTTTATCAAATTATAACACTAAATACCTGAAAGGGGTATCCAGTAATGAAAAGATCTCGAGAGCTTGAATCTCCGCTTCTTACCAAAATCATTTCCCTTGTCGTTGTGTTCGCAGTGTGCATCTGCACTCTCTGCGCCTGTCTGACGACTTACCGCATGTCTCAGGTCGTATCCGGCTCCGTTGCGGCCGCTCCTGCAGCTGACGCGAATGCAAATACAAACAGCGCATCTTCTGCCGCGACTCCCGCAGCAAGTAATAATGGCGCAGCCGCAAGCAATGCAGAACCTGCTGCTCCCGTCGGCGAGACCGATCCCGCAACCGTACTTGCGAAGTACACCGAGGTCATGGACAAGCTCAAGACCTGCAAGACCTACAACAAAAAGGAATTCCAGGACCTGCCCTCCAGCGAATATGATCTGGGCAGCATCGGCAATATCATTCTCCCCATAGCCAACGGCTTCCTTACAACCGAAGACAAAGCCGAAGAACAGGTCAGGGACGACGCTCATAATCAGATCCCGATCATCAACAACAACAAGGGCTGCCTGCTTACCGACGTTAATGCGATCAAATCCGGTTCAATAGTCGATAACGGCGACGGCACGTCAACGATCACTCTTGTCCTGAACGACGAGGAGAATCCCGAGCCCGCCACAGCTGACGCAGAAACCGCACCGTCATTTCACGGCGCTGTGTTCAACCCCATGTCCAAGGAAGACATAAACAACACCCTCGCAGGCATATCCGCCGTCAAGGTCAACTCCTTCAACCTCACCTACACCGGCTGCGAAGCGAAGGTCACCTATAACAACGAGACCCTTGAGGTTTCAGATCTTAACCAGCACATGATAGTTCACATCACTGCCAACGTGAAAGCGCTTATCGTTACCATCGACGGCTACGCAAACCTTCATAACTATATGCATATTTACAATATAGCATATTGAGTCTGACGAAAAGATCCCCCGGCAATCGCCGGGGGATCTTTTTCGGTTCTGAACTCTGAGTTCTGAGTGTTGAAATTATAGATTATTGAATATTTATTTTGAGAGCGTCACAAGCTTATCAATGCACTTTTTGCATACCTGCTTTCCGTTCAGCTCGATAAGATCGTCAAGTTCGTTGCAGAAGACGCAGCACGGCGAATGCTTCCTGAGGATTATCTTATCGTCGTCCTCGGTAAAGACCTCTAAAGTAGTGGAAGGGTCAAGAAGCCCCATTGTGCGCCTGAGTTCCATAGGTATGACAAAACGTCCGACCTGATCAATGTTTCTAACAACACCTGTTGATTTCATGTTGCATTCCTCCTTGTTCATTTGCAAAAAAATCATATGGATTATATGCTTTATTTTCCGGAATTGCAATACAAATTTCAAAAAATGTTTGTTTGTGACGAGAAAAACATAAAAATATATATGGAAATTCCGTGCATATTCATTATTGACAGTCCGGGCATCCGGTAATATAATATCATGACGGAAGGAGTCAGGAATATGCTTTTAAACGAACAGACAAGGATCAACGAGGTCATTGCCGCTTTCCCGCACATGACCGATAAACTTATAGAAAAAAACGATATTTTCAGCGATTTCGGCACCGCCCCGAAACGTCTCGCTCACAGCCGCGTTACCATAGGCACACTCGCGGAGAAGACCGGGATCACAGCAACCGCGATAATGAGTATGATAAACGACTGTATCCGCGACGAACTGGACAACGGCAACGTCGGCATGTTCACGAACCGCGATATGCTCATAGGTGATCTTATAGACAAGTATCCCGGCGCCGCGGAAGCTCTGATGCAGTGCGGCATGAGCTGCGTCACATGTTTTGCTGCGCTCTCCGAAACCGTGATGGAAGCCAGTATGGTGCACGGACTGAACCCTGATGACGTAACGGATTATATCAACAGTTATCTGTCTGCGGAGGGACTGGAATAAAAAACAAAAATAATACTTGCTTATTTTTTTTCAATATATTATAATACTTCTTGAAATCAGTCCGATTTCGGTCATGCGGCGTGTTGGTCCTGTACGACGGAGCGCTGTGAACCATGTCAGGCGGGGAACCGAGCAGCATTAAGCGGTCTGCCCGTGCGATACAGTAAGCCTGCATGCCGTGTGACCGAAATCA
>JAILQN010000230.1 GCA_024699005.1 Clostridia bacterium
CGCCTTTGTGACGATATCTCCGGCTTTGTTTACGACGGAAGCATCAAGCTTGAAATCCGCCAGAAGAGTCCCCTCGGAAATAATACGGTAAGCGCGGTAGAAAATATCGCACATACCCAGTTCAATCGTTATAAGTTCCGCGTTCTTTGTAAGCTCGATAATGTCGCCGCACTTGCCGCAGTTGCCTTCCACGTAATGCTGGACTTCACCTATTTCCTCATAGTGGGGATCTTCGTCACGCGTAGAGGGAATGGAGGCGGGCGTGCCGAAATAAGCAAGCATTGCATGGTAGTACGGGTAGTCAAGTTCATAATCCGAATAACCGTCTTCAACGCCGTACAGGTCAAGCGCAACGGCAGTGGTCATACCGGGATAGCAGAACGGATAGAAATTGGAATTCTGGTCTGTGATGCTGTGTGTGGGAATGTCGCAGCCTACCGCGTTTGCAATCTGTGTAACGTAGGAGCCCTCGCAGTCACGGTATTGGTAGTCGCCGTGGTAATGCCCCAGATAGTAACCGTCGGAGCCGCAGCCCATTCCGATACTGTCGCCTATGGCAAGATAACCGCCTTTGCCCTGTACCTTGAATGTAATGTTATCTTTTGTAGCGGCAAAAGATGTCAATGCAAGGCAGGAAAATGCCATAATAAGTGCGAGCATCATTGCAAACGCTTTTCTGATTGTTTTTTTCATTGATTTTTTCTCCTTTTTCATTGATATGGAAAATCAACATTTTCTTAATACAATGCTATTATATCACACAGAATTGCTTCAGGCAATATAATATTGTCTTTTTTTATCAATAGACCCAGTTTAACCTTCCGTAGGGGGCGCTGTCGCCCTTTGTATAAAACGACATGATATTCCCCTCTTCATAGTTATCCGCCCACTTGAACGTAAACGATGCTCTCTCTCCGAAACCAAGGAGAGTTTTCGGCACGCTCAGCATGAGTTTTTTGCCCTCAAAGCGTATATCCGCTTGGCCCAGCGTTTTGAAACCGTCTTGCGTAACCGCTTCAATTAACGTTTTTCCGTTCCCGGGAGACGTTCGGTTGACGCAGAAATCATATCCCGTCCGTCCTTTTTCCACGCTTAAAAACAGCGTCATCCATGCGTGATCCGTACAGGAGGACAAGGTTTCTGCCGTGTCAACGTAAAAATACACGTTCAGGGCGTCTTCACACACCCTGGCGTTCACAATGTCGTTTCTGCCGGATTTATCGGTGTAATACAGCGTTCCGTAACCGCGATGGTCGCGGTCTGCAATGTCATTTTTATAATCCCTGTATACCGCTTTTATTTCTTCGGAATCCCACTGCGAAAAATCCCCCGAAATATCTATCGTTACGTTTTTTCTGTCGGGGAGTACGGCCCGGCTGCGTTTGAATTTTGCAATATAGCTCACCATCTGCATATAATAATTGTCGCCCAGCCGGCCTGCCGCAGGCTCAACGTCGCGGGAGTATTCCTCGGTACACTCGTCAAAAAACAATATGGGTTCGTTTTCTTCGGCAAGGCGAAGCGCCAGCCACTCGTTGAAACCGGTAATAAAGATGATATCCGGGTCGAGTTTGATGGCGTATTCCCACTGCTCCGCAAAATTATATCCGTAGAGCATTGCATCCTCTGAGGTGTCTTTCGCTCCGTCGTGCCAGCTTCTGCCGTGATCGTTATGCCCGTAAAACGCCGAAGAGCTCATGTGGACGGTGTCGCAGTGCTGCGCCACGGAAACGCTCATGATGCTTTTGTCGAAGGGGGAATTCTTGTAGTAGGCGTTAAACGATTCAAGATTGATGAATTCGATCCACGGAAAGCCGTCGGCATCCCGGGCTCCGGGATTATCCGTGCTCGGCCACTGAGTCGCCTTCATTCGGAAATATGACTTCACGTCTTCGCGTGTGTCGGGGCTGTCTTTCCAGCCTATGATCATCGGTTTGCCGTTCAGGCGGAACCACAGCTCGTCCAGTCGCGGATATTTTCCTTTTATTTCCGGGTTATTATAAAAGGCGTCGTATATGTCGTTCATAACCTTGCCCGAGTCGGAGTTTGTGTAAAAAGCGAGCTTAGGTACATTCCAGCCGTCGGTATAATACCCGTACCACACGTCTATAAGCGCGATCACCCTGTTGTAATCGGTTTCGGAAAATCCGTTGGTGGTGTCGAAAACCAAAAAGTCAACGCCCGCGTCAGTCAGCATCTGGCAATGACGCGAAAGCACCCATTTGTCAGTCTGAAAATAGTAGCCGAACAGCGGTTCGCCCCAGTGATGGTCTGCAAACCCGGGACCGCCGCCTGCCGCCTCCCAGCGCTCAGCCGACAGGTATGCCTGCGGATCGTTTTTGAGAATTTCGGTAATGTCGTAAGGTCCGTTGTCGCCGCCGTTTCCGTTGAAAATAAAATAAAAAATACCAACCAGTTTTTTGCTCTCGCCCGTGCTTACAACCTCTCTGCCCAACTCGTCCGTTGCAGCCATCGAGCCGTTTTCTTTTACAACGTTTTTTTTGACCGGCAGACAAGCTCCGAAACAGGTCATCCACAGCAAGGTGAAAACGAGCCCGATTTTTACGATAAACTGATAAATATACATAACGTGACCCCCAGAACAGAATATTTGATACAATATAATACTGATTTTCTGATTTGTCTGCAGCGCAAAGAGGACCTGAAAGGACACCGTGCAGAACCCCGGCAGACCGGGATTTATCGGGATTGCGGCAAATGTATCGGGTGCTGAACAAACCGCGTGCCGGGACAAAACCCGATCTCTCATAATAATTATATCTGAAAAACTTGAACTTTTCAACAGTTCCGGGAAATCAAATGGATGAAACCGGTGAATAAAAGATACCACTTTCGCCGTGGCAGACAAAAGTGGTTCTTTTATTGAGCTTTATTGACAAAGGATATGTTTTCGTATATAATCATAATATCGAATATGAAAGGAATTTTAATCATGAAGAAAAAGCTTTCCGTATTACTCGCGATCCTTATGCTCTTGTCCGTTTTCGCCCTTGCGGGGTGCGGCGGCAGCGATGAACCCGCGGACGGCACCGACGTCGCAGCGAACGATATCGCAACGAACGACGCCGAAACGCAGGACGCCTCGCAGCCCGAGGATGATTCTGACGCCGGGACTGACGAAGAAGACACAACCAAAGCAGGGATCCCCGACGAGCCTGTTGTACCGGATACGCTCGAGGTCGTCAAGGAGATTTTTGACTACAACGAAAATTCGCACTGGATCGACTATATCATCGTGCTGAAGAACGTCAGCGAAGAGACGGTTGCGGTCGAATGCGCCGCCGTGGCCAGAGACGCCGAAGGCAACTTCATCTCCGGCGACAACAACAAGAAAATTACCGATCTCGGTCCCGGGCAGACCTCCTTCGTCACGCTCCAGTTCCTCAAGAACCCGCCGGAGGACGCAAAGGTCTCCTATGTGCTGACAACGACTCCTGTGAAGAACTACAGAGACGTGCTCGCGAATCTTGACGTTGAGAGCGAGGTCTCTCTGAACGACAGTGGCAAAAAGCAGGTCACCGTGACCGTGACGAACAACGGCACAGACGAGGCGCAGGCTGTTGACGCTCTCGCGCTCTGTTACGATGCGGACGGCAATTACGCCACCTTCGTTGAGATCACCTATATCCAGACTGAGTCATACCGCATCCCGGCAGGTGCTTCCGGCACAAAGACGGAAAGCAGACCCGGTCTGGACGCGGACATTGATTACGAAACGGTCGAGGTCTATCTGCGCGCTCAGTCGCAGTACATTTTCTGATCATTTCGTCGCATACGGCGCGGCTCCCGAAAGGGGGCCGCTTTCTTTTTTTGACGGGAAACGACTCATTTACCGATCAAAGGAAAATGAGAATGACGAGGTGTAAATAAGGATCGCTGTCCTGTTGAAACAGCGATCCTTTTCTGTGTATGAACGTACATACGTACGCTTTTCGGGGTAAGATCATACAAACGGTAATGTACAGCAACCGGCTTTGATCAATGTCGGTTTCGTTACTGAATAAATGCACGCTCACACTAACCGTCACTCTGATTGACTTTTTCTATACACAGATCAGATAAGCGCAATTTTCCCGTTCTTTCGTTCCCGTTGCGTCCGTATCCATGGCATAATACAGTGAAACCTTCTGCCCGGCCAGACATGCGAGAGGCTTTCCTTTTGCGTTCGCGATCAGGACGCCGACGACCTGCCGATCCCTGACGACGATTCCTCTGAACCCCTTATAATCCTCCAGATTGTAAGAATGCTTTCGCAGGTCCTCCGAATCGATCTCCCCGTACGACATTGCGGCGTAATCAACCGACTCCGTAATGCGATAGCACTTCATCTGTTTTTCCAGCGTTTTTCCGGCAAGTTTCTGTTCAAACCCCTGCGGAAAATCTATTTTCCCGTATCCTTCTTTATAGGTGGCGATGCGCATTCTCAGATTCAGTAACTGAATTTCATCCGAAAGGTTTTCCGTCGTCAATCCTGTACAGTTCTGAAACGCTTTCATGCCGATGATCACACCGTCCGGGATCACCACCGAGGTCAGCCCCGTACAACCATAAAACGCAGCATTGCCAATGTTCGTCACGCTGTCCGGGATCACCACTGAGGTCAGCCCCGTACAGCCGGCAAACGCGCCTCCTTTGATTCTCGTTACACCGTTTGGGATCACCATCGAGGTCAGCCCCGTACAGCAGCAAAACGCGCAACATTCGATTCTCGTTACACCGTCCGGGATCACCACCGAGGTAAGCCCCGTACAGCCGTAAAAAGCAGAATCACCGATGCTCGTCACACTCTCCGGGATCACCACCGAGGTAAGCCCAGTACAGCCGTCAAACGCAGAAGCGCCAATGTTCGTCACGCTCGTCGGGATCACCACGGAGGTAAGCCCTGTACAGTCGGAAAATGCATGATCTCCGATGCTCGATACACTATTTGGGATCAAGACGCTCGTCAACTCAGAGCAGCCTTCAAACGCAGAATCGCCGATGCTTGTTACACCATCCGGAATCGTCAGTGAAGTAATTTCCCGCCCGTCACAAAACAATCGATGCGCATACCCCAAAGGGTTGGATCGTCCAGATCCAAAACGGATTTTGACCCATTGATCAAGACTTGCGGTACGAACTTCCGTCAGCCCCGAACAGCCGGAAAACGCGCCGTATTCGATTCTCGTCACACCATCCGGGATCGCCACCGAGGTCAGCCCCGAACAGCCGGAAAACGCATTACTGCCGATACTCGTAACGCTGTCCGGGATCTGTATCTCCCCCCCGGGCCGCAATATTCTTCAAGAACTCCGTCAATAATCTTAAACACGTCTTTTTCTTCCATCAGAAAAGCCCTCCGACTTACTCAAATCTCATTCAAAAATATGACATTCTCTCATAACACTGTTCCCGTTCATTGTATCGCCTTTTAGGTTAATCGTCAATAGTGGAATCGCCGCTTGCACGACAGGATTTCAGCTTTGTATATAAACTCCCAAAAGTGCACTTTTTAAGATATAAAATCCAAACGAAAACCATCAATCGAACCGGCAAGCCGGAATCAGTCACGCTTCTTTTGTCGTTGGCAAAAAAGGAAAATGAACAGAAAAACCGTGGAGAGAGGTACTTTTTATATTACCGACTCGTCTCTTTACAAAACGCGGCGTATATGTTATGATAATGTCAATAAACTGTTTGGTCGTTTCGACCGCAGAATATAAGAGGTTATTTTTATGAAGAAGATCATCAGATTATCCCTTTGTCTTATCACTGTTGTCTCTGCGCTGCTGCTGTTCGCATTTACGGCGCTGGCGGTGCCTGCCGCCCCCGGCACCCATGCGGAAGGCGGCGCCTGTAAATCCCACACAGGCCGGCTTCTGACGCTTGCGGACGTCTCCAAGACCGCCGAAAAGCGCAACCGCGGTCCCATGCGCGCTCCGTCGCTGGGCTCTGTCCGGAGCGACGTCCCGCTGGCGGTCATCGTGATCGGTCTGGACGGAATGCCCTACCGCGACGATTTTGACTGGGCGCAGGAGATCTTCCGCGACGACCGGTCGCTGCAGGAATACTATACGGATATGTCCTTCGGGCAGTTCACCTTTACGCCCGTGCGGGAGACCTCCGCCTTTGGCGTCGGCGGCAACACCAACGCAGCAGACGCCGAAGATGACGGCGTGATACATGTGTCGCTCCCCATGACGCATGACGACTGGCGACTGTCGTTCATTCTCTTCAGCGAGTCTGATACGGCCGCGTCCCTTACGTTGACGCAAACGCTGATGGCGGCGCTGGAAGCAGCTGACGCCTGTATCGATTATTCCTCCTACGACGTAAATGAAGACGGCACGCTCACCACTGACGAGCTGGCCATCGCTTTTATCATGGCCGGGTACGAGGCGTCCTCCTCCGGCGCCTATACTCACGGAAAGACGAATTACCTGTGGGCACACTCCTATTCCTTCGGGGAATATATCGCGGATTACAGCTTTGATCTCAGTCTGCCTGACGCGGACGGCGTGACGATGGACGACTTTATCGTCATCTCCGAACAGAAAAACGACGGAGAGCAGGCGCCGATCGGCGTACTGGCGCATGAGCTGGGGCACTTTATCGGTCTGCCGGACATGTACGACACCAACTATGACAGCAGTTCGGCATGGAGCAAATACGAAGTCTGGAATCTCAGCCTGATGGATTACGGCGCATACGGCACCGACCCGGTCACCGGCGACGAAACGCCTTATTCTCTGGACGCATGGAGCCGCTACCGGTTGGGCTGGGTGACGCCGGAAACCGCCGGCGAGACGGGCTTTTACACACTGACCTCGCAGAATTACGCAGACGACGCGTCTTACGGTACGCTTCTCATTCCCACGCAGAACCCTGATGAATACTATCTGCTGGAAAACCGCAGTTTTGCCAAATGGGACGCCGGGCTTGCCAAAGAATACAAAAGGGATGCCGGCGGTATCGTTCTGTGGCACGTCGACGACGGCGTTTACCGAAAATACGCGTTGGATAACACGGTCAACAACACCAACCACCGACCCGCGGTGATGCCGCTTTACCCGGAGACCGCTTCCGACGGTACCCTGACGTTTATCGGCAGCAACATAAAGGTGGACACCGAGACGCCGTTTTTTGACAAGTCTGTCTGGAACAGCCGGTTTTCCGCGCTGGGCGATACGCTGGACCTGCCGATTTACGGCACGGGCGCCGACGCCGACAAGCGGGCGGGAAGAACGCTGTCCGGCACCCGACTGGCTTTCCTGTCCGACAGCGCCGATACGATGCGGGTGCAGATAAATCCGCAGCTGCATGTCCACTCCCCCGTCTATACGTTGTCGGAAGAGCCCACCTGCACCGGGACCGGCGCGGCGTATTATCTGTGCGAATGCGGCAAACGGTTCGCGGACGCCGACGGTACGGAGGAGATCACGGAGACCTTCACCATAGCGGCGCTGGGCCACACCGCACCTAATGTAAAGGGGCAGTGTGACCGCTGCGGTGAACAGCTGATCCCGGAAGACCGGTTGTGTCCTTACTGCCATTCCACCCACACCGGTGCGCTGGGCAATCTCGTATCGTTCTTCCACAGGATCATGTATTTCTTTGCCCATCTGTTCGGGCGAATGTGATAAGTCTCCCTTTTTGACATAACACTCCGGGCCCGCCGCGATCCGACATGCGGCGGATCCGGATCGCATTTCTGCGTAATATATTATTCCTGACAGAGAAAAACCGAATTACGTTCCCCTTGTGCGAATCTGATGAAGCGTAAAATAAAAATCTGCAATAAAAAATGAACCACCGAACCGGTGAATAATACAACGCTCTTGAACGAAATCAAAGGTGGATATTGTATGTCGAATTTGTTTTCATCAATTCCCGCACTTCCATCAGGAAAATCCCAGTATATTTTGCCCTGACCAATTGGAAGCGTCTTTTCTTCGATTATCGTTCAGCCGAACACAGCAAGCGCGGATGGCGTTCCATTCCGAAGGTGCTGTACAGGGAACCCAAACCCGGCTGTTTCTGAGTATTCCGGCAAGCTTTATCAGATTGATCTGAGTTCTGTTCCTGTTACAGATCTCAATTGCCCGCTTCAGAAATGAACCATCCTCCAAAAGATCCCGAGTAATCGGATCATCAGGCACTGAATATTCCACATCTCCGTCTGCCTTAAAAATCATTCCGATCAGATCCTTTGTCAACATAAAAGACTTTCCCCATGGATTGATCACGAATCCGTCCGTTTCTGAATCCAGGCAAAACTTCATTGAACTATCGATAAAACAGGAAAGCAAACGGCTTGACTCACACTTTTCATACTCAGCTTGATGTGTAAACGCAGCATTCCATATCTTTCCATCTTTTGTTTGATAATGCAGGTATATACCTATTGAAGAAACAGAAGGTCTCTTTCAAGGCGACGATGAATACCGTGAGTTCTGCGAATCCATTCGGCATCTGATTCATCATCCGTTTGCTCTTCGCAACCGATCAACTCACAAAATCTGTCGAAGTTGTACGGGTATGCGTTGCTGCCTCCGTGTTCCTTTTCCGACCATCTGTATATGATCCGAATCATTATGCAGAATCTCTCCGGGTATATGCAAAGAAAGGCGGGACAACAAAAAGCAATACAATTATCAGGAAAAGACCCGGCTGACCTTTGTATTTAAGTAAGCACTGATTAATTCTTGTGTATACATCCTGCCGGCTCTTTTTCCGGCATCTATCACAAAAATGCTCGTTAATACACAAAGTATTGCCTGCGCTTTTTGTTTCAGCTGCCGAAAAAATATCCCGGCAATCTGCATACACCGAATTATTCAGCACTTACTCAGGTCTTGAGTTCCAAAGGAGAAAAACCGCATGAGTTTATTATTGCAAATGGGACTGAAATTGTTTATAATAAATACAGTATAAAAAACGGCAGCTGTTTCATTCCGATCCGGAATGACTGTTACCTGTTCCGAACAGAGACAGGACCGGCGAAGGCCGCCGTAATGGGATGATATGCTGAAAGGAATGAATGCTATGAAAAAAACGCTATCGGTATTTCTTTGTTTTCTTCTCACGGCTCTCTGTGCCGCACCTGCGTCGGGAACGGCGTGAACCTCGGGAACCGCCTATTACGTCGACAGCATTGACGGCAGCGACGAGACCGGCGACGGGCTTTCGCCCGAAACGGCGTGGAAAAGCGTTCCTGTAACGGAGTGTACCCTGAACGCCGGGGATTCCGTATTGTTCCGCCTGGGCGGCGAATATGAATGCACGCTGACTCTGAACGGCAGCAGAGGCACCGAATCGGCGCCGATCAGGATCACTGCCTACGGCGAGGGGGAAAAACCGCTGCTGACTACCGGCGCCCGCACCGAGGTGCTGCGGCTGTTCGACTGCTCTTACGTAACGGTCAGCGATCTGGAGATCACCGCGCCGAACGGCGGCGGTATCTGGATCGACGCCCTGAACGCCGCCAGCGAAGGGATCACCCTCACCGGGCTTTCGGTCCACAATATCCAGAATTACAAGGTAAAATCCCGCGACAACCTGGGTGCCGGAGCTGCCTGTGCCCGCGCCTGCGTGATGGTAAAAGGGCTGTCCGCCCGTTCGCTCTGGCCCGTGAACGGCTTTACCGTTACCGATTGCGAGTTTTTTGACTGCGGCAACGGCATAAGCCTCTGGGGCGCGCTGGACAAGCCCAAGGGCGACCCGGACGTTGTCGACGAAGTGGGACCCGGATACAACAAAGACGCGCTGATCAAAGACTGCTACTTCCACGATATGGATGCGGAAGCCGTGATCATCGGCGTTTGCGACGGCGCCCTGATGACCCATTGCCGTGTGATCGACTGCTGCCAGGGCGAGGGCGTGGACGAAAACGGCAACATCCTGTATTTCACCGCCGCGGCCTGGTTCTGGGGCAGCGAGAACAGCACCATCGAATACTGCGAGATCGCCGGGCAGAAAAACGTGGGAGACGGCATGACTGTGGATTTTGACTCCCAATCTAACCACTGCACTTACCAGTATATCTACTCCCACGACAATATGCGTTTCATGGTGAACAACGCCAAAACCAGCCGACAGGTGGGAAACACGGTGCGCTACTGCCTTTCCGTGAACGACGACAAAGGGACGAACGTGTTAGCGGGCGGCCCCGGCGAAACGGACCTGCGGTTCTACAACAACACCATCGTCGGCTCGCAGAAGTTTGATATGCAGAACATCTTCGATTCCTGGGTGGTGAACAATATCATTGTGATCACGGACGGCTACCGCCTGAATACCAGCATCAAGCCTTCCCAGTACAAGGGCAGCGTGATCGGGAACAACTGCTATTACAACTGCACTTCCGCCGCCAATTCCGGCGCTAAATTCAATACGCTGCCCGGTTTTTCCGGCGAGGACTTTGCCGACCCCGCCTCATTTACGCTGTCGAAGGATTCGCCCCTGATCGGCGCGGGCGTCGCGGTACCGGATGACGACTGTACGCATGACTTTTTCGGCAACGAGATCAAAAGCGTCAACATCGGCTGTTACGGCGGCGAGGGAACGGATACGCCGTACACGCGGGAACCGCTGTTACAGAAACTCATCCGCATGTTCCGCAACCTGTACTTTATGATCAAAGGCCTCATATCCAGTATCTGATAACGGTCAGAATAAAAAAGTCCGGCAGAGCCTTGCTTCAGGGTCTCTGCCGGTTTTTTGCCGTGAATTTTTGAAAAGGTAAAAGATAAAGAATCAGTATATGCCGATGAACGACAGCACGGGGCAGACGCGGGAATCGAGGATCCGCACACGGATTGCGTCGGTCTGCACGGGGTCGAATTTCACTACCTTCTGATATCCTACCGAGGTGCCTTCCGCGACTTTTTTCCAGGTGCCGTCCGGCAGTTTCACATCCACGGCGAACCGTTCCACCCGCTGGCTCATGGGGATATGCTCTTTGATCACCACGTGCGACACTTTTGACGGTTCCGCCAGCGAAAAAGTGACCGCAGCCACGGTCTCGCCGTCCGGCGCTTTGTAATACGCGTCATAGGAATCGGTTGCAAGCGCATCCGCCGTGTGCGCGCCGTCGGTTTTATCGGCGGTGACCGAAGCGGTCTCCGCCAGGTTCACGGCAAAGGTCTTCTTCAGATAATTGCCCAGCCCTTTCAGGCTTCTTACGTCAAATCTGGTGATGCGGCCGCGCCTGTCCGGCGGGATGTTGAGCAGCAGCGAGGAGTTGCCGCCCACCGTACGGTACCAAAGGTCGATCAGCGTGTCGGCGGATTTGACCTGATTGTTTTCGGACGCGTGATAGAACCAGCCCGGACGGATGGAGGTATCCGTTTCGGACGGATACCAGTGCAGACTTCTCGCGCCCTTGAGGTATTCTCTGCCGCCGAAATCCCGATTCTCCAGATCGCCGGTCTTGGGCCGGAAGGCGTCGCCTTCCGCCTGCTGGCTGGCAGCGGCCACTTCCGCCGGCGTATAATACGAAGTAGGCAGCACGCTCCACTCGCTCTCTCTGGTTTCGCCCGCCTCGTTGCCGCACCAGCGCACGTCCGGGCCGCTGATGGCGATGCAGGCGTTGGGCTGGTATTTACGGATCACGGCGTAATAACGGTCCCAGTCATAGCTTTGTACTTTTCCGTTAGGCCCCTCGCCGCATGCCCCGTCGAACCAGACGGAGAACAGCTCGCCGTAATTCGTCAGCAGTTCCGTGAGCTGGTTGCAGAAATAATCATCGTAGGCCTTTCCCTGCCCGTAGGTAGGCTCGTGCCGGTCCCACGGGGAGAGATAGATCCCGAATTTCATGCCCCTTTCCCGGCAGGCGTCTGCCACCTCACGCACCACGTCGCCGCTGCCGTTGCGGAACGGGCTGTTTTTGACGCTGTGCTCGGTATACTGCGAGGGCCACAGGCAGAAGCCGTCGTGATGCTTGGCTGTAAGGATAACGCCCTTCATCCCCGCGGCGGCCGCAGTGTCGATCCACTGTCCCGCGTCAAAATCCGTCGGGTCAAAGATCGCGGGATCTTCCGTTCCGTCGCCCCACTCCCGGTCGGTGAACGTGTTGACGCCGAAATGGAAAAACGCGTAAAACTCCGTGCGCGCGTGCTGCAGCTGCCGTTCCGCCGGGACGCAGCTCACCAGCGTCTAATCGTATTCGTACAGGGGGATCCGGTCCTCCTCATAGGAGACATATTGCTCCACCGGCCCTCTCGCCCTGATGACCGCGTTGATCAGCGAGGCTTCGTTGTCTGCCGGTACGTCGGCGCCGTAATGCCAGAGCATAACGCCGCCCAGCTTCTTCAGGATCGCGTATCTTGTCTTCGCATAGATCAGATCCGGCGTGTTGAACGAGGCGGTCACGCCGTTTTCCGCGTCCTCCATCAGGCCAAGTTTATCGATCTTGTCGTAACAGTTGTTGTAGTCATACCAGATGGCGTCCCCGTTGGTAGGTCTGGCGTAGAAAGGCAGCCCCAGATCGATCTGCTCCGGCCGGTAGCCAAGCTTCAGCATCTCCCGGATCTGATCTTTTGCGTTCCTTAAAGAGGCGTGGGCGCCCGTGGTGGGGTCCCAGCAGTCGTAGCACATCAGCTCCACCCTGTCGATCGCGCTTTTCGCCTCTTCGGAAAAGTCGGCGCACCATGACGAGAGCGCGCAGCTGAGGACGTAAGTGTCGCCGAGGACTTCTTTGAGGGAGACGAGGAAATCGCTGTACTCCTTTTTTCTCTGCTCCGTGAACGGGTATTCATAGTCGAAGGAAACGCCGTCCAGAGGATAATGATAGAGAAGCGACTTGATGTTCTCCTCCAGCACGCCGCTGCAGAAAGCCAGCCGGTGCTGTTCGGACTGCGATTCCATCTGTTCCTCCCAAGTGTCGCCTTCCACGCTCCCGGGACCGCCCAGCGTCAGGTGGAGCCTGATATCAAATCCCCGCGTCTTTTCGCTGAGCGCCGCAATGATGCCGTCGAATTCGTCGCCGAGGACGATCTGCCCCTCCGCGTTGAACCCGGCAGGAGCGGCGATGAGGATGAGATCGGTGATATCCTTCAGGTGCGAGACGTCCATGTTTTCCACCGTCTCGGCTGTACTTGCGATGAGGTACGCGCTGACGCGCAGTTTTTCACCGTTCTTCCGGGGGAGCGATCCTCCCAATGCGCTTTGGATCATAAATATCATTGCCAAAAGCCAGGAAATCAATTTGCCGATAAAAGTCATAAAAAACTCTCCTGTGTCGATAGAATCGTATAGCAGACATCTGCTGATAATACAGTTTCTCTTTGATGAACGATCCTTTTTCTCTGTTCGTTATGATGATCTCGTCGGACGCCGTTGTTTTCCGGATCGTTTCATTGATTTCCCCGCTGACGTCCGCAGGCACGTATTCATCCATCAAGATCACGGTGTCGGCGATCTTCAGATATTCACTTGAACCCCCGATGACCAGAATAACGGAAATATCCCTTTGGCGATATACTTGCCGGACCCGATCCGTCAAAACGGTATAATGATCTCATTCTTCACGATACGTCTCATGATCTCATCCCGGATCATGAAATTTGCCGCGCTTTTGTCTTCATCGATCGTAAGCAGACGGCTGCCCGCATAAATTGCCTCACAGACGTTCGCAGCCTGTGACACGCTTCCGCATGCGTGATCGGCAGAGAAATGGCGGACGTCCCGAAACGGAATACTCTTAAAAAAGAGCGAAATATCACCTGTTCCGACAAACCGTCCCTCCCCGGCGTTCGCAGGCAGAAGACTTTCGTCTGCTATGACATATTCTTTTCCATCGCCGGGAATGTGATTATAGATCCCGCTTTTTCCGGCTGAGGGCGGGATTCGCCCGCTTCATACAGGCGTGGGAAAGCCCACCCATCATTATTCATTATACAGTTTTAAGTCTTCAGTATTCATTCAGAAAATCCTTTCGTTTTAATGAATATGAAAACTTAAGACTGAAGAATGAAAAATACAGGACACAAGGGCAGCTAAGCATCTGCTGACTGCTCTTCAGATATATACTATTATATACAATTACATACAATACCTGTTGAATTCTCTTACTGCGTCAGCCAGAGATGAATAAGGGCCATACTTTGATCTTCCATCCATAACGAAAACCCAAAATGTAACTCCATTACCTTCGATCCAGCAATGACCATAACTGCTATGACCTTCTTTATAAATTGCCATATGATATAGATCCCTTTCATCGCACTTTTTTTAAATGCTACCATATTATGACAAAAAAATCAACTATCATTGCTTTTTTTATAAAGGGGCTTTCTGTAAAAACAGCATTTACGGCACACAGGATTTTTTTTGACTCGAAAGCGTTTATTCGTCCGGGGGCCCGGTGCTGCCGTGGTTCAAATCCATCCGCCTCAACCCTTTTGTGAGTTATTTGCGGAGCTAAGAAGCGCAGAAAGTACACCGGTATTTTTCGGACTATTTTGCCGCCGGCAGCAAAATACCGGACTCCGGGGCAGCCGATCGACTGCTCCGAAGCCCGATTTTGCCGTATTTTTCGAGGTTTTTCGCCCAAGATGCACGAAATGATAATTTAAAGCAAATAGCAATAACAGAAATATCGTGGGCAACGCCCACCCATCATTATTCATTATACAGTTATTAAGTCTTCAGTATTCATTAAGAAAAAAAGAATAATGAATATTTAAGACTGAAAATGAGAAAATGAAAAGAATAAATGAAGACGGGCTTCGCCCTAATGCAGTCAGCGTTTGCGCGCTTAATGAAGACGGCGCAGTAAACTGCGCCTGATGAAGCGAAGTCGCCCCACAGAATAATCAGCTCCGAAGGAGCGTCTTAATCAGCGAAGCGTCTTCATTCCTTCATTAGCCCCGTAGGGCGACTTCATTGCATAAACCGATCCGCTGGCCCCGACCACCGGGACAAATTCGCCGCTTTCCACCGCAAACGACACATCGTCCAGCGCCCGGATCTCCGTTTTGCCATTACCGTAGGTTTTTACCAGATATTCTGCCCGCAGGATCTTCATTTTTCATCTTCATTTCTGTAAAGTCGGCAGCTTGTTTCTTCCCGTGCGAAAAGCGACGGAAAAGGATCACGCTTTTTTGAAGTGGACCTTGGTCTGCGACAGAAGGTTAGCCTGCAGCGCCTGCCACGCTTCCGGACTGCCGCCGAAATAAACGTCCGTCAGCTGATCGCAGGAATCAAACACATTTGTGAGCGTCCCGCTGATCGTTCCGGACAGGGTGGCCTTCGTCAGCGCTTTACAGCTGTAAAAGGCGTTTTCGCCGATGGCGGTCACCCCTTCGGGAACGGTGATCTCCGTAATGCCGGAGGCGAAAAAGGCGCCGTAGCCAATTTCTGTGACCGACGCCGGGATCTCGACGGTTTTTAAGCCGTCGCAGTTCGTGAAGATGTACGCCGGGAGTGTTTTCAGCCCCCGCGGCAGCGTGACCTGCCGCAGCTTCAGGCAGGCATCTCTTCCCGATTCGTCGGCTTGTATTCTTCAAGGATCGCTTTTGCGATTGCTCTGCCGGTTTCACTGTGCTTACTCTTTTTTGTCGCCATGTGCTTTTCCTTCCCTTCCTTTTTTACTATACAGCACTTCTTAAAAAAAAGAAAGTGCGTAAGTTTTCGTCTCTCCTACTTACACACTTTATTTTACACTCTC
>JAILQN010000251.1 GCA_024699005.1 Clostridia bacterium
GGTATTGTTCCTGTGTCTTTTTCCAATCCCACAGCATGGCCATAGTAGACGGCGATACCTTGATCACTCGTTTGGAATTCTCATTTTTCGGCGTGTCAATTTTAACACCGTCTCGGTGCACATAAACCATCGACTTGTTAAGATATTCTTTGATTAGATAAGATTAGATATGATTAGATACAGTCTTTAAGGCATAGGTATTTATAATTATTGACTTGACTCGATATCCAACTGAAATGATCATATCAAGATTGTAGTATTCAATTTCGCGTGTCACATCTCTGCCGCCCTCATTCTGAACTGTCGCAAATTTTGCGACAGTTGAAGGCTCGAGTTCTTCCCTCAGCGCATTTCCGATATGCTTGCCTATTGTTTTAACATCTCTGCCGAACAATTCAGCAAGCTGGTTTCGATTCAACCAAACCGTTTCAGAGCTTACCTGTACAGGTAAAGCAACACTTTTATCTTCAGTCTCAAAAAGTATAATTTCATTATTAATAAAGTAATTTATCTCCTCTTTATCTCAGCATAAATGCCTCTTCCGACAAAAGCCGGTCTGAATCACAGCATAACTCAGCTTTCATATCAGGACAGGATCCACATATCCGTCTCGGGCTGCTTTATTTTTCAGGCTTTTTGATTTTGTTGAGCATTCTGTTGATTTCCAGGATCTGCTCTTTGGTGAACATACCGTTTGCCATCATCAGCGCACGCTTAACGGAAAAGCCTTTCCCCATTTCGATCATCGTTCTGTTGATCGTAAACCCCATAACCGAAAAACCTTTATCCTTTTTTCTGTCTTTCTTTTCAGGCTTTTCACCGGGTTCCGGCTTGTCGGAAAAACTTGATTTGAGCAGTTTGATCACTTTAAGCGCAAACAGTTTGCCTTTGGCGGTGGCAAGAATATCGCCGATGGTATCGTTTACGGAGAAGTATCCGGGCGGCGTGTCGATCTCAAACCAGTTGATGACGCCGCCTTCCTCTTTCATGCGGTAGTCTTCATTAAAAACGTCCGTCTTCCTGATTTTGCTTTCGTCGGTCAGTTCTCCTGCCTTCACCGTTAACACCGTTTCTCCGTCATTATTCACATTGAAATAGAAGAACGGATATTTGCCTTTTTTCTGTTTCCCGACGCTCTGCCCGTTTGCAAACAGTTCGACTTCGTTTTCATTTGAATAGACAGTGATCTTTGTGACAGGCTCAACCCTGTCAACATACCGTTTGCCGCAAATATGGAGCGTCGGCTTATCGGACAGCCATGCCTGATAAGCATAATAACTATCTTTTTTATACTTTCTGTCAAAGGTCACGAGACCTTTGTGGTTCATGCCGTTTTCACCGCCCTCGGAACGGGCGTCGGCGGCAAAGTCAAACATATTCCACACGTGCGTCGCCCATAAATACGGTCTGTCAATAATCTGCTTGATCAGCTCTTCATGGTAATATGCCTGATATTCTTCCGTATAATCCCCCTGAACGGGGTCGGACGTGTGCCAGTTGAGCGCCTCGCATCCGTATTCGCTGATCCCAATCGCCCGATCCGGATATTTCTTGTGAAACTGATCGAACCACGGGCCGTACATATGCACGTTGCCGCCGTACCAGCCGAAATAATGGTTGTAGGACAGGATATCGCTGATATGCACATATGCATCGTCCGGCCT
This sequence comes from Clostridia bacterium, assembly GCA_024699005.1. The sequence continues at coordinate 1,665 of JAILQN010000251.1, forward strand.
GCACATCGAGACGACCGCAAGCGTCGTCGGCCTTGTTTTGTCAAGGCTGTGCGCCAGATCGTTGAGCATTTTATGGTTGGCGATCAGAGCCGGGGTCGAGCCGTTCATCGTGATCTCATTCGAGAGCCCCCATGTGACGATGGACGGATGATTGTAGTTCTGGCAGATCAGCTCCGTCAGCTGCGACTTTGTGTTTTCCGTGCCGTTCGCAAGATGTCTTGAAATATACGGGATCTCCGCCCAGACGATCAGTCCTTTTTCATCGCACAGATCATAAAAAGCCTGCGCGTGCTGATAATGTGCGAGACGGACGGTGTTCGCGCCCATTTCGCATATCAGTTCAATATCTTCCTTATGGTGTTCATACGTCAGGGCATTGCCGATCCCGGGCCTGTCCTGATGTCTTGCAACGCCGTGAAGGGGGTATTCTTTTCCGTTGAGGATGAAACCTTTCTGCGGATCCATTTCAAAACTGCGGCAGCCGAACCTGCAGGATATTTCGTCAACAACGTCGCCGTCTTCGATCAGTTTTGCAGTCGCCGTGTAAAGATGCGGGTCGTTTACGCCGTTCCACAGATGCGCGTTCCTGATCGAAATGACTCCCGTGGGATTTTTCCCCGACGCGGCGGCTGTTCCGACCGCTGTGCCGCCGTCAAACACGGTGAACTCCACTTCACCGTCGCAGTACGCACAAAGCGTGACCTCATAGCCGTCCGCTTTTACTGCCGGCGTGACCGCGATGCCCGGCGCGCCGTAATACTCAAGGTCGAAATGCTTTTCAGGCACGCCGATCAGGGATACGTTTCTGTAAACGCCGCCGTAAAACGTAAAATCGGCAAGCTGCGGGTAAACGAAATCATTCGGCGAATTATCGACCTCGATCACGATCTCATTCTCACGCTGTATATTCTCAAGCTTCACCCGGAATGCTGAGTATCCGCCGTGATGGGTCGTCAGTTTCTTTCCGTTGAAATATACCGTCGCCGATGAATTCGCACCGTCGATCTGCAAATAGAATACCTTCCCGCACGGAAACTCCTCTCTCGACAGAGTCTTTTTATAGGTGCAGATCCCTCTGTAATAATCGTTTCCGCCGTTCTGACCATCCGCGCCGTTCCAAGTGTGCGGCAGATCAACGGTGATCGTTTCCTTTCCCTTGGTAAACTGCCAGTCTTCATTGATGATTTTGATCGTTCTCATACCTGACCTCCGCTGACTGATCTTCTTTATTCCCAAAAGCCTGTTCCTCAGTGAAACCGATGTTGTAAACGAATTTCATCGAAACCGTCATAACGGCAATGCTCTTATTTCTTTCCATAATTCCATACCTCCAGAACACTATATGGCCATGTTGATCCAAGTGGCTGATAGATAGCGTTTTTTTTGTAGAGGGAACGTTGTATCTCCCTCAGGACCGAAGTTTGTCATTCCTGCATTTTGTGCTTATTTCTTATGACCGCCGACCATTTCGTTGCGTTCCATGGCGGTAGCGCCTTCCTGCATGTTCAGGCCTTTGACGACAGCGTTTTTACCAAAGCGGTCTCGAATGCTTATCAGGGCCTCCTGCATCCTGCGTTCTTTGTCGAGTTCGGCGTCTTCCTTCTTCTTTGCCTGTTCCTCGGCTTCATAATCGTGAAACAGGCTCAACTGTTCGGGAGGCGCATCTTCTTCCAGTTTTTTCACTTCCTGAACGGTCAGTAGCCGGCCAACACCGATATTGAAACGGCGAACAGTAAGGTTTTTATCAACGATCGAATCATATATCTCAGCGACGGCGTCGATGATCCTGCGACTGGATGACATGTACCGACCCAGATTCCTTGATCCGTGTACCCGTTGCGGAACCTGCCTCCCGTAATGATCTGTCCTGATGAATAAACTTAAATTTTCATATGTCGATATAACGGACGGATACACTGTATCTCTGCCGGCGTGTAAAGGAAGTATAAGATTTAACCGTATTTCATTCTCATACAGCGCTTCGTCTCCCGTGCGCGCGGAATTTGAATACAGGCAGGACTCCGACACTCTTAAAGAAGAACTGCTGCTCGGTTCAAAGGAAAAGAAGACCTCGATGCTTCTTGACGGATACCTTGACAGAAAAATCGCTTCGCGCCTCATTTCCGTACGATTTGCGCCGGTAGTTAAAGGGCAGAAAGGTTGTGCTTGCAGGTGTTACGTTTCTTCGATTTATTTTATTTACAAATCTCTTTCAGCTGCTGAAATAACGGTGTATTAATACATGATCCTCTTTACTTCGACTGTTATCTCGGGCTGTCCGCATTCGGGATTGAACAGTCGTGCGATATTCGTTTCATACCAGTTT
>JAILQN010000255.1 GCA_024699005.1 Clostridia bacterium
CAACGGTCTTGTGTCCATCGCCTAAGCGATGAATGCTGATAAGAGGCGAAATACCGTGGTGGTAGACATAAGTCTTACAGAAACGCCGTGTCGACCGAATGCGTCCTGTATTGTTAATCCCACATTTTTCCGTGAAGAGGCGAAATTGTTATGAATGATGGCCCGGCAGAGGATTCTTTTGTCGGGCACAAACAATATAATCACCGTTCGCGAAGCGAACGCGTCCATATAAGCCTCACCTGCAAAGGGGAGGGGGACCGCGAAGCGGTGGAGGGGTCGTCGGTCAAAGCAAAAAAATAAGCCCGGATCCGGACCCCTCCGCCGCCTCCGGCGGCACTTCCCCTTGGCAGTGGAGGCTTGTGAGGTTATTGCGCTTCGCGCGATTTTTTTATTTTTGCTGAAAATATTTAATTACCGTTCGAGAAGCGACCTATATGCGATCGGTATCACATCTTATCAGAAATCATTGCATTGCAATGATAAATTTCACGAAAGTCAGTGAAGACCCGGAAATAATGTCAATCGATAATGTTGACTTTTAACGGCTAAAATGATATCTATTATATATGCGTATCATTAGGTAAGCACTGATTAATTCTTGTGCAAACATCTTGCCGGCTCTTTTTCCGGCATCTATCACAAAAATGCTCGTTAATACACAGAGTATTGCCTGCGCTTTTTTGTTTCAGCTGCCGAAAAAATATCTCGGCAATCTGCATACACCGAATTAATCAGCACTTACTTAGATGGTAATCTAAGATCGGTCAAAGACTGTTGGGAGGATTTGTTATGTATTTGATGAAGCGGGCATTTGCAATTTTGTTGTGTATGCTGATGGTTTTTTCTGCTTTTTCACTTGGTCTGACAGCTTTTGCAGCGGAAGATGTGACCGTGTACAAACCGACTACTCATGAGCATACCTGGGATGACGGAGTGGTTACCAGACCGGCCACAGCCACGGAAGACGGGCAGAAGACATTCACATGCGTTGAATGCGGAGCGAAAACGACAGCGACAATCCCACGGCTGAGTGACGGCAAACAGTCGGAGATACAGACAGGTACGCTTGTGACATTCGGCTCTTACCCTCAGACCCGGGTGACGGATTCCTCTTTGCTTTCGTCTCTCAATTCCCGCTCTCTGACCTGGAAATATTATGATTACTATGCAGACGGCAAACAGGAAAACTATATGAAGTATGCCGATATCACATACTCGGGCGACCGTTACCGTGCTGTTGCGTTCAGTCATTACAGACCGCAGTATACATATGATTCTGAGAATTATACTTATCAGGACGATAACGGATATGAACCGGATACTGTTTACTGGTTTAAATATGAACCGATCGTCTGGCGGATATTAGACGTTGCTGCCGGGCTTATGATGACCGAAAAGATAATCGACAGCCAGCCTTTTCATACTGTTTACTATGATCAGGACTATATGTCGTACGGCGATGCGGGGCACAATCACTATGCATCAAACTGGGCATATTCGTATATGCGCACATGGCTGAACGGAGATTTTTATAATACTGCGTTCGGTACCGAGAAGAGTTATATAAAAAATACTGCTCTGAATACCCCCTCAAGTTACTCGTCGAGCTATGATGCAGACCCGACAACAGACAGGGTCTTTCTGCTTTCAGGTACGGATGTTATTAACGCTTCATACGGGTTCGGCGAAAGTGCCGAAGCCGATGAAAACAATAATCGTGTGGCATTCGGTACGGATTACGCCAAGTGTCAGGGATTATGGGTTAACAGTTCGTCAGGTTATTATTTCAGCGGTGCGTCATTCTGGCTTTTACGTACACCCAGCTACAGCAGCAACAGCGAATACCTCGATGCCGGGGGCGGTATTCGCGATGATATCATCGGCGTCACCTATATCGGAACCCGCCCGGCTCTGAGTGTTAATCTTCAATCTGCTGTCTCTCAGTCTTTGATCAGGATCTTCGGTTCATCCGTTCCCTCCGGTTCGGTCAGTGCCACAAATAATGTTGCGTCAAGTCAGACTGTGACATTATCGATGAGTGACGATATCGGCGTTTCCGGTTACTATTGGGGAAAATCTTCAACATATACCGATAACAGCTGGACTGCGACAGGCGCCGCAAAAGCGACCAAGACGGTCTCATCCCCCGGAACGTATTACTTCACTGTGAAAAGTGAAAACGGCAACGTTTCTCCGAATTACAGTATTACATTCTGCAGGACAACTTTTGACGCCAACGGAGGTTCCGTATCACCGGCGTCGGTGTTGACAGAGAAAGGGAATACTTTTACATTCCCGACGCCGATGCGTTCGGGCTATACCTTCGGCGGATGGTATACAGCCGCATCCGGCGGCACGAAAGTGTCTTCCGGATCGGCGATCTCCGGGAATACGACTGTTTACGCACACTGGACCGCTGTTTCAAAGAATACATATACCGTTAAGTACGACGCCAACGGCGGCAGCGGCGCGCCTTCCGCCCAGACGAAGACAGAGGGAAAAACTCTGACGCTGAGTTCATCGAAACCCTCGAAATCGTATACGATCACATATAACGCAAACAACGGGAGTGTTTCCCCTGCCTCTAAAACGGTGAGCTGCACTTTCGGCAGCTGGAACACGAAAAAGGACGGAAGCGGAACGACCTGTAATCCCGGCGGCAGCTATACAAAGAATGCGGACGTCACTCTATATGCTCAGTGGAAGAACCCGATCGCCGGCACTCTTGCAACGCCGACGCGTTCGGGCTACACCTTCGGCGGATGGTACACAGCCGCATCCGGCGGCACGAAGATAACTTCTTCGTCGACGATCTCTGCGAACACGACGGTCTACGCTCACTGGACGCAGAAAAACACTTATACGGTCAGCTATGATCCCAATGGCGGGACCGGAACGCCTTCCGTGCAGAAAAAATCAGAAGGTGTTTCATTGAAACTCAGTTCTTTTGAACCGTCAAAAACGTACACGATCAGTTATAACTCAAACGGAGGCAGTGTATCACCCGCATCAAAGACCGTGGACTGTGCTTTTAACAATTGGAACACGAAAAAAGACGGAAGCGGTACGACATATAAACCCGGAGACAGCTACAACAAAGACGCGGATGTGACATTGTATGCACAATGGAAAAATCCTTCGGCGGGCACGCTTGCGACACCGAAAAGGCCGGGTTATTCTTTTATGGGATGGTATACTGATTCATCCGGTGGAACCAGGATTACTTCATCCTCGGATATTACGCGTAATATCAAGCTTTATGCGCATTGGATGATTACAAACATATATAATATAGGGGAGGAGACGTACAGTTTTAAAAATATATCGTGTTCAGTACACAAAGGGCATTGCTTCGGAATGTCAATGACCAGTTCCGGTTATTACCTTGGATTAATAGATTTCAGTGCGATCGGCGGCAACTCAAAAAGCAAACTGTATTCATTTTCTTTTACCAATAAAGTTCATGGCGTCCTTGACCATTATCAGAGCAAACAGGGATCTTATTCGTCCAAAGCTATGGTAGCAGGCGGCACTAATTATAAAGATGAAATGAAAAAAAACATAGAAACCGATTGGCGTGAAGTTATCGCTTATGTCAAAAGCCATAAATATGACAATTCGGGTGAACTGCAGATAGGTTTCAGAGGTCAATACCATGATGAAGGTGTAATAAAATGGGGCGGTCACGCTGTTAATTTCCTCAGATATGATAAGGTTAACGGGCAGGATCGTATTTACGCGTATGACAACAATTTCCCTGAAACCGAAACATATTTTTATATGGACTCAAAGGGACTTCATCAGGCGCCTATAGCTACATTTGACGTGAGCATTTTCAGCATCTGTCTCAGAGATATCAAAACGTACTTTTCTAATGTCAACGATAAGGGCCATGACTCATCACGGGATTTGTACAGTGATATGGATGAGGTTGTTATAAAAGGCATAAGCGGATACGTGATGGACGGAGAGAGCCGGGTGATGTATGAGATCCCGGAGGATCAGCAACGGGTTTATATTTATCCGCTCGTTGATAATGCCGAGATCATCTGTAATGATACTGAACACAGTTTTGGTCATATCGAAAAAGGAACATACGGGGTGCTTGAATATAAAAGTCATTCCAAGGATGATAATTTTTCCGGTGAGACCGGTTCTGAAGTATCCTTCACGATATATAAATCGACGGATGAGTCGGTTGATCTGCCCGTAATCATCAGTCAGCCGGGTAAAAACATAAGTGCCGCGGCCGGTACGGAAATTGAACTGTCTGTCATTGTAACCGGAGCGACATCATATCAGTGGCAGGTTTCGAAGGACAACGGAAATACATGGAAGAATTCCGACGTGCCTTCCGCCGGGACGGACACTCTGAAAGTTGACGTCACCGAAGAGACGACCGGACTGCTGTATCGGTGCGCGGTTGCGAACGATAAGGGAACGGTTTATACCGATGAAGTCAGGATTGAACCGGAAGCCGGTGATCACAAGGGTGAATCGACGGTCCGCGGTGACGCGGACGGCGATTTCGAGGTGCTTGCGAATGACGCGAGAATGGTGCTGAGGGCATCCGCAAAACTCGAAAAACTCAGCGACGCTGCTTTTGAACGCTGCGACCTTGACGGAGACGGGAATCTTCTGGCGGAAGAGGCAAGGATGATCCTGCGCTATTCCGCGAAGCTGGAAAAGACGATCTGAGAAGATATATGGGGCTGTCAATCACAGAACCGTTCTTTTGATTGATCCGATCGGGAATTTTTATGAATACACTTATCCCGATATGAAAAAGTGAAAATCCACAGACTTTGCCGGTTTGTGGATTTTTTATTCCTCTTCACGGTTTCGTGTGAAAACAGGAGATTGTTATGAATGACTGCCTTGCAAAGGTATCTTTTTGCCGGGCAAAAACAATATAATCACCGTTCCCTGATTGGCATCCCTTGATGTTGGTGTTTTTTTTGCAACCCCCGTTTCAAGTGCTGCCGCATAATTGCGCTGAAACCTTGAAACTCCGTGTAGTTCGGAGTATTATCATATCCGTTCATCTCCGTCAAAAAAAATCCGATACCGATAATCACTGTTGAAAGAGGCTCTTTATGAACGCAATATCGCTGAAAGACCTGCTCAGAACAACGATCCCGGACTCCGTATTGTTTGAAAAATACTGGAACGGGATCCGTGATAATTCCTGCAGTTTGGCAAAGCTGTGCAGAGAAAATGATTTCAATGCCGCCGACGACTTCGAGGATCTGCTCGCGGCTTACCTCAGGGAGTATCCCGCTTCGTCGATATACAAAGAACGGGTCATAAGGCCGTTTATCGTTGAGTGGTATAAAGCGGCGGCGGCGTACCTCGGTCAAAGTGATGACTCGGAAACACTGTTTCCGCATTACGTAGTCATCGATAAAACGGTCGAACTCCTGAAGGCTCTTCATCCGAGGAACGGTGCAACAAAAGCGGACATAGGCAGGAAAATCGGAGTATACGGAAAGAATCTTAAAACTGTTCAGACCGATCTGCGTCTGCTCTCTCCTTCACCGGAAATGAACGGAGCATCATATAAAGGCAGGCGCCTCAGTGTCGGCGGCCACACGGTAAAGATCAAAGTCAGGGAAATACAGGACCGTGGGGGACAAAAACGTTTCCTTACTCCGAACACCGTGCACCCTCTGATACTGCTTCCGAACGTCACTCAGGTCGGGAATCTGCTGAGAGCTTTAGCACGCTTATATAAAGAAGAGGATAACGACGTCGTTGCGACGACAGGCGCGGACATATGGCTTCAGCTTACTGATTACTGTAAAGAACGGATAAGAGATGTTTTCGCGAAAGAAGACAAAACACTGGAAGCGTTTTTAAAAGATATCGGGACGTTTGATTATAATTCCGGATCGGTAGGTTTCGTCACGGAGCGGGAAATGGACGGTTATATTTCCAATATAAGCGAACGGCTGCTTCTGGCAGGCAAAGCCGGCAGGATCTGTGATATCACCCTTGAGACCGAAGGCGAACGAAAAACATATAAAAAGCAAAAAATCTCAATATTGAAAAACGGTTATTACAGGGCGACGTCGGCAGATTGCCCCGATATATCGGCTGATTTTTCGGAAGAAGATGTTTACGATATCGAATTCGGCGGGGATTGGAACTGAGCCTTCCAATCACTGCCCGATCGCTGTGGTATAATATTATCACAGCAAACAAAAAGCTGAATTCACTCAAAGGAGAAATCTAAAATGTTTCTGGAAAAAGAAAAGGAAAAGATCGCCGGATTAAAAGATCTGCTGACAGCCGCATCCGAAGGAATGAGCAGAGAAGAGGCGGAAAAGACCGTGAAGGCCCTTCTCGGCGGATTCAGGGAATTCGACACCTTCCCGGACATGAAATTCCTTGCTCTCTTTGATCCGCGGGAGATCCCGTCGGACGCGAGAGTGGAATATGTGTATACGCCCACATACCTCGCCTGCGCCGTTATCATCTGCGCAGTTAATGAGCATGAGGATCTGCTTTCGGATGAAGAGATCCGGGAAACGTTTATTTACGGTCTGAACGGCTGCACGGGACGCAGATTCCGCGGACACGGATTCGACGACATCGCCGGTTTTCTGAACGCGACGGATATTTTTGCGCAGTGCGATGTATTAAGCTTTGTTGAACGCCATCCGGACTTCTGTCCGACGTTCACGGAAGCGATCGGCGAAGCGGTGAAATACCTTGAAGAAGGTCTTTGCAGGGGCAGAGTCAGAAATCCGTGGACCGGCGGGACATATACGGAACAGGCAGTTCCGATACTGGGGCGCCTCAGAAAGGAAAACGAAGAAACAGTAAACGTATTCGTTTACGGAACGCTGATGAACGGTCAGAGAGCGTCCCATATACTGCAGGGCTGCATATACAAGGGCAGACATGTTCTGAAAGATCACGCGGTATATGATCTCGGTGCGTATCCCGGGGTAGTCGCGCGAAAGGGCGAAAGCGTCGTCGGCGAGGTATACGTTGTCGAAAAAAGCCGCATTGCCGAACTTGACAGCTACGAGGGAGAAGGACAGCTGTACATAAGAAAGGAAGTGACCGTTTCCAACGGCGCGGAAAACACGGAAGCCTTCGCTTATATCTATAATCAGGATCTTTACGGCAGCCCCATGATGCGGACCATGTGGGGAATGAGCGGCGACGACGAGTTATGGTACGCGTGTTACGGCTCAAATCTTTCGGAAGAGAGGTTCAGCTGCTATATCAAAGGGGGGAAATGCAGACAGAACGGCGTTACTTACGAAGGATGCTCGGATAAAACGGAATGGACAGCCGAGGCGGTCATGAAATTCGGCGGAGAGTTGTACTTCGGCAACAAAAGCGGGTCCTGGGGCGGAAAAGGCGTCGCTTTTTATGACCCGGAGGCGGAAGGGGAAACCCATATGAAGCTTTACAGAATAAAGTTTTCTCAGTTCCTTGAGCTTCAGAACATGGAGGGACCCTCTCCGAACTGGTACGGAAGGATCGTCTGCCTCGGGATCAGGGACGATATCCCGGTCTATACTCTGACAAGCGAAGAGAGGCGGCCGGAGAACGCGCCTTGCCGGAGTTACATAAGCCTGATAGCAAAAGCGATGAAAAAAGAATTGCGTTTGTCCGACAAGATCATTATCAGCACTCTTATCAGCGCCTTTGAAGACTGAAACGATCCCGCATAATTACCATATTTCTGTTGACTTATCCTTCTGTATTTGTTATATTTTTTATATAAATCCAAGAGGTGAAACGTATGAAAAAGTTCCTTTGTATTCTTCTGACTCTTTGCCTGCTGTGCGCCGCCGTGCCGCTCACGTCGGCGGCAGACAGCGTGATTGTAGACGCCTCGTGGTCGATACTCGTACCCGAAGAGCCTACGAGCTACGAGAGCTTTGCCGCGAACAAGCTTGCGTCCTGTCTGGGTGAGGTCTTTGACGCCGAGATCGCCGTAACCGCGTCCGCTCAGACCAGATATATCGCCGTGGGTTCGGCTTCTCTGGCTGACGTCAGCGACGTCGCAGACAATGGTTACAGGATCAAAGTCATCGGCGGCAATATCCACATAAACGGCACGGCTCAGCGCGGTCTGCAGGTCGGCGCGTACCGTTTCCTTGAGCAGTTCTGCGGCCGCAAGGTCTACACCTCCACTATCACGGTGCTGCCAAAGGCAGAGAGCATCGCGGTACCTGCCGGCACGGACATCGTATACGAGCCGTTCTTTGAGAGTACGGACACCGACTGGCGCAGCCCGCACAACACCGAATACGCCATGGCGAACGGTCTGACGAACGGCGCAAACAGGTATATCCCGCCGGAGATGGGCGGCTCCATAACCTATCTCGGCGGTTTCTGCCACACCATCGGAGGTCTGTGCGAAACGGAAAAATACAAAGACTCCCACCCTGAATATCTCGCCCTGCACAACGGCGAGAGGACGACCGATCAGCCCTGTCTTACGAATCCAGACGTGCTCCGGATCGCCACAGCCAACGTGATGGCGATCCTGCGCGACAGGCACGATCCGGACGCCTCGCTCCAGATCGTCTCCGTCACGCAGAACGACAACCAGAATTACTGCGAGTGCGACGCCTGCAAGGCTTTCGAGGCCGCCCACGGCGGCAAACAGTCCGCCACCATGGTGAACTTTGTCAATCAGATCGCCGACACGGTAGCCGAAGCCGGTTATGAAAACGTCGCGATAGACACCTTCGCTTATCAGTACACTCAGGAGGCGCCTGAAAACATCAGCCCCCGGGATAACGTGATCATCCGCCTGTGCTCCATCAACTGCTGCCAGGCGCACGCTTTCGACGCGAAATGCAACGCGGATTATATAAGGGACCTCGAGGACTGGTCGAAGATCTGCGACAGAATCTACACCTGGGATTACGCGACCCACTTCCTGCACCCCTGCAATGTTTTCCCGGATTTCGGCAGGATCCAGAAGAATATCCAGATCCTCTATGAACACAACGCCAAGGGCGTTTACGTGGAGGGCAATTACTTTATAGATTCCTGCGATACCGAGTTCGGCGAGCTGCGCGCCTACATGATCGCAAAATGCCTTCAGGACCCGTACTGCGACCTGGACAGCGAGATCGACGGCTTCCTCGAAGCGTATTACGGTCCGGGCGGGAAATACATACGCAAGGCGCTTGACATCTACACAAAGCAGGCCGGCAGCTACGACGGCTGTATGACGATCTGGTACGGGTCATGGGCTTGCATGAGGCCGATCACCCAGCTCACCGCCTCGTTCATCGACTGCTGCTGGAAGAAGGCGGCGAACCTTGCCGAGACCGACGAACAGCTTGCGAACAATGAGAGAAGCGAGCTCTCCTGGCGCTGGTGGAAGGCAAACGCCGGCAAAAGCGAGTTTTCGTTCTTTTCCGTTCATCGCGCCGATGAATGCGAGAAGCTGTTCAATGATCTTCGCTCCCACGGAGTGACCCTTTTCCAGGAATTCACAAATGAAAACTTCGACGAGATAGCCCCCGACGTCATCCGCTACGCCGCGCCCGACAAATGGCATGTCGGCGCCGAAGATAACGAGGACGTTGCGAAAATGATCAGGATCTTTAAACTGGCGGAGAAGTTTCCGCCCCTGTTCGGCATCGTCGCGTTTATCTATAACATGACGCAGTCATAAGTACGAACTATGCTTTACACGTTCAGACGTATAATCGCCGCGATATTATCCGTTATACTGACCATGACCGGATATTTTGCACAGCCGAAAAAACCGATGGCGGAATTCTACGTCAGCGTTGACGGGAACGACGCCGGTACCGGTACGAAGGAAAGCCCCTTCGCCACGTTCGAAAGAGCGCGTGACGAAGTCAGAAAGATAAACGGCGATATGACCGGCGATATAATCGTCCATATAGCCGAAGGTACGTATACTCTTACCGATACGCTCGTATTTGACGGGAACGACGGCGCGTCCAACGGCTATTCGGTCCGCTGGGCCGCGGACGGGAAAGCCGTTATAAGCGGCGGAGAGAAGATAAACGGCTTCACGCTTATTGACCCGGAGAAGGATATCTGGTCCGCGCCGGTTCCCTCCGGAGCTCTTTTCCGTCAGCTTTACGTCAACGGAGAAAAGATGACCCGCGCCCGCACCGCCATCGACGGCTTCACGCGTATACTCGGTGCGGCGCGGTTCAAAGCCGACGGCACGCCTATCCCGGAATGGTACAACAACTGGAGCGAGGAAACTCTCGCGCAGGCGGACTACGGCGAGATATATCTTGACGCGGCGGAGTTCCCCGGGTTTACGAACCTTACGAAAGTCGAGCTTCACGTACTGACCGCCTGGGTCAAGAACGTGCTGCGGGTAAAATCGGCGACGGAGAAGGACGGCGTGGTCACTGTGCGGGTGCAGGATGAGGAGAACGCCCTCATCTTCAACCGCATGCACCCGAATATCGACGGCTATTTCCGCAGCGACGACTCGAAACAGTTCGTTTATTACATAGAAAACGCCTTTGAGCTGATAGACGAGCCGGGTGAATGGTATCTTGACGGGAGCGCCGGTACGGTCTGCCTCAAAGCGCCCGAAAACGTCGATATCACTAAAGCTGAGGTGATCATCCCCCGCCTGGAGACGCTTGTCAGCATCGGACCGGCGAACGGAGACAAAATACGGAATCTGTCTTTTAAGGGACTGACCTTCGCTTACAGCAACTGGACCCTTCCGTGCGAGCAGGGGCTTGTTGACGTGCAGGCGGAGATGTACGCGAACTACAGCATTTTCGCCACGAACGACGTCGGAGTAAAACGCCCCGCCGCCGCGGTGACCGTCGCCGACACGGAGAACTTCACCATGAAGAACTGCACGGTGGAGAACGCCGGTTCGACCGGTCTGGACCTTATCCGGGGCACGAAACACTCTGTGATCCGGGACAGCGTCTTCCGCGTGATCTCGGGAAACGGGATAATGATCGGCGCTTTCTGCGTGGACGAAAACACCGATATGCACGAGGTTTATAACCCTGAAGATGAGAGCGGGATCTGTGAGGGCGATTGGATCGTGAACAATCTTGTGACCGATATAGGCACGGATTATCATGGCGCGGTCGGCATCGCCGCCGGCTACCTGCGGGATATCCTGATCGCGAACAACGAGATCCGCAACGCGCCGTATTCCGGCATTTCCGTAGGTTTCGGCTGGTCGGATAAAGAGAACTGCATGCGAAATAACCGCATCCTGAACAATGAGATCCATCATACGAGCCTTGTGCTCTGCGACGCCGGCGGCATATATACGCTCTCCGTCCAGCCGGATTCCGAGATCAGCGGGAATTACATACACGATATCACCCGTCCCGAATGGGCGGATTACGACACTGCCGGTATCTATATGGACGAGCAGACCGCGGGCTTCACCGTGAAGGACAACGTGATTGAAAACGCCCCAGGCGTCTGGCGCAACCGCAACGGCGAGGACGATTACGACGAAGATACGATCTACATAAACAAGCCGCGGAACATCAGGGCAAAACAGATAAAACGCAGCGCAGGGATAAGCGGACACTTCGATGCGTATGCGAAACTGTTTTATTGAAGGAACAGATAATGATTGATGAAAATATGATATCAGACGAAGCGTCCGTAAATGATCTGCCGGAAAACACCTATATGTCTGTGCGCGGCTATGTGATAGATGCGCAGAGGCAGGTATATTCCGCTGTCAATTCCGCAATGGTTTCCGCTTATTGGAATATCGGCAGAGAAATATATCAGGCCTACGGCGAAAACGAACGTGCCGAATACGGCAAGCAGGTACTGCAATTATATCCGAACGGTTAACAGCTGAGTTCGGAAAGGGATATACCGTCGCCAACTTGCGGAATATGCGTCAGTTTTACCTTGCGTTTCAAAAACGCTACACGCTGTGTAGCGAATTGAGTTGGTCGCATTACAGGCTGCTTATGCGGATCGCAGATGATAAAGCCAGGCAATTCTACGAGGAAGAAGCGGCAAAATCCGGCTGGAGCGTAAGGCAACTTCAGAGACAGATCAATACGATGTTTTATCAACGTCTGCTCGCCAGCAAAGATAAAGAATCCGTAGCCGCTGAGATACAAACCACTGTGCCGAAGCCCGAATACGAAAAGATTATCCGCGATCCGTATGTTCTTGAATTTCTGAATCTGCCGGCAAACGAGCATTTTTATGAATCTTCACTTGAACAGGCATTGATCGATCATCTGCAAAGGTTTCTTTTGGAGCTCGGGCGGGGTTTTGCTTTTATCGCACGTCAGAAGCATTTCAATATTGACGGCAGACATTTTTATATCGATTTGGTCTTTTACAATTATATTCTGAAGTGTTTCGTTCTGATCGACCTTAAAACTGACGACCTGACGCATCAGGACGTGGGGCAGATGCAAATGTATGTGAATTATTATACAAGATATCTGATGAATGAGGGCGACAATCCGCCAGTAGGTCTGTTGCTATGCGCGAACAAGAGCGACACCCTGTTGAAGCTTACCCTGCCGGAAGATAATTCGCAGATATACGCATCGAAATACATGCCTTATCTGCCCACCGAGGAAGAACTCAAGAAAGAACTTAACCTCGATGAGTTCAGGAAACTGGAATACACGTAAACTCAATTGGTCGAGGACGAAACCGACGCATAATTGTGCAATAAATGCTGCATTGTTTGATCTGACGATCAAACAGGTATGTCCCTGAAGAGAAAATGCCAAGCGCAGAACGCAGCGCTCAATACATAAAACCATGGAGGAGTACACTATGAGCAGAAAAGATTTCGGGGCGAAGCCCCTCAGTTATCCGCAGCCGGTATGGATAATCGCGACTTATGACGAGAACGGCGTGCCGGACGCCATGAACGCCGCATGGGGCGGCATCAGCGGAGAGAACGAGATCTCCGTCTGTCTGTCCCCGTCCCACAAGACCTGCAGAAACTTTGAGAAAACCGGAGCTTTCACCATCAGCATGGCGGACGCGTCCCACGTCGCAGCCTGCGATTACGTCGGCATGGCGAGCGGCAACGATACCGCGGACAAATTTGCCCGGGCGGGCTTCACCGCGACGAAAAGCGGATTCGTGAACGCTCCCGTCATCAACGAGCTCGCCGTCTGCATGGAATGCAAAGTCAAAAGCTTTGACAAATCAAACGGCACACTGAAAGGCGAGATAGTCAACGTCAGCGTGGACGAGAACGCGATGACCGGGGGCAAACCCGACGTCGCCAAAGTCGCGCCGATCTGCTTCGACCCGTGGGACAGGACTTACCATGTGATCGGAGAAACGGTCGGAAAAGCGTGGGGAGCCGGGAAAGAATTGCTGTGAATCTTATTCCCCTATCATACTTCATACCGAAAAGGCCTCTTTTGTCCCCGGACAGAAGGGCTTTTCAAATAATTTCAATCTATATTTTATATGCTGTATCTGAATTATATATTGGAGTGGATCCGTATGAAAATCAACCGTAAAGCAATGACAAAAACCGCCGGAAAACTGATCGCCGTCTTACTTGTTTTTTCCGTCATGGCGGTATTTTTCGCGCTGACGTCGTTTGCCGAGACCTCGGGGAGCTTTTCCTTCTCCACGGTCGAACCCGAAAAAGGCGAAGACTTCGAGTCCTATAACAAGATAACCCGTTACTCGCGCGACGATACTGAGACCGAGCTCGCGGTTGATATCCCGGACGTTATCGACAAGGTGCCCACGGAGGTCATCGCGGCAAACGCGTTCCGCGGCAACGATATCGTAGAGGAGTTCGTCATCCCAAATACGGTAAAGACCATTGAGAACAGCGCTTTTGCCGACTGTACCGCGCTGAAGATCGTGATCATACCCGATTCTGTCACAGATATAGGCTATTCGGCATTTCAGGGCTGTACGGCGCTTGAGTACGTGATCATCGGCGACGGGGTAGAGACCGTCCGCTCGCTCGCGTTCAAAGACTGCTCCGCGCTGAAATATCTCAGGCTCGGTTCCGCAGTGAAGGATATCGGAAGCGGCGCGTTTTATAACTGTACAAGCCTTAAGGACATAGTTGTGCCGGCGAGCGTCAATAAGATAGGCTCCATGGCTCTGGGGTATTACGATCAGGGCGACACCTGTCAGGCTGTCGACGGCGTGAGATTCTGCGTCCGCGCCGGGAACGATGCGCTTGATAATTACATAATGGAATCTTACTCAGGCTCGCAGTCCGGCATATCGCTGCCTATGGCGGAAATAATAGGTGAGTGCGCGGACGGTGCGCACACCGCCGTATATACGCTCATGCGCACTGCAAGCGAAGATCACACCGGAGTTGAACTTGGTGAGTGCCAGAAATGTCTCGCCGTACTGAAGCAGGACAACAACGAGATCCCGCCCAAAGAGCAGTCGTCGTCCGGCATAACCAGCCTTATAATCGTAATAATCGCCGTAATCGCGTTTGCCGCCCTGGTTTTCTTTTACGTCAGACGATCCAGGGCGAGAAGAGCGAAAGCGATAGAGGAATACAGGAAAAAAGAAGAAGGGAGTATACAGCAATGAAAACATTAAAAAAAGCCACAGCGTTCATCCTTGCCGTCTGCCTTTGCGCGATGATGCCATTCGCGCTGGCAGAGGATGCCCACGAGTATATGCTCGGCGACATTAACGGAGACAAAAAAATCACTGCGGACGACGCAAGGACGATCCTGCGCGCCTCCGCAAAATTAGAGGATCCCCTTCCTCTTCTGCAGGCTGACGCCAATAACGACAACCAGATAACCGCCGACGATGCAAGGACCATACTTCGCAAATCCGCGAAGCTTGAAAATCTTTTCTACGGATATGACGAGAATGATATGCCGAATATCCTTGATACTCTTCGCAGCGGCAATTATTCAATAATCATCGACTTCGCGGGAGTGTCCGTGATGCTAACGCTGAAGGACGGCATGCTTTATATGCCGGCAGATGGTTTTATGGATCTGCTGGGCGGATCCGACACGGGTGATCTCGGCATCAGCGGCTTTATCAACGAGATGGGCATCCTGTTCTCCGGCAACAATATGTATCTGCTGTTCACAGATGTGACCGGGCTTATCTCCGGCACTGACGGGCAGAAATGCTATTTTGCGATGACCGAAGACTTCCTGGGCGAAGACGGCAATGAGATCGCGTCGTTCGTGGATGTGCTTTTCTTCCCGGAAAGCGAGAATTATACCGAGACCGGCACAGTACAGTTTGAAGGCGAGGACTGCCTTGTCTACAGCGCGACCGCCGGCGACGGCAACACGAAAGATCTGTACCTGGGCTATAACGCACAGCTCATGGCTATAGTGTATACCGACGGGGACGGATCCGGCGCGATACCCGTCAGCTATATCACAGACGACGTTTCCGGCGGCGTATTCACCATTGCCGACAGGGAGTTTATCGATCTTTCCAAACTGATGGGATAGTACGGTTTTTATAATTGCATCACGCAGAATCCGAAACGACTTGGAACACGGTTCAGAACTCAAAACCAAAAACTCAAAGCTCAAAGCTGTTTTTCTTATCGCCCTTGCCGTTCTGGCGACGGGGCTTACGGGTTGCGGTTCCGAAACACAGACCGCCCTCACGGTGAATGGTTCGGCGGAGATAAACGAAGAGATATTCACCTATTTCCTGAATTACGAATACTGGTCCGGAGGCAGTTCCTACGACTCCGAATATATCTCGCATGCCACCAACGACTGTCTCGCTTACGTTACCGTCAATTCCGCCTGCCGCGAGCTGGGCGTGCGGCTCAACGGCGCGGAGAAAGCGGACTGTTCGCGGGAGACCAACTCCCTTTGGCGGCTTTATGAGGATTATCTTACCGAACTGGGCATATCCAAAAACACTTTTTTCAAGATCAAGCAGTACGAGTACATGAAAGACGCCCTGCGCTTCGCGCTGTACGACACGGGCGGCTATCAGGCGATACCGGAAAACGATCTGAAGGCTTATTTCAACGGTACCTACGCCGGTATCAAGTATTATTACGAGTCTCTGTACACCGTTCTGCCGTCGGAGACCCTGGCCGGTATGACAGCTGCGCAGGTGGAGAATTACAATGCCTCAGTTGCCGCCGCCAACGACCGCTATGAACGCCTGACACGTCTTGCGACGCTGGTCAACAGCGATCAGTACACCATTGACGAAGCTTACATGGCGGCGACCGGCGACGTGAACGAGGGAGCCGGCGCGAAAACTGCGGTTCTGTCCGCAGACAGTTCAAGCTTTACGGCTGAATTCATAAACGCGGTGTTCAGCCAGCAGGTCGGAACCACCTTTATAGTCACGAACGCCGACCGCAGCTATATCTATTTCGTGGAGCGCATCGGGCTTTTTGACGACGGCGACACTCTGTTCAACGAATACCGGGACGAATGTCTGCGCGGATATTCCGAAAGCTTTTTGACGAATGAGATAAACACCCGTTCCGCCGGATTCAAGGCGGTAAGGCATACTGACGTGACAGACAAATGCCTTGAACGGGTCAAAAAGATAGACAGATCAAAATATGCGGGAACGGAAGAATTCGTTTTTCCGGAAATCGGGTGAGTAATGAGCAATGTGCAATTTGCAATGTGCAATTGCGTCATTACTTGCTTCGACGGTTAAGTTTTCTCCGCCCCGGAAAAATGTGTAATCCGTGATTACAGTTTAAGACCGCAGGAATATCTCAACGGTTCTCAGTTGTATAATTCTGTCGGGGCGGCAGTGATCTTACGGTTTTGAAATCTGAAGCGCAATTACACATTGCACATTGCTAATTGCACATTGACGACACCGTTTTCTTTACTGAAACACAGAAAGGACTGGAAGATACCATGTCAAAAAGGGTATTGGCTTTCGACTTCGGAGCTTCCTCCGGGCGGGCCATAATCGGCGAATATGCGGACGGAAAGATCACTCTCAACGAGGTGCACCGTTTCGACAATTCCCCGGTCATGCTCGGCGGGACGTATTACTGGGACGTTCTGCGGCTGTTCCATGAGATCAAACAGGGGATACTCGCGGCAAAAGCCGCGGGCGGCTTCGACACCATAGGTATAGACACCTGGGGCGTGGACTTCGGCCTCATCGGCAAAGACGGCAGACTGCTGGAAAATCCGGTCCACTACCGCGACAGACGCACCGACGGTATGATAGACAGGGCGGACGAGCTGATCGCGCGCGAGGTGCTGTATTCGCACACGGGAATACAGATAATCTATTTCAACACCGTCTATCAGCTGCTTTCTCTTAAGGAGAAACGCCCCGAACTGCTGGAAAGGGCGGACAAGGTTCTGTTCATGCCCGATCTGTTCGGCTATTTCCTGACCGGCAATATGACCAGCGAGTATTCCATCGCAACCACTTCTGGCCTTGTCAACCTTAAGACAGGCGACTGGGACAAAGAAATATTCGAAAAACTCGGCATAGACGCGGGCAAGATGTGCCCGATCGCTCCGTCCGGTTCCGTTCTGGGGAATCTCCGCAAAGAGATATGCGACGAGCTCGGCGTTCCGTCGGTACCGGTCATCTCCGTATGCGGACACGACACACAGAGCGCCGTCACGGCCGTACCCACGGCGGGCAGCGATTTCGCCTTTATCTCCAGCGGCACGTGGAGCCTGTTCGGCACGGAGATAGAATCTCCCATCACGTCCGACGCCGCGCGCTCCTTCAATATCACTAACGAGGGCGGCTACGGCTACTCGATCGCATTCCTTAAGAATATCGCCGGGCTCTGGCTGATACAGGAAAGCCGCCGGCAGTACAGACGCGAGGGCAAAGAGTATTCCTACGCCGATCTTGAACGCCTCGCGCTGGAGGCCGAACCGGATAAATTCCGCATCGACCCGGACGACGAGATCTTCGCTCCTCCCGGAGATATGCCCGGCAGGATACGGGACTATTGCGAAAAAGACGGACAGGGGCGTCCGGAGACAGTGGGCGAAGTGATCCGCTGCATCTACGAGAGCCTAGCCGCGAAGTATAAATACGTTTTAGGCGGTATCGAGAACTGCACCGGCAAGAAATTCGACAAGATCCACGTCGTCGGCGGAGGCACCAAGGACGGACTTCTGTGCCGTATGACGGCGGACGTCTGCGGTCTGCCCGTATACGCCGGGCCTGTGGAGGCGACGGTTCTCGGAAACGTCGCCGTTCAGCTGCTCTCCTCCGGGGAGCTGGCGGACATCGCCGAAGCAAGGAAGGTAATCGCGGACAGCTTTGAATTGAAACAGTATTATCCGAAATAACACATAATAATCCAGAATCAATAAAAGGAGAAACAATATGGCAGAAACAAGATTTGCCGGGGAGTACCCCGTAATCGGAATCAGACCCATCATTGACGGAAGAAAGGGCCCGCTCGACGTTCGCGGCAGCCTTGAGGCTCAGACCATGGGTATGGCGCAGGCGGCGGCGAAGCTGTTCCGCGAAAACGTGTTCTACTCCAACGGCGAGCCCGTTAAGGTGGTCATTTCCGACACCACCATCGGCAGGAACGGCGAAACGGCT
>JAILQN010000274.1 GCA_024699005.1 Clostridia bacterium
CACAAGCGTCCACGGCGCCCACGCCGCGCCGCCGGAGATTATATCCGCCAGCATGCCGCCTATCCCGCCTGCGGCGCACGCGAAGGGCAGGGGCAGAAAACTCGCCGCGAGATATATCATGGCGTCGCCCAGATGGACGTAGCCTCCCGCCGCGCCGGGAATGGGTATACGGGGGAACATCGTCAGCGCCGCCGTAAGCGCTGCGAACATGGCGGCAAGCACGGTGTTCCTTATGTGCGTTTTATTCATGTTCAGCAGGTGTAAATGGTGTCGGAGAGTACAGATGAACGAGCCCGGAATGTAGGGGGCGACCCTATGTGGTCGCCCGACCGGGATCCCGATATATTGCGGGCGACCACCCAGGGTCGCCCCTGCCGTTCAGAATTGTACGCTGTATCCTGCATCGGTGACCGCCGCCTCTATAACGGCGTCGTCGACCTCTTTACTGAGAGTCAGAACGGCGTCGGCGTTCTCCGGACTGACCTCCGCGGCTTCCACGCCGTCCAGGGCCTCCAGCGCCTTTTTCACGTGCGCCGCGCAGTTTTTGCACATCATGCCGTCCACTCTGATAGTCTTTGTCATTTCTTTCTCCACCTTGTTCTGCTCCTTTTCGGGATGCCTCTTTATGATATATCCCACCCGGACAAATGTCAAGATTGCAGGTAAAAAGAAATACCGCGCCATCAGTGACGCGGTAAAGCAGTGTTTCGGATCATTTGTTGAACAGTCCCTTGAAGATCTCTACAAGAGTGTTGATGAATTCAAGAAACTTGTCTATAATGCCTTTGATGTTGCCGGTTTCACCTTTATTCATGATTATGTCTCCTTTTTATAAGATTCAGATGAATTATAACAGTGGTATGTGTTTGTCCTGTTGTGCAAGTGTGAATTAATTGTAAACTTGCATATTTCGTATATATTTTTCGGTAATTCTCAAAAAAACCTTGCAAATTGAAAAACGATGTGCTATTATATCTGCCGTTGACAGCCTGCGGGTTGTCAGACAGCATCCGGGTGTGGCGCAGTTGGGAGCGCGCTTGACTGGGGGTCAAGAGGCCGTGAGTTCAAGTCTCGCCACTCGGACCAAATAAATCAGAGGTGCCAAAGCGCCTCTGATTTATTTGGTATACGTACAGTGTGGCGAGACTTGAACAGGGCGTTTTTTGCGAAGCAAAAATGCAGACAGTCCGGTGTGACTGTCTGCAAGCCCGCGTGCGTGCCGACGGCGGGAGCCGTCGGGCAAGTCTCGCCACTCGGACCATCAAAAATGCCGTAACAGACAGGGTTTGGAGCTGTTACGGCATTTTTCTTTTCTTGGCAAAAACAAAAAAGTGCAACAAAATACTGGCAAATTTTTGCCATCCTCAATTTTCAATGTATTTGTTTCCCCGGGTTCTTATGAAATAACTCGCATTTTTGTTGTGTATTGCTTATCATCCTGTCCGCACACCTCATTCTGCGGCGGTTTGCACCGCCGCGTTTTCCTGTTCACGGAGCAGGTCGCGCGTCTCCATCAGAGCAAAGCCGAGAAGATTTTCCCCATCCCAGCGATCCGGGTTCTGCGCTTCCGGATCGTCCATTCCGCGGCGGATCCCCCAGATGCCGTCGTAGGGACTGGCCTCCGCAAGGACCTTGTTGCCGGTACCGAGCAGGAACGCCTTTTCCGGTTCGTTCTGCGAGAACTTCGCAAGATTTCCCCGCAATACGATATCATATTTGTGCTCGTTCCATACGGCGCTGTCAAAATTCCTGACTTTTCTGCCCAGCGCTTTGTACTCTTTCGGCGTATCTGCCGCCATGATCTCTTCGCAGGTCTCTCTGTCGGCGAACAGCAGCGCCTTCTGCGCCATCATATACTGTTCCGTTGTGTGGTATTCCACGCCGTCAGCAGTAAAACGGCAGTCATACCATTGACTGAAACAGGACTTTCTGATCTTTCTGGGCTGCGTCGTATGCCCCCAGAACAGGATGATCTCCGGCATCGTACCGTTATGATACATTTCGCGTATGGTCTTTACATCGTATTTCATTGCAGTTCCTCCCTTTTTTGTTCCCGAAGCTCCATAAGGAGCTGTCCCAGCATGTTTTCTCCGTCGCGGGTATAACCGTTGACTCCCCAGAAATTATCTTTGTCGGAAAAACAGATCAGCTGCGCCTGCCCGGTGGCGAGCAGTTTTTCCCGCAGATCCGGATCCTGACTGAATTTCGCCTCAAGTATCCGCCGCATGATCTCCGTTTTCCTGACTTCCCATTCCGCGTCCGGCTTCAGCCTCGAACCCTTTGCTCTCGCCCTGTCACCCGAATAAGAACGGAATGCGGCGCGCTGATTCGGATCCTTCGTCTTTGACGCATGGAACGCCGCCTCCGCGCAGAGGTATGTTTCCCCGTCAAATGTCACAGGAGAAGGGAACCGGTTGTCCAGAAACGCATACGAGTCCGTAAACCCCGCGATCTCTTCCGGAAAATCTTCAGCCGATACGTTTCTGATCTGCTCCCATACCGCCGGCTCCAGCAGATCCCGGGCATCGCTCCCGTTCAGGATCCTGCGGCGTATCTCAGTCGAGCTGATGCCGGATGCTCCGGCGGGCGTCTGCGGAAAAAGAAATTCTCCTTTGTGGGCGTACAGCCGCGGGAACATTTCCGGATGTTCGTCCAAAGGTAAACCGTCCCGGCAAAAGATCAGAAGCCCGAACCGTTCCGGAAAATCTGTCTTTTCAAACACCTTTTCCAGCAAAGCCAGCTTATCCGCGCCTGCGGAATAATACAGCCGTGCCTGCGGATACTCCGGCTGCAGCGCGACCAGGAGCCGGTAGAAGCTTGAGACCGGCTGATCCCGGTCCGCTTCGCAAACGGTCATCCGCGGATCTGCTTTGCACATGGCATGCAGCATCTGCAGCCTCTGTTCATAGGGGAAGAACACCCGCCGCGTATCGTCGTGTTTCAGTTTTCGTTTCAAATATGCGTCGCTCACCGGAACGAACAGTCCGGTCTCAGCTTCGGCATAGTCCAGAGCCGTCCGCATCAGAAGCATATGAGCGCGTGTCGGCGGATTGAACGATCCGCCCATAACAATGATCCGTTTCATTTTCACAGTATTACTTCAAAACAAAAGGCCTTGTTGCCGGAATCAGGGGTTAACGTTCCTATGCCGTTCTGATCCCGCATTTTTTCAGCAGCTCATTCACGGCACCGGGAGATACTTCCCGCACGTTGACACGGTAATAATCATAGTGCGTCACCCATTCGACGGAGTCCTGAGATAATCCGCCCGCCTGATGTTCAACCTCATAACGCTCGTAGGCGACGCCGCACACCAGGGTTTTCCGGTCGGGAAGCAGCCCCAGCATTTTGGTGAAATATCCGAAATCCTCATATCCGTCGACAACGCTGTCGGGCAGATCGGATCTGTGCACACTGATCCATCCCAACGCCGCCGGTTCCGTACGGCCAAGATAGAGCGTCTGCTCCTCGCTCCATCGGATATCCCTTGCAGAAAATTGCTCCGGGCGCATTTCCGCCGCCCTGACGCGCGATTTCCCGGTTTCAGCCTGTTCTTCGGCCGATTGGAAAGACTTCCTGTTCCGTTTGATAATAAGCAGCGTAAATATTACTGCAAGAACGATGATGATGTATCCTGCCGGCTGCATCACGTCGATTCTTTCTCTCCGCGGCAGGCCCTCATAAACTTCTTTACCCGCTCCGCATCCATGCGGTTATTAGCGTTCCCGTCAAATTTGAAGTAGCTGCCTACGATACCTCCGTCCGCGACGGAAAACTGCTCTTCGCAGGTCTCCGCGGTGATGCCCGCGCCTGCGATCACGGGAAAATCGGGTAAAAACGAACGGAATACTCTGATTTTTTCAATATCCGTCACCATACCCGTCCCTTCGCCGGTGACGACGATCGCGTCGCAGTGACGCCTGCCGATGGCAAGATCTTCCGCTGTTGATCTGCCGGACTGCACAGGCTGGTATTTGAACCGGACGCCGCCCATCAGAAAAATGCCGGTTTCCGAACGGCAGCGGTCAATGGCGTCGAAATATGCCTGTTCATGCGCGGGAAGCAAATGCCCGCAGATGGAATCCACCTGTACAAAGGCGGCGCCGTACTGTTTCGCCAGCCGGAACGCGGTTTCAAAATCACCCAGTACGTTGACCCCGTAGACGTGATCGGCGTATTCTTTCTGTAAAAGCGCCAGCACGTTTTTCACATCCACGGTATTGCCGAAATAGTTTTCGACCATCACGGCGGATACACCCGCGCCGTACATTATCCCGATCTCCTCCCGGGCAATGCGCAGCACTTCGTCTTCGGTATACCCCAACAGGTGCAGCATTCCGATCACGGGCTTTTCCGTATGAAATATACTATTCATTTTATCGGTAACGGTTTTGCGCATATTCAATTCATTCATCTCTGTTTTCTCTCCTTTTTTTATTTTTTGATTCTGAATAATTATTTTTGTTTATTTTTTATTCTTTGAACTGCAGCGTGCAGCGAAGTCCGTCGTATCCGCAGACTGTGCCCGGAAAGATCGCGGAGGCGTTATCCAGGAATTCCTCCGGATCTCCGATCGCCTGGCTGTAGTGCGTGAGCCAGAGCGTCCCGACGCCCGCGTCTTTTGCCGTCTGCGCCGCCTGCGCAAAGGTCATGTGACCGCGTTCCGCCGCGTCGCCTGCCTGCGCGTCGTCCGCATAGGTGGCTTCGGTGATCAGCAGATCCGCGTCTGCTGCCGCTTCGGTAAGGGCCGCGCATTGCGCTGTATCGCCGGAGAACACCACCTTCAGACCGCGTCTGGCTTCTCCCGTCACCTGCCGGGGACCGATCACGGCATCACCCACCCGAACGGACTGTCCTTTCTGCAGAACCCCCCATTGATTTACAGGGACACCCAGCTCCTTCGCTTTTTGCGGCATGAATTTCCCGGCTCTGTCAAGGGTAAAGCAATACCCCCGGCTGGATACCCTGTGCTCTGTCGGAAACGCGGAAAGCCTTGCCAAAGCCGGCCAGCCCCGGTCGAGGGAAGACAGATTCAGCCCGCCCCCGGGGATTTCCGTCAGCCGGATCTCGTAAGACGTCCATCCCGTAAGCTTCAGGATGGGTTCCATCGTCTCCTGCAGCCCCGCAGGACCCGTTATGTAAAGCGGCTGTGTTCTGCCCATGGAGCACATGGTCTGCAGCAGTCCCGGCAAGCCGAAAATATGGTCGCCGTGATAATGCGTAAGGGCGATCAGATCCGTTTTCATCAGACTGACCTGCGCCTTCCTTGCCGCCGACTGGGTGCCTTCGCCGCAATCGAACAGTATGGAATGTCCGTCGCAAACCAGAAGCGCCGCTGTGAGCGCTCTGTCGGGGAGCGGCAAAAGCGCCGAAGTCCCGAGTAATGTTACTTCTGTCATAAATCGATCGTTGAAAAACGTTTACTCTCCTTTTCAGCAGACAGGCGATTGAAAAACAATCACGCCTGTAATTTCTCAAGTATAAAATCGTAGATGTTCCGGTCCGGGCAGACGAATATAACGCGCATATCATGATCCGGATTTTCCGTCAGCCATCCGCGTACCGCGGCGACGGCGACGCGGCTCGCATCTTTCTTTGGATATCTGAATTTTCCGGTGGAGATCGCGGGGAACGCGATACTGTGCGCGTCATGCTCTTTTGCAAGCTCCAGGGACCGGCGATAGCAACTCTGCAGCAGCTCTTCGTGGTTCTCACAGGGATAACGGGGCCCTACGGTATGGATGATATAATCTGCCTTCAGGCGATATCCCTTTGTGATTTTTGCATCACCGGTCTGACAGCCGCCCAGTGTCCTGCACTCTGCCAGCAGCTCCGGTCCGGCGGCGCGGTGGATCGCTCCGTCCACGCCTCCTCCTCCCAGCAGAGTTTCATTGGCTGCATTCACGATACAGTCACAGTCCGAGAGAGTGATATCTCCGTCGTCGACGTATATGCCGCCAAATGGTCCTCTCAGGCCGGAGGCGGGTATGGCGTCCGGCTCGGGGATCCCGTTCCGGGAGAGATCCTCCCGCAGCGAGGAGAGGATCTCTCCGAGATGGTTTTCCCCTTCTCCGGTACGAAGATCAACGCCCCAGTAGACGTCGCCCCAGGTATTCCCCTCAATGAGCGGCTTGCTGCCGGTATCGATCAGCCATTGTGCCAGATGCGGATTCTGCGTAAACTTGGCGTAAACGATCTTCCGCATGACGTCAAGCCTGATCTCTTCCCAATCAGGGCGCAGAGGGACCGATTTTCCCATCCGCTTCGCCGAATCCGGCGCCAGATCCGCAAACGCGGCGCGCGCTTTCGGATCTGCCGTCTTCTGCGCCTGGAACGCGGCTTCCGCGTTATGGTAGGTGATCCCTTCAAATATCAGTTTCGTCGGATAAGAATTGCTCAGGAAGAAGTATTCTTCTCTGAAGTAATCGATCTTATCTTTTTCTTCGGCGTAATACCTCATAATGGTCAGCTTCTTTCCTGTTCTCCCGGTGATTCAGTTCTTTTTTCTGCTGTTATAGTCTTTGTCAATATCCTGTTTCCAATGATCCGGCATCACTCCCGCAGACCGGACGGCGCTGAACGCGGCGTTCACCGCGCTGAAATTCTTCTTTGTCCCGATGTTGTCGGCGTGATAATTCGCCGCACGACTGGCGGAAATACCCATTTTTCCCGCCACGCCGATGGCGTCGATATTGGCGCCCATAAACAGGAATTCCCATCCGAATTCCTTCTGCTGACGTTCGATCAGCGCCTTGATATCGGAGTATTGATATTCCTTGCTGGCGTTTTCCAGGCCGTCTGTCATAATGACGACCACCGTTTTTGCGGGCACGGCGGATTCCACCGCGTTCTGCTGCCGCGCAGCCACTGTGTTGACCGTTTTGCCGATCGCGTCAAGCAGTGCCGTCATACCTCTGGCGTAATATACTTTATCTGTCATAGGCTTGGCTTTCCTGATATCGATATTGTCGCAGACGACGTCGTACTTATCGTCAAACAACACCGTTGTGACGGCGGCTTCGCCCTCTTCCTGCCGCTGTTTTTCCAGCAGGCTGTTATAGCCGCCGATCGTATCCGACACGAGCGACGCCATAGAGCCGCTTCTGTCAAGAATGAATACCATTTCTGTCAGATTTTTGTTCATGATAATACCTCCAGTTTTGTTTTAAAAAATGTGCGGGCTGTCTCAGTCATTCAGGAAACCGGCATCCCGCAGCAGTTTTACGGCTTTCTCGTTTTCCGGCTGAAGGTCACGGTAGATATATGCTTTGGACAGATAATAACCGTTGCTTATATAAAGCGCGTTCAGCTCGTTACCGGTGCGTTTGATATATGCTTTGTGTATGCTGTCGTACATGGCGTCGCCGGAATCGAAGATCGGTACGTCCTCATAAACGGCAAGCACTCTTTCGCCGTCTTCCGTGTCACGGAAAAACGAGATACTGTCGTCGATTTCCTTTTCAAAGGAGAGCGGCAGTTCCCTGAAATTCATCTGCTTTCCCTGTAAAATAAACGTGCCCTCGTTTTTTACCGTCTTCAGATCCAATTCTTCGCGCGAGATGAACCTGCAGCCGTTGATGATCAGCGTCCTCATCCAGAGCGGCTGTTCCTCCTTCCGGGCGTCATTGCCCGTTTCTGCGGCGGGGATTTCCTGTTGACGTGCGTTTTCATTGCTGTGATCGTTGTTTTGCTGAAAGATCATATTTATCGCTCCTTTCTTTTCGCCCGTATCCCGGTCATGTTCCGGCGAATATGGACAGCAGTTCATGTATCCATTCTTCGCAGCCGTCATATTCCTTACAGGATCATTATCTCACTGATCCTGACCATGTCCTGTTTTTTGCCGAGTTTCTGATTTATCACATCGCAGATGCGGTCGTTGTAAGCCGTCAGCAGGATCCGGATGATCTGTTCGGTTCTTTCCGGTCCGATCACGGACAGCGCGTCGCCCGTGATTGTATCGGTATCCTGCCCCAGCAATTCCAGTATTTCAAGTACCGGCTGCAGATCCTGCCGTTCTGCCAGCATTTCTTTAATATCAGGCATCAAAAGCGCTGTGATCTGAGGATAGTCGATGTCTTCGACGGCAATTATGCAGCCGTCCACTGTGTTTTTATCGACATCGACCAGCAGCTCCAGGCTGTTGAGCGACAGATTGATACCTTTCTTCTGCAGGGCTTTTTTGCCGAACCACCACCCGGCCTTTTACAGTTTCGGTTTCAGAAAAACTGCGCTTCGTCTGCGCAGTCCCGGAAAAAAGAAATTCAACCCATTCAGCGCACCGGACAGTTCTGTGATATCCACAGGCCGGATCATCACTCTGATATTCATTTCCGTCTCCTCTTCTGTTTTGTCTGTATGTCACATGCCGCAGGCCTGCAGTGTGCAGTCGATGGCGTCCACAACGCTTGTGATATGGTATTTCAGCACGAAAAAGATATCGGCGTCCTCCGGATACTGTTCCTTCGCCTTTTTGAGCAGCGGCAGCACGTACTGCCGCGTTTCGTCGATATACGATTTCAGTTTTCCGGTGGAAAAGGTCCCCGCCATGCTGGACACGTTATGACAGCGGTCGATCAGCTTGGTCAGCGTCGCGGCGCGGTTCCCCAGTATCAGATTGTAATATCTTGTTTTTGCCGTCTCCTTGGTCTCGCCGTCCATCACACGGAAGGTCATAAGATCCACCGCGTGCCTGACGTTGTCGCTGACCGGCAGTTCTTTGATGTTGATGCCGCAGTCCTCGCACACGTCATGCAGCAGGATCGTGGCGATCACGTCGTCGTCCCTGATGCCGAGACTCAGCGCGTTGCACGCCATTGTGAGCGGATGGACGATATACGGCTCGCCGCTCTTGCGCTTCTGCCCTTCGTGCTTCTTCCGGGCGAACGTCAGAGCGCAGAGCGTCTGCTTCATCTCCCGCCCTGTGGCGAACCCGCGGATGTAGGTATACATCTTATCGGAGTTGAAGGTCGTTTTCTCCATGACAGACACTCCTTTCTTAATATAATAAATGTTCTTACATAAGCGGCGGTGAATCAGCACTTATAAGGTGAAAAAACGGATTCCATAGCTGCAGCCGCAGCATACGTTGCATACGCATGTATGCTTTTGTGCATCGGATGTCTTTTTCTGATTCTTCTGCAATAAACGTAGCAGCGGCTGCAAAAGAACGCATTTATTTGTCTGATACAGAGTTGTTTACCCAGCAAAAAAAGTCGGGCGATAAGGCTTCGTAAAACGGCTTGAGAGAATCGGGAATGGTTTTCTTAAAAAGGTCGAACCATTTAATGATAATATTTTTCTGTTCAGCTGTGCTCACCGGTTCAAACACAAACGGGATCATTTCGTCATAAAAATCGTGTAATTCGGCAATCAGATTCCCTTGTTCAACAGCCGTTTCTGCGACAGGGACAGACGCGTCCAAAGAAATATCCAGAGGCCATTTTTCTGTATCTGCAAAATCGGAGATCACAACATCTTTATACTCAAGAAGTTCGCAAGTTTCACTGAATACAGTGACAGACGCAAACGGTCTTGTCAGGGAGTTG
Organism: Clostridia bacterium; assembly: GCA_024699005.1. The sequence goes on from JAILQN010000274.1 coordinate 9,549, forward strand.
GTATTATAATCTCCTAAATTGTACAGAAAAGCGCGTTCAAAGAGATATTCCCCCGGCTTATAAGGAATAAATTCCGAAATAATCGGTGCACCATGAATAATATCGGAAACAACACTTTGTGTTGCCGATCTTCGGGTAATATAATTCATTTTCATTGTGATTCCTCCTTATATGGTATTCAGTCTGAGCGGATCAGTCGAATATACGACATCTCCGCCTTCAACATTTATGAATGTGTTAAATTCTTCAGGGGTCAAGAGTCGCTTGCTGTCGGATTCCAATCCTCTTCCGCTGTCGCAAATGACAATTCCTTTCAGTTCGAAAGTTTCAGGATCCCTTACTGCTTCAACGCATGTTATTTCATGATTCGCGGCTCCCGGTCCGACTGCGTTTGCGTTATTCCAAAGGTAACCGGCGTTTCCGCCGCACATTACAGCGTGTCCCTGTTCTATCTTTTGTGCAACGAATTCAGCGTCTGCCGTTCCTCCGTTTTCTATTGATAGTTCTGCTTTTGTTTGTACATCATAATGTCTCAGAATGTCCATTTGCATCTCTGTAGTGGTTCCGCCTCGATCACTTCGGTGCGCAAAGAATCTGTTAGAACAGAAATTATGTTCCATGGCATATTCCGTAACCTCGTTCTCAGTTGTTTCGATGCCGCATAAATTCAAAAAGTTGGAGATCGAAACGAGACCGCAGTTTCCCGAAGCGCGGAAAGGATTATCGCCCTGATTATAATCCAAACGCTCAGCTATGGCTTCGGGTGGACGTCCCGCAACCATTACACCCTCACCATTCAGTCCCTCAAGCGAATCGGTATACTCATAAGGAAGCGTCGCTTCCATATTTTCGAGTGATTCGACCTTGATTTCTTCTGTTTCGGGTGATTCAAGATACTTGTCCAATAAGTTCATGTTATTACTCTCCTTTCAGATAATCAGTGAGTTTATAATAATTCAAAAAAATGAAATATTATCTTTGTTTCATTTTTAGACTTTGAACATCCATTATTTGAAACATTTTTCTTTCCATACGGAGTAGAACATGCGGATTCTCGGCAAAGAACCTTTTGTTTGCAAAAACAGATTTACCAACTCGTTCATTGTTTCATCATCACAGACAATGTGTTTTCGGAATATATCTTTTGCCTTGGTGTCAAATATCTCCGGATTATGTCCATTGACCTCGGGAAGCAGAGTATCCCAAACTGCAGGGCCGCCTATGATATCAAGCAATAAATCAGAATAGGGAGACAGCTCTCCGCGAGACCGCTTTTTCCCTGTAATAATTGCAGAATGCAGCAACTCGCCGAGTTTGATATCATAATCGTTTCCAGACGCAAGCTGTCGCGCAGCTGTCCTAAGTGCCGAACGGTCCGGATCCCTGTTTGAGTTTCCGCTGTGCAGCAACAAAAACTCAAAGGCCTTTCCTCTTGCGGTTGTAAGTTCCGATTCGCTGACAGCCTCGTCTTGATTTAATGGATCAGGCTCATTTTCAGACGGCAAAACATATGATACGGCTTTATGCTTTGCCAGATCTGCTTTACAAAGCACCGCCTCAAGCCAATTCTTTTGATAAATGGCACAAACACCGGTGCGGAGACGTGAAAGCTCAAATATCTGATCTGCAGTTAACCCCATTGATGTGCCTACCGCATTACGGTCTGCTTCGTCGGGTAAACAGAGAATGATTTTTGTATTTGTGTTTCTGATAACGGATTTGTCCAACATTCCCGGAGATTGGTCCGCAATAATAAATCCCTCTCCGTAAGAACGCATTTCGGCAATTGCCGAAGAAATCATTTCGACAGATTTTCCCAGCATATCAGAGCTTTCAGCCGAGTGTGAATACCCGACATTCGGCAACAGATTATGTGCTTCCTCAAGCACAGTAACGTGACGCAAGGCCGAATTTGACGCATCTCTTTGCTGATTGAATTCCACAAGTCGATTCACAAGGATTCCCATGAAAAGAGCCTTGCTTTCCACAGAACCTACCCTGCTCAAGTCGACAATGACATTGCGCTCAAACAATTCTTCATCGGAAATGTTTTCCTCGCCGAACACATCAGCGTATATACCTGATGAAAGAGCTTCCAAACGAGTGGAGAGCGCGCCGATATAATTGCCTTTGACTTCATTTGAATAAGATGTGGATTCCATCTTTTTGTTCAGTTCGGCTATGACATCTTCAATAACCGGATAAACGGCAGGAGTCTTGCTGCATCTGGATGTTTTAAGGTTCCATCCGCAGGAACGATATGCGTTTTCTATGGCTGTGTTCAACACAGATGGCATGGCGTCATACATGGACCAGCACGCCGTAAAAACCGACATAAGGTTGACTATGTGCTCCTTTATATCCGTGCCTTCGTTAAACCAAAACAGATTCAGTCTGAGCAGCGGCGTCTTTTTCCGATTCGTACCATATACGAAAACATCATCGTCATGGCCAAAAACATTCTTATATTCACCCTTGGCCGGTTCTATCACAAAAAACGGGATTTTATTCTTTTTTAATTCCTCAAGCAGCTTGAATACAGTATTGGATTTGCCGGATCCGTTTGTTCCCGCGATAAAAGTGTGGGAAGAAAGACTTTCAAGATTCAAAAGGACCGGCTGTTTGCTCCGAACCTTGCCCATGTGAACGATCGAACCGATATTAATCTGTCGGTCGGGTTTTTCCTCGGATTTATACGATACCTCCCTTCCGAATGAGGTATAGTTTGAAACGGTAACTCCGAGAACGGATTTTTTTGGCAGTGCGGCATGGCGCGCGACTTCGATGCTGCTCATCAGCATTCCCGGTGTAAAACTGCTGTTGATATCGGGAATTGCAAATGATGGATGCGAAAAGTGTCTTAAATATTCAAGCACCGAGTCTGCGTCGTTTGCCCGTGTCCATGTGTTAATAGCACATGGGAGACTCACGTCTCCTTTTCCCTGCATCAGTGCCTGATATTGACTCGCAACAAGCAGATTGGTGCTTGCGCTTCCGGAAAGGACATATGCGCAGCAGTTAAAAACTCCGCAGTTTTCCCTTTCGTTTATCCACTTCAGCAAGTCGTCGATCTGATTGTTCAGTTCTTTTATGCGACGGTTTTTGTAGGTATAAGAAATGGTTTGCCCCTCGGATGTACCGGTTGTTTCGCCACCGCCTTCCTGTCTGGTGACCTGTATCTGCATATTGGTACTGTTTGACGTTCCCGAAGAATAGTCTTCGTGATGTGTATCTGTCGGCTGTGGAAAAAGTGCCGCAATTGGGTTTGCCCTGAATGGGTTTTTGGACATGGCAATCGTTCCGATAAGAGCGCTTTTCATTACGCTGACTCGCTGTTTGCTCCAGCCTGAACCGACGGTATGGTTCTGCGTCTCTCCCACACTTTTTCCTATGCTGTTACCCAGACTCTCGGAATAATTGACCGAGATTGAAGAATTTGTCCCGGTCTGAAGGCTGTAGTTTATCTGTTCAGCCTGAGATAGTTTGGTGCTGAGTTCTTCATACGCCAGTTTGACGTTTTCTACGTCTAAGCGGCTTAACGGATCTGCGATGATCAAAAGCGTGAAGTTTTTATTTTCGGATATTTCAAGCAATCTTTCTATACCCGACATGTTGCCTGAAGAGTTTTCTCTTGCGACGCATGAAATTGATGAAACACATTGAGTGTTGAAATCGTTAAAAAGACAATCATCCAATTTGGATTGTATGACTTTCGTATCGTCGAATTCGGTCAGTTCCGTTCCGGGAAGATTTCCCTGTATACTGCTTAGCAATACTTCCCGGATCGTATTTCGGTATTGACTGTTTTCATATCGCTGTTTGTTGATAGCGCCGATATACAATTCGTTATGTTCATTCTCATGCTTTAACATGATCAACGCCGAAGCGCCGCATGCATGAAGAGCTTTGAACACTGATATCAGTTTGTCTTCGTCCTTGTTGTCCGAGTCAAATACAAGCTCGTTTATTTTAAATAAACAAAGGGCCTCAACCGGATTCATCGATGCTATTTCCCTCGACAGTTTGTTCAGACCGAGAACGCTCAACTGTTCATAGTGGGTCTGTCTGATTATAAATTCAGCCCAGGATAGTTTATTCAAAAAACTGTCGTTTTCGTCGGTTATCTCATTATTATGTGTTCTGGGTTGCAAATCAGTTTTCATAGCTGGTCTCCTTAAAAGTCAGTGCTGAAAAAAACCGGAAATTCCTGCATTTTGACATAAAGCCTGGTAAGCATCTGCAGTTGTCTGTCAAGTCTGATACGTTTCAGCGTTTGTTCTATTGTTGTTGAGTTTTGCAATGTATCAATTTGTTCCTGCAAGTCGTCTTTTGTTGAGAGAGTATTATCCAGAATAGAAATAATTCTTTTTATGTACTTGATTTTTTCACGCAATACTGCTGTTTGTATGTATTTGCTTTCTGTTTCAGCGGCATGTATTTCCGCATCACTTATAACAATGGATACCTGAGACAACATGCCGCCTTTGGTTTTTGCATAATCCTTAAATAAATCCGCCCGTCCGGTATCAGAGAAAACGCAAAAGACCATTCCAGGTGCTCTTTGCAGACCGGAATAAAGACTTTCAACTGTTTCAAATCCGGAGAAGGATTCAAATATGTCTCCGTTTATGCGCACGCACGTCCCGATGCTTTTCTTTGCCGTCGAGAATGATGTCTCATCGTCCGCATTGACAAAACCGTCTGCTTCTTTAAACGCTTTGAGATAATCATTTATTTTGCCGGATTCTTCGTGAAACAGTTCAGAAAACGATTGTTTGACTTCTTCCCCGGATGTATTTCCGATGGCAAATCGGTATTTTTCGGATATAAAATTACTGATCAGTTCGTACGATGAGTCGATTTTGTCTTTATATTCAGAAACCACGTCTTTTGCTTCAAATTTGCAAACAATGTCCCGTTCATTTTTAATTGCGGTTTGAAAATCCTCATAGTCCGATTCTCTTCCGCGAAAGACTATTTCGCAATAATCACCGCGTCTCAAAGAATTCAGTTCATATGCAAAGCCGTTGACATGATTCAAGCCGTTTATCCAGCTTTGTATGATCCTTCCGCTGTAAGCATAAAGGAATCCGAACGGATCGTTTCTGTTTGTTTGCTCGCCGTTGATCGTTACATCCAGTTTTGGGAAAACAGGATCATATTCAAGTTCTAATTTCATATTATTCTCCCTGAAAAGCATCTGCGGCAATTTTGCGCGAAGCAATTGCCGCAGAAAGACCTTTTTATCTGCTTTCGATTGAAAATTTGATGCTGTCGGCGCGCTGTCTTATCTGAGCAGATAAACTTTCAACTATGGATTTTTTGACACTTTCAAAAACTTTGTTATCTTTAAGAGATAACTCGATTTTTCCTTTGATATCCGCTTCTGTCAGCTTTTTGTTTATTTTGGCGTCCTTAACCATGTTGCGGAGAAAATGCGGAAGATTGTATGCCTGCAGTTTTTTCTGAAGTTCACGTTTTATATTACTTGTGCCCCTCAGGACGGCTCTTGCCGCGACAATACCTCCAATGGCAATGATAACAATATCTCCCACGGGCCAGGCAGCAACGAGAATTTCAAGCACGAGTATAAACAGTGTTTCGGATATCAACGGCAATACTATACCCAAAACAGTACCGACAACTATCGGCGTCAGAATGCCTGCGACAATTCCGGTGACAGCCGCCAACAGGCCGCTGACCACACCGACAATCGTCTCCGTAGGATTCAATGTTACCTTGCCGATATTCACATCGTTTATTCTGAATAAGTCCAGATCTGCTATCGACATGTTTTTTACTCCGTATTTTTGGCAGATTTCGCCGAGCTTTCTCTTAAGAGCTTCGCCGATATCGGAGCTGAACCACTGTGATAAAGCCTTTATAAAATCGGCATTGTTCTCAAGAAGTCTGTTTATATTTATTTCCGAACAATCCGCTTCGATGGCGTTGTTCATGTCGTCAAGTGTAACAAATTTCATATCCCTCCATTGTGAAACACGTGTTTTTACGATGCTCAGGACCTCTGTTTCTATTATGCCGGAAAGACGGCTGCAAAGAAGAGGGTATTTATCTTTTATCAATTTTGGCAAGTCCTCATTAATAAACTTCCTGATATCTTTCTGGAACTCCTTGGATGTCTCATTCGCGGGACCGACAAGCGCAAGCCCTTTTGATATTGTGCGCGCCGGGTCAAAATCATAAAGGATTTCCGCTTGAAAAATATCATTTATCGTATCCTTGACAAAGGACATTTTGGACGCGCTTCCGGTCAGGATGATCTTGCCGATTTTAAGTCCGTGGCTGTCGATTTTCCGTTTCTGTTCTCTGAAAAACTGACTGAAACAGTCCAGCCAGGATTTTTCTCCGATCATGACAGCTTCGCGTTCGTTCAGATTCGCGGTCTTTTCAACAGCCTTACGGACAGAAGCCGTTTTTATCAAATCCATTACTGTATCCTGGTCAAGATCCACGGGCATCAATCCATGAACAAAAATCGATGTCATTCCGCCTGCGGAAAAAATGTCTTCTTTAGCTTTACGGCAATTCAGCAGCACGCCGTTATCAAAAGTCGGGTTCAATTTCGCCAGCTCCACGTAACCTTGTCTCATGGTCGGATCAAGATTCTGTATAAACCAGTCTTTTATCAGATAGTCGATACATCTTGCGCCAAGATAGGTGCTGCCGTCATTATACAGGTGATTGATGCCGTCAGGCGACATGACTGTCAGATCAATAGTAGAAGAACCGATGTCTATCAGCAATACCGAGGATCCGTCGGCGGGTACCAGATGATTGTTCTTGTCGTTTTTAACATAGAGAAACGCTGCGCGGGATTCCGCTGCCAATACGATTTCGGCAGGCTTATCCTCAAATGTCGAATCACCCAAAACCGACTGAGAAAGAACAGCTCTGTATACAGCAATATCCAGGTCGTTCCACTTTGTAGGATGTCCTACGCAGAATGTGACAGACTCACAATCGGATATTTCATCTTTAATTCTGTCGTAAAAATTCGGAGCGCAGAACACGTTGTTGGTAAAAGAAATGACAGATTCTGCGAATTGTTCGAAACTCTCGTTATTCAGTTCGGGGAATTCGTCTTTACTGATCTGCATGCCGTTATCCGACATGGATATTATTTTCTGCTTTCTTTCCTCGGAAATTTCACCTGTCAGGTCTGTTGGCCGACGCTTGAAATTGGCTTGTATGTTTCTGTATTTATCCGGGAACCTGCTTACTTTCGACGCAAAAACAAAACCTCCGTTATCATCAAAAGCGTAAACCGTCGGAATAGCCACACCGCATTGAGTGGAATCCGGCATGGTAACATTCTTGAACTGAAAAGGTATAGCCTGTGTTACCAACTGCTTGTCTATTACAATCAGATCTACGATAGTTTCTCCGTCACCGAGATCATACCCTATGTAAGCTTTTTTTGACATTTTATATAACCTCCACCGTCACTTGATAAATATTGTTCCGCTGCATACAACTCTATCGCCCGACATTATGCACGGTATCTCGTTCTTACTGTCCGGATCGTTTAAATGAAGTTCGGCAAACATCTCTTCTTTTGCCAATGGCAGGTCATCGCCGGAGAAAACTGCTGATAAAGACAAATGATAAAGAAGTTGATTTGCGGCATCTTTTGTTTCATCTGTCGCATCGCTGCTTAAAACTTTCTGTGCCCATATGCCAATGTCCCTTTCGGTTTTCTCGTTTTTGATTATTTCCTGATTCAGACGGTTCTGAACTTTATCCAGTTCGGAATTCATATCCCGGTTCTGTTCCAATAGTGCGTCAAACTGAGATTTTACTTCGTTTGTCGATGCGGCAAGTATTTCTGCCAGATCAATAACCGCTGTCTCGAATTCATTGTCATTTAAAGAAATCGGTTTCGTCGACAGATCGATATCGGATCCTTCAACGGCTGATTTTATTTTGGAAATAACTTCCTGGATTTTAATGATTTTTCTTCCGCTTAAGCCAAGAACACGATTGATCGGGTTTGCGGAAGAATGACTCAGCTCGTCTGAGATGATCTCTTCAATTGCGTTGCTGTCAACATCTACGCTATTCAACAATGAAACGATTCTGTCAGCGATGACTTCGCTGTTTGCCACGGTTTTTTCATTGAATGCGTCCGATACGATTGCGGATGCGTTTTGCAAAACTTCATTGTTTTTCACTTAAATAACCTCCGGTTTTAATTGTCGTATATAACTTCCAACGGCAAACTGTCATCTTCTGTTTTATAGATTTCCCATAAATCCGATTCTGACAGGTTTTCGTTGTTACTTGAAAATGTTCTGATATGGACAACGTTATCATTATCGATATATGAATCCAGCACCTCTGCAAATCCGTCAAGCTTGTTCGCCAATTCTTCGGGCAACAGCTGTCGTATTGCTTCCGTGCCCGGTATGATACTGTCAAAAAACTTTTTTGAAATATGATCTGACATACGAAAAACTCCTTGAATGACAACAAAATGATACCATTGTTAAAGATAAATACGGCTATTTTTCATTTTTAAGCGTCAAACAGATATATTTTGCATATAATCACTAACCGCTTTTGTATATTTTCTGCTTACAGGGATTCTGACACCTTCATTTGTGATGATCTCATGCATGGTTTTGTCATACACTGATATGACCGAATAATTGACTGCAAAGCTTTGATGGACTCGGAAGAAATATTTAGAGTACGGTGCAACAATATCGTCCATCTTGCCGAGTTTTTTATAAACAGTGCCGTCCCTGCTTACGCACATGACATACTTTAAATCGCTTTGGAAATACGCCACAGCGGATATGGAAACCGAATAATCTCCCTTTTTCGTTGAAATCTGAATAACGTTATCGCTATTTCTCAGCATGTCAAAACACATAGAACTGTACTTCATGATTCCTGTCTGGTCATCTGAGCCGTCAAGATGTCCCGCAGGTCGAAGCAGCAAATATTTGCAGATCTCTTCTTTTGGATTTCCTACCGGTATAGACATACACCATGGATTTTTTAAAAAAAGATTCTGCAGATCTGATTGATGCGTTTTGAGGAAATCATAAGAAACAAATATCATGTCAAGGGAATCAAAGTTTTTCAGCAGTAAATCAAAATCATCCGGATAATACGCTATATCGATATCCCGATTCTCCAATGTATCGTTTTCGGTATCTCCGGATAAGGAAAGATCATGGATTTTTAAAGCAGCCGAAATCAGGGCCTTTGTCAGCTCGTTCTCTTTGACTGCATCCTTAAGAATCAAACCGCATCTGATTATCATTGAATCCACCTGTCAATTCCGTAATAATACTGATCAGGATACCTTCGGTAAGACTTGCAGCCATTCTTTTATCGTTTCATCGTTAAAACGAGCAACAAACCTTCACGAACGTGCAACCTGATCCATATCGGCTTTTTTGTACAAAAATGTATAATAATACAAAGTTTATCATAAATATCCGGATGCTTCAAATTATTTTTTTTAAATTAGACGTATCCTGACTTTCGTGCGATCATCTTACGTAAAGCTCTGCCTTCGTCATGTTTGTCTACGTGAGATCTGACAGATCCCTCCGTAGAATACCAGGAATGATTATTATACGTTCCGGATCTGTCCCTGCGGCGGAACGGCATGCTTTACCTTTCTGTTTGCCCGGTACAAATCAGGTGCAGAACAACATATTGTTGATCTGATCCGATCAGCGGTCGTATCCTACTTTGGTTTCTATCGCCCTGCTTATGAATCCCGCAGTGCCTTCGCCGTGACGGTCGATGTTCCGTCTGAAGCGTTCGTCGGAGGTATACATCCGGCCGAGGCCGGCAAGGACGGCGTCGGTGCAGGTGTAGAAGTTCCCGGTAATATACTTCTGCAGTTCCGATACAAGCTCCTGCGCTTCAGGTGAATCCGGCGCGGAGCCGTTTTCAAGACATCCGGCAAACCGTCCGAATATCTTTTCCATGCCGGCGCTTATATCGCCGAACTTCTCTTCGGAATAATCCCTTGTTTTGGCGGAATACTCGGCGTAAGCCGCCGTGCCGCCCCACTTTTGTTCCGCTTCCGATCTGTATTTTTCAAATCCGTTGCCGTCAGCTGTTTTCATCGGTTTTCTGGCTCCTTTCATGGTTCGGTAATATATATAATCGCTTTGCCTGCCGGCAGGGCGGGCTTCGGCGTGAAATAATGCTGCGTCCGCACGCTCACGCCCGTCAGCAAGGCGGATCCCCCGATACGCATCTTCATATCTGTCGCCCCGCAGAACATATGATACACTATGACTCGGCGTGAGAGTCAGGAGTTTTTTTGTTTTTTTTCGCGGGGGGTAGAATTCGCGCGGAAAAGCGTGTTATAATCAGTTTGGTATATATCCGGTACGCAAAACTTTGTATGTATCTTTGCATGGAAAGGTCCGATATGAGAAAACGATTATTCGAAATAATAGAAACAGCGAAGGAAGATGACCGGCTGAGCAACGTATACGACGTGTTTATGATGGTCGTTATAATTGCGAGCATGATCCCGCTGGCGTTCAAATCCGAGAACACGGTTTTCTTCTGGATCGATAAAACCGCGGCTGTGATATTTGTTCTGGATTATCTGCTCCGGCTGTCAACGGCGGATATGAAGCTCGGCAAAAAAACGCTGTCGTTTTTTCTTTACCCTTTTACGCCTATGGCGATAATCGATCTGCTCTGCATACTGCCGTCGCTGCATGTGATCCAGAGCGGTTTCCGGATCCTGAAGGTGTTCCGGCTGTTCCGGGCGCTGCGGGTGTTCCGGATTTTTAAGGCCGTCCGGTATTCAAGGAGCATACAGCTCATCAAAAACGTATTCATAACGCAAAAGAAGTCTTTTCTGACCGTAGGGCTGCTGGCGTTCGCATACGTTCTGATCTGCGCGCTTGTCGTTTTCAACGTTGAACCCGATTCCTTTGAGAATTTCTTTGACGCCATATACTGGGCGATGGTCTCTCTGACCACGATGGGATACGGCGATATTTATCCTGTTACGACGGTAGGCAGGATCGTGACGATGGCGTCGTCCGTGTTCGGTATCGCGATAATCGCCCTGCCGTCGGGCATCATCACGGCGGGTTTTCTGGAAGGGCTGAACAAAGAAAGATACAGGAAGGAAGAGAAAGACAGGAAAGAAGAAAAAGACAAAACCGAATAGGCAATATTCTGTCCGTTCGGCGGGAGAGAGTTTCTGCTCCCGGAATACCGCAGGAAGGGAGGTATTCGTCATGGCTTACAGCGAGCTGATAAAAAACTTCGACCGCATCCGCGACTATATGCGGGAATTCTACGTATACGGCTTCAAAAGCCGTGACGAATATACGAAGAAAAGCGCCCGTTCCTATGACGACGAACGCCGGCGTCTGGAAAGCTGGCTCGGCGATCATATGGGGTTCAGACAGACGCCTGACGGGAAGAACGTGTTTATTTCCATAGACAGCCGGGTCTCGCGTCACAACCCGCTGTACAAGGCGTGGAAAACGAAAAGCTTTACCGACGGCGATATTACGCTGCATTTTATGATATTCGACATCCTGAGTTCGCCAGATACCGTGCTGACGCTGAATGAACTGTCGGAAAGGATAGACGGGTATCTTCTTTCCTTCAGCGGGTACAAAGCATTTGATTCGTCCACGGTCCGCAAAAAACTCAACGAATATGTTTCCGAAGGGATCATAGTATCGGAAAAACGCGGAAAAACGATGTATTACCGGCGCGCCGGTACGGTCGGATTTCACGACACCGATATTCTCGATTTCTTTTCGGAGGTCGCTCCCTGCGGCGTGATCGGCTCTTATCTTCTCGATAAGGAGCAGCGGCACGACGGACATTTTACTTTCAAGCATCATTATATTACCGGCGCCATGGACAGTGATATAGTATGCCGGCTGTTTGAGGCGATGGGTGAAAAAAGATGCGTCTTGCTTGAAACCGTGAACCGTTACAGGGACAGCGTCACGGAAAATCAGGTCGTGCCTCTCCGTATAATGATCAGCGCGGTGAGCGGCAGACAGTATCTTATGGCGTACGTTCCGCGTTTCAGACGGATCACGTCTTTCAGAACGGACAATATCCTTTCGGTAAAGCCTGAAGATAAATGCGACAGCTTTGACCGGCTGCGTGAGGCGCTCGACGGAATGACGCCTTATATCTGGGGCGTCAGCACGCAGAGCAGATCCGGAGACCGTACGGAACACGTGGAATTCACGATCGTATACGCGCCGGACGAAACGCATATCCCCATGCGTCTTGAACGCGAAAAACGCTGCGGTACGGTGGAGATCACTGACGACGGACACGCCCGGTTCAGCGCCGACGTCTTCGATTCAAGCGAACTTGTCCCGTGGATCAGGACGTTCATCTGCAGGATCACGGACATCAGCTTTTCAAACAGGGAGCTCGAAGCGCAGTTCCGGAGTGATATTGAGGATATGTACGCGCTTTACGGCGTGAAAGGCGGTGACTCTCCGTGATGTTCAGCGAACTTTACGGCGCTTATTACAATACTGTCGCCGCCGTGCTGAGAGCCGCGGTGGAACGTCCTCTCGGGAAGGACGAACTGCATGAGATCATCAGCGAAAACGCGTTCGGCGAAAGCGTTCTGAATATTGAACCCGCGATAACGGGGGAGAGGTGGCAGCTTATCCGCCGGGACGGCACCACTCCTTTGAAAAACGCCCCCACCATGCCGCTCACGACGCTTGAAAAACGCTGGCTGAAAGCGGTTTTTTCCGATCCGAGGATCAGGCTTTTTTCTGATGAACTGCCGGAGCTGCCCGGCGTCGAGCCGCTTTTCGGTCCGGATGACTTTTCCGTATTCGATAAATATTCGGACGGGGATCCTTACGAAGACGAAGAGTATATCCGGAACTTCCGCCTGATACTCGGCGCGATCCGCAGCAGGACGCCTCTGCATATCGAAATGACCGGCGGAAAGGGCAGACGCACCCACGTGATAATGATGCCCGATCAGCTGGAGTATTCCGAAAAAGACGATAAATTCAGGCTGATCGGCTCCGGCTGCAGATACGGCGGGACCGTCAACCTCGGAAGGATCGTCAGCTGTGAGCAGTATAAAAAGCCGTTCGTTTTTTATGACTCGAAAACCGCGGGAGACAGGGAACGTACGGTGGAATTCGAGCTGTTTGACCGAAGGCGCGCGTTGGAACGGGTGCTTCTCCATTTCGCTCATTTTGAGAAACAGGCGGAAAAGCTGGACGGGGACCGGTACAGGGTGACGCTCAGATACGACGCGGAGGACGAGACGGAGCTTGTTATAAGGCTGCTGTCTTTCGGGCCGATGGTAAGGGTGACGTCGCCGGAGTCTTTTGTCGGGCTTATAAAAGAAAGGCTGATAAGCCAGAAAAACTGCGGACTTTAAAGTAAAGACACCTGATCTTGCGGGGATCTTTATCTTTTGGTCTTTAAGACCGGGTACAGGAAACTGAAGCGGTGACCGATACGTTGAAGGGAGCGCGTTATGAAAAAATCGGGCGGCACGGATAAAAAAGTGCTTCGGGAAACAAGGGAGCTCTCGCGGCTGGAGGCAATGCGTTCCAAAAAGCGCTACGCCGGTTATTTCGCGGTGCTTCTCATAATTATCGTTCTTACGGATATCCTGGATAATCTGGCGACGAATATCGGCGGGAACATTACTTCCAGCTTTATTACCGAATTCTTCGTAAACGGCGCCGTATTCGGCAAAAGTTATGAATACGAGGCAGGGCTGGCGCTGCACAATACCATCAGCATAGGCGGGTATGCGCTGGCGCTGCTCGCGCCGTTTTACAAATCACTGGCGGATAAGATCGGCCGGAAGCCGCTGTTTGCGATGTCCGCATCGGGAATGGCGGCCAGTCTGCTCGTGATCTATATATGCAGAAGCTATCCCGTTTTTCTTATAGGCAGCTTTATGCTCTCGTTCTTTATCGGCAGCGATATCCAGATCCTTTACGTGCTGGAGGAAGCGCCGAAGGAAAAACGCGCCACGGTATACAGTCTTCTTAAGGGACTCGGCGGTTTGTCCTCGGTGGCGATCCCCGCCATGCGCGCGACGCTGATGGAAAACGACCCCACCAAGTGGCGCAACGTTTACCTTCTGCCGGGGCTTTTCGGGCTGGCGGTCACGGTGCTGATCGTGCTGCTCGTAAAAGAGACCCACGTTTTTATGGATAAACGGATCACCGTGCTGCGTTCACGCCGCAGTCCGGAGAATACGGACGCAGCCGCCGGTCTCTCCGAGCGGAAGACGGAGGTCCGCGCCGGTATCCTGCCGGCGATCAGATATATCCGGAAACATAAAGATCTGCGTACGCTGGTCCTTATCAAAATGCTTTTTGACGCCGCGATTGTGGCCATGACCAACTACGAATCCATTATGTACCGGGCGGATATGTCCACCGAAGACATCACCACCGCGGAATTCTGTTATCCGTTCCTGTACTGCGGCGCGGTGATCGTATCCGGTTTCCTTGCGGACAGGATCGGCAGGAAGAAGACGGTATTCATATTCGGTCTGATCTGCGCCGCGTCCTTCGTTCTGTTTATCGTCAGCGCGAACGGGGCGTGGAATCCGGCTGTCGTGGGCGTGGGCTACGGGCTTTACCTCGGCGGCTACTGGATCGGCAGGGACTATATGGAGATCATCTCCACAGAAATGGTGCCCACGCACATACGCGCGTCGATAATGGGCGCGGAGGGGCTGCTGGTCTACGTCGGTATGGCAGCGGGCTTTGCGTTCGTGAATATCGGGATCCTGTTCGCCCCGCTGTGGCTGATCTGCGGACTGTTCGCGCTGCCTTGCATACTGGTTTCCGTGTTCCTGCTGCGGCGCAAAGTGAACGAGACCATGGGCGTGGATTACGAAGCGATCACGGAGGACGGAGAATGAAAATCGCTGTAATAGGAGCGGGACTGGGCGGCCTGACCTTCGGCGTCTGCGCCGCGCGGGACGGACACGAGGTCGTCCTGACAGACAAAAACAAAGAACCCGGAGGCGTTATGGCTCTGACAAAGCAGGACGGTTTCTCTTTCGAGCAGGGACCGCTGATC
>JAILQN010000299.1 GCA_024699005.1 Clostridia bacterium
GGTATGTAATGCAGACAATATTGCCAGTGAGAAGACAATTATAGCAAATGGAGGACAGCTTGAAAACATCATAGAAGTAGACGGATGTAGAATGAAACGATTCTGGATAAGGACAGGGAATCTGTAAATTCCGGTTTGTCGGGACTGTCGTTTGCCTGAGTAACAAAAAGTGAATACTATAAGCTTAAGTATTCCGAATGAATGTGAGAAGGTGTGTGTAAACTGATGAAGCTGAAGAACGTACTGATAGTGGTCAAAGATACAGATAAGGCAAAACGGTTTTATCATGATCTGTTCGGGCTTGAAACGGTCCTTGACAATGACGGAAATTTGATCCTGACGGAAGGACTGGTACTTCAGGAGGCGAAATACTGGAAAGAGTTTCTCGGCAGAGAGATCATTCCGGAAAACAATGCCGGCGAGCTCTATTTTGAGGAATCGGACATTGAAGGTTTTATCACAAGGCTTGAAGAGTATTATCCGGAAGTGAAATACGTCAACAGACTCATGACTCACAGCTGGGGGCAGAAGGTGATACGCTTCTATGATCCGGACGGGAATCTTATAGAAGTGGGGACGCCGGTGTAAAATGGCAAATATCATAACGGGAATCAGAATGGTGCTCAGCGTCGCCTTGCTGTTCTGCCCTGTGTTTTCACCGGCATTCTATGCTTTTTATATCACTGCCGGGGTCAGCGATATGGCAGACGGGGCGGTCGCACGGAAAACGGGCACTGTCAGCGAGTTCGGTTCAAAGCTGGATACGGTCGCAGATATCGTATTCGTTGCGGTTTGCCTGATAAAAGTGCTTCCGGTATCGGACGTTCCGGTCTGGCTGTATATATGGATCGCCGGCATCGCATTCATTAAGGCGGCGAATATAGCAACAGGATATATCCGACGGAAAAAGTTCATATCGGTGCATTCCATAATAAACAAGGTGACCGGAGGTCTGCTGTTCGTTTTTCCGCTGACACTGTCATTCACAGATTTTAAATACAGTGCGGCAGTCGTCTGTGCTGTTGCAACGATCGCGGCTTTTTATGAAGGATATCTGATTCAAACAGGAAGGACAACCTGACAGGTGATGGGGCTATCTGCTACGGACGAAGAGGTCTGACCAATGACTAACAGTGAGATAAAGGAAATCGCATTAAGGCAATCTGCTGAGGATATAGGCTGCAGGGCGCATGATTTTCTATCGGATAAGAACGTTGTCGTGCCCTTTTGTCTGGGCAGGAATGCACGAAAATACTATAAAGAGCCGCTTACCTGCAATTTTGTTTCCTATGGGAACAACGTCGTTGCAGCCGCCACGGAAGAAGTATCAGATATTGTGACGGAGTATATCGGCAAGTTCGGGTTTTATCATTGCTTTGAGACACCGAATATGCATTGGCTTAACGACAGATTGGCAGAACGGGGGCATAAAGTGTGTTTTATGGCGGAGTATTATCTTCCGGACGTAAACAAGACAGTTGATACGGGATGCCCGTATGAAATACGCATACTTGATCATGAAGATTTCAAAGAATTATATCTGCCGGAATGGAGCAATGCACTCTGTAAGGATCGCAGGCATCTGGACGTATTGGGTATGGGAGCATATGATAATGACAGACCGGCAGGCTTGGCGGCCTGTTCGGCTGACTGTGATGAGATGTGGCAGATAGGTGTGGACGTACTGCCGGAATACAGACGACAAGGGATCGCATCCGCACTGACAGGCAGATTGGCCAAAGAGATCCTGAACCGGGGAAAAGTCCCGTTTTATTGCTCTTCGTGGGCAAATATCAGATCTGCCGGGAATGCAGTGAAAAGCGGTTTCGTCCCTGCGTGGGTGGAAATGACCGTCAAGCCGAAAAGAATAGTTGATGAGATGAATTCCTGACTTGCCGGATAACAGATAAAGACAAACCTGGATTTGGCGGGCGTTTTCTTCAATACACGTTCGTCGAAGACGAACATATCGCGCGCGGGTTCAGCGAGCGCATATCACATTTGCAAAGTAAATATATCGCATCGCCGTAAGGCGATATATCGCAGATGTTCAGGCGATATATCTTCCTGCGGAATATGTGATATATCCTTCGGATGCGATATGTCCTCCGGACGCGATATGTGCCTTCGGCACGTGGTTTGTTCAGCGCTCGCGTAATCCGGACAAATTCCGGTTTGACGAAAGAAACAACATGGAAAACGGTTTTGATTCAATTGAACAGATCGATACTCCTCTGAGGGGAAAGAATATCTGCGTGCTCGGTTCTTCCGTCGTATACGGATATGATTCTCAGGCGTGTTCCATCCCGGAATATTTCGGCGCGAGATTCGGGTGTTCTTTCACAAAAGAAGCCGTCTGCGGCACAACGCTTGCGGATACCGGAGATCTGTCTTATGTCAGCAGGCTCGGAAAGCTTGACACAGACACGCGTTACAATCTGTTTATCTGTCAGCTTTCAACAAACGACGCCTCAAAGGAAATACCGCTTGGAGAGATCTGCAGCGGGAACGGGTACGACACCTCGACTGTCACAGGCGCGATTGAATTTATCATCAACTGCGTCAGAGACACCCGGAACTGTCCGGTCGTGTTCTTTACCGGCTCTCATTACGACAGCGACCGGTACGATGCGATGGTGAGACGCCTGTATGCCCTGAAAGGAAAATATGATATCGGCGTTCTTGATCTGTGGAACGGCAGGGAATTCAATCAGATCCCGGATGATCTGAGGGACCTGTATATGCAGGACGATATCCATCCGACCATCGCCGGTTACCGCGACTGGTGGGGACCGGAGCTTGAAAGACAGCTTCTTGCGTATTCATCGGCATTTTTCAATTGAAAACAATATCCTGTATGATTGATTCCGCGATTGATCTGCAGCAAAAGCCGGAAGGCAATTCAATAAAAGAGGTTAGTTTAGCAGAATGAATGAGAAGAAAAAAACGATAATCATGCGCGTACTTGTGATCGTCGCGATGCTGGCGATCGTCGGAGCCTGCGTTTATATGTACCTGCGCTTCGGAAAGTCCGCGATCGAACTTATCAAAGACACGGACCGCTTCAAGGCATGGATCGACGGATTCGGCGTCTGGGGCATTATCGTCTTTGTCGCAATCCGCGTCCTGCAGACTGTGGTCAAATTCATACCGACGGAGCCGATAGAGATCGTCGCCGGGTTGGTATGGGGCTGGTTCGGGGGATTGATGCTGTGCCTGCTGGGGAATATTCTCGGGTCGATCATTATTCTGATCATGACGCGGCGGATAGGAACGCGTATCCTGCGGCTTTTCCGCCTTGAGAAAAAGCTGCAGTCCATGCGGTTTCTGCAGGATCGTGAGAAGCGCAACCGCATTCTGTTCATTTTTTATCTGGTCCCCGGCACGCCCAAGGATTCCATGACGTATTTTGCGGGCCTGACGGATATGAATATGACAGAGTTCATGATCATCTCGTCCATCGCCCGTATCCCCGCGATAGTGTCCTCCACGATCTGCGGCGCGTATCTCGGGGCGAACAATTTCGAGGTCGCCGCGATAGTTTTCGTGGTGACGGCTCTGCTCAGCATACCGGGCGGTATACTGTATAAAAAGATCTCGGCGAGGTATATGCAGAATCACCAGGAGACCGGGTCCGGATCGGAACCGGAGGGGGAGTCTGAGCCTGAGCCTGAGCCGGAAAAAAGTGAACAACAAAACTGATACGAATCTCTTTTGCCTGCTTTCAGAAGAAACATTTTCGATCTATTACTCTTGTATGCATCAGCCGACACGATATACAGCAGAAGCGCTGTAAACAAAAAAGAAGAACGGCGAAAGCTTTCGCCGGGCATCACGATAAAACGGAGGTAACGATATGATTTTTACATCGGTCAAAGAAGTAAGAGTATACAAAGACTGCGCGGTGGTGCGGCGTGGTGCCGCTGTGAGCCTGCGTACGGGAACAAACGAGGTGATCGTATCCGGGCTTGGCAAATCTGCTGACGCGGACAGTCTCCGTATGTTTTTTCCCGCCGGAGTCGTCAGTACGGACGTGCAGATCCTGCCGTTCGGAGAGGCGGCGGGAAGCCTGCCTTCGCAGGCTTTGAGTGAAGAGATCGACGAGCTTGAAAGCCGGATCCGGACGCTGAAAACCGTAGAGGAGCTTTGGATCTCCAACGGGAATTTCACTGCCCGGGAGGAATGTTCCGCCGAAACGGTCGAGAATTACTTAAATGCGCTCCCTGCGAACCTCGAGTCATTGAGAACGCAGATCCGGGCTCAGAGCGACAAATGCTGGGAACTGAAAAAGAAACAGGAAGCGCTGCGCCGGAAGGAGGAGGTCCGGGTAGTGCGGCTTACCATTGAATCGTCGCAGGATTGCGAGGTCCCATTTGAAATGGAGTATGCCGATTCCTCCGCGCACTGGTTAAGTATCTATGAGATCCATGCTGCCGCAGACGCAGAGGAGATCCGCGTCGTAAGCCGCGCGAGGATCACGCAGGATTCCGGCGAGGATTGGGAAAACGTGCATCTGTCTCTGTACACCGGGAATCCTTCCGCACGGCAGGAGATCCCCGAGATAAGGAAACTCAGTCTTGGTTTCAGATCCTGGAACGACGGTGGGTATTATGCTCAGGCGTCAGGTAAGGCATACGCCATGTTGTCCGACTCCGTGCCGAATATGAAACCTGCCCGGGCCAAATCGGCTCCCGCGTCGATGCAGCAGATGGTCATGACAAACGCCGAGGAGGAAGAGGCCGATACGATGACTGTATACAGCCTGCCGGGCGCGCGCACTGTCGTTTCCGGTGCGACCGGCACGACGGCGGAGCTGAAAACGGAGACGATCCCGGTCAGGCTTCGGGTGGTGTGCGTGCCGCAGATAGATGACAGCGCCTATCTCGCCGCCATTGTGAAAACCGCGGAGTGGCCGCTGAAACCCTCTGATGCCAGGATCTATCTTAACGGGAATTACTGCGGAGAGACCTTTGTTTCGCCTGATCTCACAAAGGAGGAATTTATGCTCTCACTCGGCAGAGACGAGCGCGTCAGCGCGAAAAGGGAAGAGATACTCTCCAAAACGGAGGACGTATTGCTGAAAGGTCAGAAGCGGAAGATCAGAGAATACGCGATCCGGATCGGAAACAACCGGGAGAACCCGATCGATGTGCTGGTGTGGGATCAGATCCCCGTTTCCACGGAGAAGCAGATCACCGTTGACCGGGTGGAAACAGACGGTGCGGAACTGAATGAAGAGACCGGAAAGCTTACGTGGAATCTGACCATGCCGGGCAGATCTGCTGCGGAAAAACGGTTCGGATATACCGTGACGTATCCCAAGGATAAAATGCTGTATGAGGCGCGGGACGCCGTGAAGAGCGTGAAGAGCGTGAAGAACAGTAAGAGCAGCGAGAACAACAATTGGTTCTGCTTCCGCTGCGGTGCAAGAAACCCGGCTGCGGCGACGTTTTGCTCGGTGTGCGGGAGTGCTTTGCCACAGTAATGAGTCCTTTAAAAACCAATCAGGAGAGGAACGGAGAATGCCGAGCGGTTTCTATGAAGGATACGATCATGAGATCCATGAGGTCTTTGTGTATAAGACAAAACAGTAAAAACATATTCCGGTTTGAAGTGATATCAAAAAACGAAGTTTGTTGAACAGACCATGAATATTGACGGAATTGATTATCTGGGTCTTGACCGCGTGCTGAAACGCGGAAGCGGAGAGATCGTCGCCGATACGGATCAGGCGCTTCTGGTCCGCGACAGTGTCAGCGGCGCTTATTTACTGGCCTGCACGGACAACGTGACCGGTCTTGCGCTGCTCGACCGTCACGTCGGCAGTGACTGCGGTCTGCTGATGGTTTCCGACCATGCCCTCGGGATCACAGCGTTTGAAAGATACGGGTTTTCGGATAAAATCGAGTGTTATCAGGTCGCGTATTACGGTGAAAAGCCGTCGGTGGACGGCAGATTGACCGTAAGAGAGGCGGATGAACACGATCTGCCGATGCTGACCGGAAACTACGGTATGGTCAGCCCGGAAGAACTTGAAAAGCTTGTCGGCAGAAAATCCGTTTTGCTCGGATATGACGGGGAAAGTCTGATCGGCTTCATCGGCGAACATCTTGAAGGAAGCATGGGGCTCCTGCACGTTTTTCCCGAATACAGGCGCAGAGGGTTCGGCGCCGCGCTTCAGAAGCATCTCATGGCGCGTACAATGGAAAAAGGATACGTTCCGTTCGGACAGGTGGAAAAAGGCAATCTTGGATCGTTGGAACTGCAGAAGAAACTAGGGATGACGCAGTCCGATAATCTGATCGTCTGGATGTGGTGACTGCGGCGACAGATTCGGTTTTGTCGGGATGTCGATAAATCGGGAATTATAGAAGGAGATAATGTTGAAGAAACGAATTATTGTATTCATCTCAATTGTGCTCATCCTTTTGATTTTGTTCCTTCCGATACCACGCGGGACATATAAAGACGGGGGAACAAGAGATTACTGCGCATTAACTTATCGAATTGTGATTTGGAACAGGTTTGTAGAACAAATTGATGAAAATGGCTCTGTAGAAGAAGTGTACACATATCATAAAACGTCTGTTTTTTGGATTCCGGATAACTTCAAAGGTATTGATGCACTCTGGAAAACAGAAACTGAACGTAATCACCAAATTCGGGTTTGTACGGACAGCACAAAACCGGGGACTGTGAGGTAAAAAATGGTTATCGGAATAATCGGTGAAAACTGCGCAGGAAAGACCACGCTTGCAGAAGAGATCGGAAAAGTGACCGGCGCTGAGATTGTCACGGGAAAAGATTATCTCAGAATGGCAAAATCAGAGAGCGCGGCAGCGGAACTGTTCCGGAAAAAACTGGAAAACGCAGTAAACGGGGATCACATCATCTACGTGATCCCGGAACGGGAACTCATGGATTTTCTGCCGGAAGGCGCGGTCAGGATCCTTGTAAGCGCCGACCTCGATACTGTCAAGGAACGGTTCAGGACGCGCATGCACGGCAATCTGCCTGCGCCTGTCGCTCAGATGCTGGAAAAGAAGCACGGAACGTTCGATGACGGAGAATATGATTATCGCTTTGACGGCGTAAACGGAGACGCGGCGGAATTTGCCGGGACTGTGTTTGCCTGCGGCAGGTGAAGTTTCACCTGCCGGCGAAGCGGGGCAACGGAATTTCGGAGGATAAACTTATGTTCCGAGCAATGGTCAGAAAAAAACAGCAGCTGCCGGAGGGGGAGTGTATCGATATCCTTAAGTCGCAGCTGAGGGGCGTCCTGCCGGTCCTCGGCGACTGCGATTACCCGTACGGTATGCCCCTCAATCACTATTACAACGAGCAGGACGGGAAGCTGTATTTCCACGGCGGGAAACAGGGCCATAAGATCGACGCCGTGAGGCGGCATGACAAAGCGTCTTTCTGCGTATACGACGAGGGCTTCCGACGGGACGGGGAATGGGCTTTGAATATAAGGTCCGTTATAGTGTTCGGGCGCATAGAATTCATAGAGGACAGGGAGACCGTCTGCCGGATATCGGAGGAACTGAGCAGAAAATTCACGGACGACGATGAGTATATCAGGCGCGAGATCGAACGCTCCGGTCCGGGAACTCTTATGTTCGCGCTCGTGCCGGAACATATCTCGGGAAAGATCGTCAACGAGGCGTA